>NC_014306.1:4500147-4800157 GCF_000196615.1 Erwinia billingiae Eb661
TTGGCTGGAATCTGGCCGGTCCGGATGACAGCGCACAACCTGTTGCCAACAGCGACCAGAATCCCACCTACACCAGCCAGAGCTCAAATACTGTGGTCTACAACCCTCAGGGTGGTCTGAACTACAAGCTGGTGTCGGATAAAGTGACCTATTTTTCCACTGAGGCCGTCAGCTGGTTCGAAAACCCGGTGATGACCACGTACGACGAAAACAAAATTCCGACCTGGTCTATCCGGGCAGACAAAGCCAAGCTGACCAATGACCGTATGCTGTATCTTTACGGCCACGTAGAGGTCAACAGCCTGACTCAGGATGCTCAACTTGAGCGGATTAAGACCGATAATGCCATAGTGAACCTCGTCACCCAGGATGTAACGTCGGATGATCAGGTCACACTTTATGGCAGTAGCTTCAACTCTACCGGGATGAAGATGCGTGGAAATTTACGGAAGAAAACAGCCGAGCTGATTGAAAAGGTCAAAACCTCTTATGAAATCCAAAATGCAAAACAACCTTAAGTTCCTGGCGCTCAGCTTGCTGCTGGCTACCAGCCTGCCCGCTCTGGCGCTGACCGGCGACTCCGATAAACCGGTGAATGTCGATTCCGAAAATCAGGCCCTTGATATGCAGGGTAACGTTGCCACCTTTACCGGCAACGTCATCGTGACCCAGGGCTCGATCAAAATCACCGCGGACAAAGTCGTGGTCACTCGCCCGGATGGCGACAGCAAGAAAACCATCGTCGATGCCTATGGTAATCCTGCCACCTTCTACCAGATGCAGGACAACGGTAAGCCGGTGAAAGGCCATGCGCAGAAAATGCATTATGAGCTGGCGAAAGATTTTGTCGAGCTGACCGGTAATGCTTATCTGGAGCAGCTCGACAGCAACGTGAAGGGTGATCGGATAACCTATCTGGTGAAAGATCAGAAAATGCAGGCTTATGGCAGCAGCGGTAAACGCGTGACTACCATCCTGGTTCCTTCCCAGTTGCAGGACAAAGGCACCCAGTCTACCGGCCCAAAAAAGAGTAACTAATCAGCTATGGCTACGTTAATTGCGGAAAACCTGGCGAAGGCTTACAAAGGCCGTCGCGTGGTCGAAGATGTCAGTTTGCAGGTCAAATCCGGTGAGATTGTTGGCCTGTTAGGTCCAAATGGCGCCGGCAAAACCACCACCTTTTATATGGTAGTTGGCATTGTGCCGCGTGATGCGGGTCGTATCATCATTGATGATGAAGACATCAGTATCTTACCGTTGCACGCCCGCGCTCGCCGTGGGATTGGCTATCTGCCGCAGGAGGCGTCGATCTTCCGCCGCCTGAGCGTCTATGACAACCTGATGGCCGTGCTGCAGATCCGCGACGATCTGACCACAGAACAACGCGAAGACCGCGCCAATGAGCTGATGAACGAATTCCACATCGAGCATCTGCGCAACAGCATGGGTCAGGCATTATCCGGTGGCGAACGCCGTCGTGTTGAGATTGCCCGCGCGCTGGCCGCCAATCCAAAGTTCATCCTTCTTGATGAGCCCTTTGCCGGTGTAGACCCGATTTCAGTTATTGATATCAAAAAGATTATCGAACACCTGCGTGACAGCGGCCTTGGCGTGCTGATCACCGACCATAACGTGCGTGAAACGCTGGCGGTATGTGAGCGCGCTTACATCGTCAGCCAGGGGCACTTAATTGCTCATGGAACTCCGGCAGAAATTCTGGAGGATGAACAAGTTAAAAGAGTCTATTTGGGCGAAGAGTTCAGACTCTGATAAGGTGTTAAAACCAGGTAAGATTTTCGAGGAATTAGTATCCTGAATATGAAGCAAGGTTTGCAACTCAGGCTTAGCCAACAGCTTGCCATGACGCCACAACTGCAACAGGCGATCCGTTTGCTGCAGCTCTCTACGCTTGAACTACAGCAGGAAATTCAGCTGGCGCTGGAAAGTAATCCGTTGCTTGAACAAACCGACATTCATGAGGAAGTGGACGTACGCGAATATCAGGAGAAAGAGGCTCTGGATACCAGGGAAGCGCTGGAACAGAAAGACATGCCCGAAGAACTGCCTCTGGATGCGACCTGGGACGAAATTTATACCGCCGGAACGCCGTCAGGCACCGGAACCGATTATCACGACGACGAGCTGCCGGTCTATCAGGGTGAAACCACGCAGACCCTTCAGGATTACCTGATGTGGCAGGTGGAGCTAACCCCGTTTACCGAAACTGACCGGGCGATCGCGACCTCGATCGTCGATGCCGTGGACGACACCGGTTATCTGACCGCCTCGCTGGATGAGATCCTCGACAGCATTGGCAACGATGAACTGACCATGGATGAAGTGGAAGCGGTATTGAAACGCGTCCAGCGCTTCGATCCCGTTGGCGTCTGTGCCCGCGATCTGCGGGATTGCCTGCTGGTCCAGCTTTCCCAGTTCCCGCCTGAGGCCTTGTGCCTGAAAGAGGCACGGCTGATTGTCAGCGAACATCTGGACTTACTGGCTAATCATGACTTCCGTAGCCTGATGCGCGTGACGCGGCTGAAGGAAGACGTGCTTAAAAACGCCATGCAGGTGATTCAGTCGCTCGATCCGCGTCCGGGTCAGTCGATTAATACTACCGAGCCGGAATATGTCATCCCGGATGTGCTGGTGCGCAAAGCCAGCAATCGCTGGACGGTGGAACTGAACTCAGACAGCGTACCCAGGCTGAAGATTAATCAGCATTACGCTTCACTCGGCGGTTCGACGCGTAACGACAGTGACAGCCAGTTTATCCGCAGCAATTTGCAGGAAGCGAAGTGGCTGATAAAAAGTCTGGAAAGCCGTAACGACACGCTGCTGAAAGTGACGCGCTGCATCGTCGATCAGCAACAGGCTTTTTTTGAACAGGGCGAGGAATTTATGCGCCCGATGGTGTTGGCGGATATCGCCAGTGCCGTGGATATGCATGAATCCACCATTTCGCGCGTGACCACGCAGAAGTATCTGCACAGTCCGCGCGGAATTTTTGAATTGAAGTATTTTTTCTCCAGTCACGTCAACACCGACAGTGGTGGCGAAGCGTCCTCCACGGCGATACGTGCACTGGTGAAAAAATTAATCTCGGCGGAGAATCCCGCCAAACCACTGAGCGACAGCAAGCTCACGACCTTGCTCTCTAATCAAGGGATCATGGTAGCGCGCCGCACTGTCGCAAAGTACCGAGAGTCTTTATCCATCCCGCCCTCAAACCAGCGCAAACAGCTGGTCTGATCGAACAGATAAGGAAGAACGTATGCAACTCAACATTACCGGGCAGAACGTGGAAATCACTGAACCATTGCGTGATTTCGTGACGACCAAATTTGCCAAACTGGAACAGTACTTTGATCGAATTAATCAGGTCTATATTGTACTGAAGGTCGAAAAGGTCACTCAGGTAGCGGATGCGACTTTGCATGTGAATGGCGGTGAGTTGCATGCCACCTCGGAAGGGAAAGATATGTACGCGGCGGTTGACGGCTTGATAGACAAGCTGACGCGCCAGCTCAATAAACATAAAGACAAGCTGAAGCAGCACTAAATTTCACTCAAGCATTGATTATTTCTTCGCCACCCTAATCTTAGGATCAGGCATGACGTAAGATAACCGGCTCGGCTCCCTTTAACCGGGGAGCCGGGCCGTTAATCAATCAGGCAGGCTGAGCAGTCGACCGATGACCCTCTCCCCTCTTCTCAGGTGAAGATGTGTCCCGTAATTTTGCCAGGCAGAAGTGAACACGTAAGTGAAACTATGATGAACAATGAATTAACACTGGAACTGAGCTCGGTACTGAATGTGTCCTGCACCCGCAGCGGCGTCCATTGCCAGAGTAAGAAGCGGGCGCTGGAAATCATCAGCGAGCTGGCGGCTAAACAGCTTAACCTTCCGCACCAGACCATCTTCGAAGCGATTCTGACCCGTGAACGTATGGGCAGTACCGGAATTGGTAATGGTATCGCGATCCCGCATGGCAAGCTGGTAGAAGACACCCTGCGTGCGGTGGGCGTTTTTATCCGCCTCGATCAGCCGATCGCTTTTGATGCCATTGATAATCAACCGGTAGATCTGCTTTTCGCCTTACTGGTACCTGCCGATCAGTGCAAAACGCATTTGCATACGCTGTCGCTGGTTGCCAAACGTCTGGCGGATAAAACCGTATGTCGCCGCCTGCGTGCTGCGCAGACTGATGAAGAGCTTTACGAGATCATGGCTGAGACTCCTGAGGAGAGCCACTGATCATACCGGGCGTGGAAGCCCCGGCCCATTTTAAGCATGTGGGTTATTCTGGCGGCCTTAGCAGCCAGGGCTGAATACCCTCAAACAGGCAAATTCAGGAGAACAAGTCATGGTGCTGATGATTGTCAGCGGTCGATCGGGATCGGGTAAGTCTGTCGCCTTGAGAGCACTGGAGGATATGGGCTTTTACTGCGTGGATAACTTACCCGTGGTTTTACTGCCTGAACTGGCCAATTCTCTGGCCGACCGCAACATGTCTGCTGCGGTCAGCATCGACGTGCGCAATATGCCTGAGTCACCAGAAGTGTTCGAAAAAGCCCTGACCAGCCTGCCGGACAGCTTTTCTCCTCAACTGCTGTTTCTCGATGCCGACCGCAACACGCTGATCCGTCGCTATAGCGATACTCGCCGCCTGCACCCTCTTTCCAGCAAGAATTTATCGCTGGAGAGCGCCATTGACGAAGAGAATGAGCTGCTGGAACCGCTGCGCTCTCGCGCAGACCTGATTGTTGATACCTCCGAGATGTCGGTGCACGAGTTGGCCGAGATGCTGCGGACGCGCTTACTGGGTAAACGCGAGCGCGAGCTGACGATGGTTTTCGAATCCTTCGGCTATAAGCACGGTATTCCTATTGATGCTGACTACGTCTTCGATGTGCGCTTTTTGCCGAATCCCCATTGGGATCCCAAACTGCGTCCGATGACCGGCCTGGATCGCCCGGTAGCGGCATTTCTCGACCGCCATACGGAAGTGCATAACTTCATTTATCAGACCCGAAGCTATCTGGAATTGTGGTTGCCGATGCTGGAAACCAACAACCGCAGCTATCTTACTGTTGCCATCGGTTGTACCGGGGGTAAACACCGTTCCGTCTATATCGCTGAACAGCTGGCTGACTATTTCCGCTCTCGCGGTAAAAATGTCCAGTCCCGTCATCGCACGCTGGAAAAACGTAAATCATGACTGTCAGGCAAACCGTTGAGATCAAAAATAAGCTGGGAATGCACGCGCGCCCGGCCATGAAGCTTTTCGAACTGGTGCAGAGTTTTGATGCGGAAGTGTTACTGCGTAATGAGAGTGGCACTGAAGCGGAGGCCAGCAGCGTGATAGCGCTGCTGATGCTGGATTCAGCCAAGGGCGGCCATATTGAAATTGAAGCCTCTGGCCCGGAAGAAGAGAAGGCGCTGAGTGCGGTAATTGAGCTTTTTAACGCCGGTTTCGACGAAGATTAACCGTTTTATCCCAGGCATAATCACCGATTATGCCTGGGAAAACGTTCTCACATCAGCTTATGTTCGCGTAAAAATCCCTCTCCCCCAAGCTGCCTCATCTGGCGCAAAATCCACTGCTGGCGCTGACGGATATAGCCTGACGGTGCATCGGCTTTAAAACGAATTGGATTCGGTAATACGGCCGCTAACAGCGCGGCTTCAGACATCGTCAGACGACTCGCCGGCTTATGGAAGTAGCGCTGAGAGGCTTCCTCAACGCCGAAAACGCCGTCACCAAACTCGGCCACATTCAGGTAAACGGTCAGAATACGTCTTTTGGTCCAGACGGTTTCAATTCCCACCGTCAGGCCCGCTTCTAAGCCTTTGCGTACCCAGCTTCTGCCATCCCATAAAAAGACGTTCTTGGCGGTCTGCTGAGACAGGGTCGATGCGCCGCGGATCCGCCCACCCTCTTCGTTATCCAGCACTGATTGAATGGCCTGCACATCAAAACCCCAGTGCGTCGGGAATTTCTGATCTTCAGAGGCCATTACCGCCAGCGGCATCCAGGGGGAAATGTCATCCATGCTGGTCCAGTCAGAGTGCGCGACATAACTAAAATTGCCGCTAAACCAGGCACCTAGCTGTCGTTCTACCATAACAGCGGAGAACGGTACCGGCAGAAATGAAAACAGTAAAATACCCGCAACCCACACGCCAATCACGGTCAAAAACGCGCGTAAAACCCACGTTTTGAGCAGTTGAAAACCCTTTTTGTTTCGTTTTTTCATACCATAATATCCATGACTATCTTATCAATTCCTGTAAGAGGATAGCTGTATGACACTTTTCTTCTTAAACAAGAACCTGACGCTAACATTGCCAACAAAAGGCGCTTTTAAGGGATAAAGCCCGGCCAGAATTAAAATGTCCTAGCCGCTTCAACCACTTCCGCACTTCAGGAATCGGTTCCATAGAACAAACGAACGTAAAACATCCTCAGGAACATCAGTTAAGCGGTCCGAATCAGTTGATAAAAAAAGATTCGCATAGCTTATAAATTTCTTACCTAAGCATTTGCAAAACAGGTCGGAAGCAGCCCAAAACCCTGAGAAGATTCTGAATAGGGGCTTTTACTGGGCTAACAAGATAAGCGCTTCATCCAGATCGCAAAAGTTATTAAATGCGCCTTCATTAATCGGTAAAAACTTCCAATTGCGCTTTTATCATTCGCCCTGTAAACGGTTTCATTCCCGAGACCGTAATCTCACAAAAAGAATATGTTATACAGAGAGTTAAACTTTTCAGCAGTCTGACCATTTTTGATTAGCAGCGTTGCTAGCGCGCCGACGTGCTGGCTACACCACCACGTCAATCGGATTCCCGAAAAAATCGCCACATTCGTTTAAAAAACCACCAATTCAAAGCAAAAAATCATTTCCAGCTTGACTGTGTTATCAAATTAATGTTTTCTGTCTTAAATCGCTGCTCAACATCACACATTTTAATGAATCTGGTAACATGTGATGTAAGATTTGCTAAGGTAGTTCCTGAGCGTTTTACCCAATACCGCGCCTGTGCTTTTAAACTCTTCTTCTAAGAATAGCGCAAGGTTACCCATTTCCCTGGTGTTGGCGCAGTATTCGCGCACCCCGGCCTCGGTCGGGGTCATTTTTTTCCAGCGTCCGAAACCCATTCCCGTAACACGTCCACGTCGTTCCGCCACTCTTGCTTCAGCTCGTCAATCCATTCCTGAACGTTGTCCCACCAGGCTGGCAGCTCCGGACTTTGAATCTGTTTCGCCAACTGCTGTAAATGTACCAACCCCACAGAACCTGCCGCGCCTTTAATCTTGTGCCCCTCTTCCGCTATCCCTTTCTGATCGCGCGCCATCATGTTGGAGTCCAGCACGTCCAGATAGCCCGGCATCATCTGCTCGAACATCTCCATGCTCTGGTAAATCAACTGCGGGCCCACCAGCTCGATATATTGCTCAAGCATGGTGACGTCCAGTAATCCCAGTTTCTTCTCGTCCACTTTTCTTTCCTCGGCTTCATCTTGCTGAAAGTCCCAGTATTTTTTGATAATGGCGGTCAGCGCCGGCACGGCCAGCGGTTTGCTCAGCACGTCATCCATCCCGGCATCCAGATACTCTTTTTTGTCCTTGAGCACGTTGGCGGTCAACGCGACCAGCGGCGGCAAATGTTGCTTGCCATGACGCTGATGGATCTCACGGGCGACATCCAGGCCCGTCATATCCGGAAGCTGAATATCGAGCAACACCAAATCAAACTCTTCAGGGTCGAACATGGCGAGTGCTTCTTCACCCGTCATCGCCACCTCAACGCTGTTACCGAGCTTTTCCAGCACCGAGCGGGCAACCACCACGTTAAGCTCGATGTCTTCAACCAGCAGCACGTGAAGCGCAGGAAGCGGCATATCATCCGCTGGCTGCTGATCTTCCGGCTGCTCAGCGATACGTGGGGCATTCACCGTCAGGGTAAAGCAGGAACCTGTGCCAGGCGCGCTGTGAACCGTAATATCACCGCCCATGCTCTGTGCCAGCCGGCGTGAAACGGCCAGGCCAATCCCGGTCCCGGTGGCAGGCTTGCCGCCATGCTGGTCTTTCACCTGGTAATACATGGCAAAAATCTTGTCCTGCTCGTCCTGCGGGATCCCCATACCGGAGTCTTCCACTTCGAAGCGCAGGCAGTCTTCGCCCAGATACGCCACGCGAACAATAATGCTGCCCTTCTGGGTGAACTTCACCGCATTGCCGATCAGGTTCCACAGGATCTGCCGCAGGCGCGTGCCATCGGTCATGATTTTGTGAGGCAGCGGCAGTTGCGGGTCGAGCACAAACTTCAGTTCTTTCGGCTGGGCCAGCAGCCCGGAGAGGTTTTCCAGATCGGCAAGGAAGCCGGTAAAATCCACCGGCTGAATATCCAGCTGGACCTTACGCCGCTCGATTTTGTCCATCTCGATCACATCGTTAAAGATATTGCCGAGGGTGATTGCCGACACGTGGATGGTTTTCAGGTATTTGAGCTGCTCCTGATTTAAATCGGTATCCAGCAAAATACGGCTCAGGCCGACGATGCCATTAAGCGGCGTACGAAGCTCGTGGCTGATTGTGGAGATAAATGTGGTCTTTTCCCTGCTGGCATTCTCTAAAGCGTCCTGGTAGCGCTTACGTTCCGTTATGTCGCGTCCGAAGCCCATCAGCCCACTGCGTTTACCAATGCGGTCGTAATAAGGCACCTTACGAATTTCGAAGCAGGCTTTGCGCCCATCCGGATACTGCAACCACTGCTCGTAAGTTAACGACACGTTGTGACGGAAGACTTTATCGTCAGTCTCCAATACCTTAGTGGCGGCATCTTCGTCGTACACATCGCGCGGCGTCAGCCCAATCAGTTGCTTTTCGCTTTTTCCCGTCAGCAATTCCATCGCGCGGTTACAGCCCGAGAACTGTTGATCAATGTTGCGATAGAAGACCAGGTCGGGTGATGCATCCAGGAATGAGCGCAGGAAGGAGGATTGTTGCTCAAGTTCGATCTGCGCTTCCTCGCGCCGGGCCATCTCTTCCTTCAGCTTGGCCATCACCTGCAAACGCGCCTCTTCAGCTTTGATACGGTCAGCAATTTCGTGATTCAGCTGGGTGATGTTTTCTTTCATCTGCTGATTCAGCTCAAGATCGCGGTGACGCATCTCTTCCAGCTTATCGACCAGCCGCGACAGGCGCTGCCTCGACTCCTCAAGCTGCTCAACGACGACTGAGAGAAAATAGACCGCCCACGGCGTAATCAACAGGCCAAAAAACACCGATCGAACCATATCGATACTTTCGACATGACCGCGCAATACCATGGTGACCGCCATCTGAACGATCATCGCCAGGACCACCAGCGCTGAAGCCAGCAACAATGAGAAGCGGACCAGTCCCAGCTTGACCATCAGGTCGACATAATATTGTGCTAAGAGACGAATTTGTTTCATAAAAGATTCCTTCCGGGCCAATAGCCCCAATCATACCGTAAAAGCTTAAAAGACCCACGTAAGCTGTACAAAGCATCAGCGCACCAGCCTGGTGCAGCACCCGCGCTGAATGACTGCTTACGCACTCACTTATTCAAAGAAATAAACGGACCTTAACGGATTTCTGCTACGGCACGCGGTTAAACAAGCCCGGCACGATCGCCTTACTTCGACCTGGTTGAGAGCGGTTGTGGCGAATTGTTAAGGAGGACTTTCACCTGCACGTTTGGCATAAAATAGCGATCGCTTATCTGCCTGCAAGCTGCGTCTTTGCTGGATCCACAGCATAAAAACCGCCTGCCTGAAAATAAACCTGTCGTCGCCCAAATCTTTTGTCATCTTTCTGTCACCCTGAGGCTGGACGCTTTATTGAACTGCATAATCCGCTGGTCGGTCCTTCTGCAGCTTTTCCTCACTGAACTGGCTAATTCATAGTGATAGTGAGATCTTTGCGCTCTTAACCCATTACCCTATCGAATAACAATTCACATTAAGTGAGAACTTACTCATTGCGATGATGATTAATTTTACTAATGATGGGCGGCTGTTTAATTCAAATAAGCGTACGGGATAAAAACAGTATTTTTCAGTAAATAGCGTATAATTGTCAGAACATTCTCCTACCAATAACCCCAGCACCAGCATGGTGCAGAGATATGGCGCCTGCACTACAGTGAGACAGCTCACACTTATTGCGGTCTTTGCCTTGCAGGGTTTAGTAGAAAAAACGGCGACAAATCCTTACACATCAATAGCCTGAGCTGTCATAAGGTCGCAAAAGCCTCAGTAAGAACGCTATTTGACCTGAGTACGCTTTCCCGATAAGTTGGAAATCCGCTGGAAGCTTTCCCGACGGGCCAGTGTCTCGGCATATCTATGCAGCAAGAAGACTCCCTCGTGATGCAAGTTATCTCCCTTTAAGAGATTCGGAAATTTGAGAGCAGCCCCCTTCAAGGACGTCAGGAAAAAAGTCTGGAGAGGTAACGCTCGGGGTAACGGCGTCCGCATTAAGCGGTCAGGAAAAATGAGACAGAGCCTGAGAGAGACTCCTCAGATGCACTCTGTGCTTGAAACACTATAGGTAATGTCACAAAGAAGTTGAGGAGGCCTCCGATGTCCAACACAAAACCTTTTCCCTATGGCTTGTACGATCCTTCAAGAGACAGCGATAGCTGTGGCGTAGGTTTTCTGACGCGTAAGGACGGCGAGCAAACTCATGAGATCCTGCAGATGGCCCATAGCGCCTTGTGCACGGTACCTCATCGCGGGGGTATGTCGGCGGAAGGCGTCGGTGACGGTGCTGGCGTCAACGTGGACATCTCTTTGCACTTCTTCCGCAAAATTACCGGCCAACAGCTTGAAGCGGGTCGCTTTGGCGTCGGCAACTTCTTCGTGCCTAAAGACGTTGAACTGCGTGCCAATGCGGAACGTCTGGTTGAAGATACGCTTGCAGCCTATGGCCTGCCTGTTCTGCTGAAGCGCGACCTGCCACTCGATGGTAGCGTGCTGCGTCCTGCTGCGCTCTCTTTCCAGTTGCCTATCGTCCAGTGGGTGTTTACTGCCCCGCAGGATGTCGACACGCAAAACGAATTCGAAAAACGTATCTACCGTGCCTTGCTGGACATCGAAGCGCGCGCCTTTACCGAAAGTCAGTTTGGCGGGCTCTATCCGCTGTCGCTTTCTTCGCGCACGCAGGTTCTGAAGGCCCGTCTGAATTCCAATGAAGTGATCCCTTACTTCAAGGATCTGACCGATCCGGATCATCAGGTGCGTGGGTTGTTCTTCCATACCCGCTTCTCAACCAACACCGATCCGCACACCACCATGGCGCAGCCTTTCCGGCTGATGGCCCACAACGGCGAGCTGAACACCGACCGTAAAAACCGTATTGCTGAGTCTGCGCTGGCGCTGGCTCGCGGCAAGAAAATTGTTCGCCCGAAAGGACAGTCCGACAGCTCGCGTCTGGATCAGAGTATCCAGAGCCGCCTGATGGAAGATAACCTCGACCTGATCAATGCCGTGGTGTCGATGATGCCGCCGGCGTGGGAAAACGATCTCACCCTGTCGACCGAAGTCCGTGCGATGCTGGAGTACTTCTCTTTATATGAAGAGAAAAACGATGGCCCGGCCGCGCTGATCTTTGGTAACGGTGAAGTGATTGGCGCGCGTCTGGACCGTCTGGGCCTGCGCCCACTGCGCTCTGTGGAAACCGCCGAGTATATCGGTGCGATGTCAGAAGCCGGTCAGATCGCCTTCCCCCCGGAAAGCGTATTACGCCGTGGCCGTATCGAAGCGGGCGGCATGCTGTATTACGATCACAGCGAAAAGCGCAGCTACACCACGCTGGAAG
The DNA here is from genome assembly GCF_000196615.1 of Erwinia billingiae Eb661. Lineage (NCBI taxonomy): Bacteria > Pseudomonadati > Pseudomonadota > Gammaproteobacteria > Enterobacterales > Erwiniaceae > Erwinia > Erwinia billingiae. The sequence goes on from NC_014306.1 coordinate 4,512,006, forward strand.
CGCTGGAAAAACTGGCGGCTGAAAAAGATTACCCGGCACTGGTTGAACAGGCCCGTGTCATGCTGGAAGAATTGCCTGTGGTTCCTGCTGAAGAGCAAGGTTCACCGCTGCGCTACAGTGGTGACCTGAAAACTTATCAACGGTTTGTGGCTTACTACTACAACCAGGAAAGCTTCAAATTCATGATGGACCCGATGCTGAACACCGGCGCAGAGAAAATTTCTGCCATGGGTTACGGCAACGCGATCAACGGTCTGTCCGATCATGAAGGCGGGATGGCGCACTACTTCTCTCAGCGCTTTGCTCAGGTAACTAACCCACCGTTAGACTCAATCCGTGAAGTTGACGGCATGACCTTGCGCGTTGCGCTGGGTGCTAAGCCGCATCTTGGCCGCAGCAAAGGCCGTCAGATTATCGTGCCGACCCCGATCCTGACGCATCTGGATATGCTGCAGCTGCGTGAACAGAATGTCGCCCCTTATGCGCGTTTCGATATGCTTTACATCCCGGTGGTGGGCACAGAGCCACAGAACCGTATCGACAATGCCAACGCCCTGGAAAAAGCCATTGATGACCTTGCTCAGCAGGTTGTCGACTTTGCCCGTGAGCAAGGCGGTATCGCGGTTCTGACTGACCGTCATATCTCTTCTACCCGTGCCGGTATCCCGATGCTGTTGATGGTGTCTGCCATTAACCAGCGCCTGGTTCAGGAAGGCTTGCGTCTGGACGTTTCTCTGGTGGTTGAAAGCGGCCAGAGCATCTCCTCGCACCATATCGCGGCAACCCTCGGTTTCGGCGCGTCGGCCGTTTACCCTCTCGGCGTGCAGATGCGCGCAGAAGAAAAGTACGGCGAAGGCGAAGAAGGCAATAAAGCATTCAAACGCTATGCCAAAGCTGCTGAAAAAGCCCTGATGAAAACCATGGGTAAAGTCGGCCTTTGTACCGTTGAAAGCTACAGCTGCGGTGAGTTCTTCGAGCCAAACTTCCTTAATACCGACGATCCGGTACTGAGAAAGTACTTCCCGAACATTAAAACCCCGGTTGGCGGCGCTGGCTTTGCCACGATCGCGCAGATGGCCGTGGACTGGCACCAGAGCGCCCTGAAAATTCAGGGTGAGTCAGAAGTGCCGTTGTTGGGTCTGTTTAAAGAGCGTGCGGAAGGTGCCGGTCACTCCTACGGTACCATTGCTGTGCGTACCTTTATTGATATGACAGAGCAGCCGATCCGTTTTGCTGATAAGCCACGCGATGAAGATCAGTTCATCCGTTTGCTGACGCTGGCGAAACTGGATAATGCCTTCAATATCAAACCCAGCGCTTTTGCGGACACCAGCTTTGAACGTATCCCAAATGACGTGATTGATAACTTCACCATCACGCCGGACTATCGCGAATTCTCCAGCCTGATGCTGCAGGAACGTAAACGTCGCCCGGCGGCGCTGCGTGACATTCTGACCTTCCCGGCCGATCTGACCCACGTCGACAGCCAGGCAGAGTTTGCCCGTAAACTGGGTCGCTACTCGCTAACCAACAATGGTTTTGCGACCCGTGGTCTGGCATGTGAAGCCACCGAAGGCCGTGAAGGTCACTTCACGCTGCGCCTGACCGAAAGCATCGTTGGTCTGAAGCCAGAGAACGAGCGCCTTGCGGCACTGTTCAGCGCACTGAAAACCCGTTTCACCGATGAGATCGGCGAAAGTGAGATTGTGGCTGGTGGCCTGCAGCTTGCCGCAACCGGCAAAGCGGCTGAGTACCTGTCACGCATCTTCACCTCGGCCCCTTCTCTGCCGCTGAACGAAATTCAGCCTGCCAGCGAAATCACCCGCACCTTTGCTTCCGGTGCGATGAGCCACGGTGCGCTGGTTGCGCCGGCTCACGAAGCGGTGGCACACGGCACCAACATGGTTGGTGGCATGAGCAACTGTGGTGAGGGTGGCGAGCACTATTCCCGTCACGGCACTATCCGTGCATCACGCATTAAGCAGCTGGCTTCCGGTCGCTTTGGCGTGTGGGCTGCGTACCTTGCGGACCCGATGCTGGAAGAGCTGGAGATTAAAATCGGTCAGGGCGCGAAACCTGGCGAGGGCGGTCAGCTGCCTGCGGCGAAAGTCACGGTTGAAATTGCTGCGGCCCGTGGCGGTACGCCTGGCGTGGAGCTGGTTTCCCCTCCTCCGCACCACGACACCTACTCGATTGAGGATTTGGCGCAGTTGATCCACGACTGCAAGGCAGCTCGCGTGCGCGTCATCGTTAAACTGGTTTCCTCTGAAGGCATTGGCACCATCGCCGTCGGCGTGGCAAAAGCCGGTGCGGACGTTATCAACGTCGCGGGCAACACCGGTGGTACCGGTGCGGCTTCGGTTACCAGCCTGAAATACACCGGACGCGTGGCGGAAATCGGCATTGCCGAAGTGCATCAGGCGCTGTGCGCTAACGGCCTGCGTGAAAAAGTTCTGCTTCGCTGCTCCGGCGCGCAGCAAACGGGCAGCGACGTCGTGAAATCTGCCCTGTTGGGTGGCGACAGCTTCGAATTCGGCACCACCGCGCTGATGATGCTGAAATGCGTGATGGCAAAAAACTGTAACGTGAAATGCCCGGCCGGCCTGACCACCAATGCCGAAGCTTTTGATGGCGATCCCCGTCAGCTGGCGCAGTACTTTATGAACGTCGCGCATGAAGTGCGTGAGATTCTGGCGCGCCTTGGCCTGCGTTCGCTGCGTGAAGCGCGCGGTCGCTCTGACCTGCTGCACCTGATGGATCACCCACTGGAAGTCGGCAAGCTGGACTTCCGTGCCATGCTGACCGTGGTACCCGAACTGAAAATCGCCCGTCCAGTCTATCTGGAAAAAGATTTCGAGCTGGACAACGGCTGGGTCGATCAGCTGAAACTGGAGCTGGTCGATCAGGGCCAAACCGATATTCAGTTCGGCAATGGCATCACGCTGAACAACCGCAACAAGAGTGTTGGCGGACAGTTGGCCATCGATATCGAGCGCCTGTTGAACCACACGCTGGATGCTGCTCAGCTGAGCAAAATCCCTGCAGCATTGCTGGACGATCGCGGACGCCGTTATCTGGCACCCAATACCGTCAATATCTCTACCTCAGGATCGGCCGGTCAGTCCTTCGGCGTATTCTGCAACGACGGTATGCAGCTTAAGCATTACGGCACCTGTAACGATGGCGTTGGTAAAGGCCAGTGCGGTGGCGAAATTGTGGTGATGTCGCCTGGCGGCGGCTCGCAGGATGCTGAAGGCAACGTGTTGATCGGTAACTTCGCGCTGTTTGGTGCTACCGGTGGACGCCTGTTTGTCCAGGGCCAGGCGGGTGACCGCTTCGCAGTCCGTAACTCCGGCGCAACGGCCGTGGTTGAAGGCGTTGGCGATTTCTGCTGTGAATATATGACCAATGGCGCGATCCTGAACCTGGGCACTTACGGCACCGGTTTCGGTAACGGCATGAGCGGTGGCTTTGCTTACCAGTACGACCCGTACGGCACGCTGGCAGGTTCAGCAGCCGGAGACTCCGTGCTGTTTGGCTGCATCGCTGACGACAATGAAATGGCGCGCGTGCACAAGGACGCGGTGCTGACGATGCTGAACTGGCATCTGGAAGCGACCCATTCACCTCGTGCGGCCTGGCTGCTTGAGCACTGGGAAACCGAGTGCCAGCACTTTGTCTTTGTGATGCCGCGCTCCCTGCTGTTGTACCAGGAAAGCACCGAGATCCTGAAGGCCAAGACCCGTAAGGATCTGCTGGAAGAGCTTTCAACCGCGCTGGCAAGCCATCAGGTTGCCAAGTTCAAAGCGGCCTGGCGCAGCAAGAAAACGATTGCCAATGGGGTGGTACCTGAATACGGTGCAACTGACACGCAAGATATGTTTGTGCTGCTGAACAACTATACCGTGCTCAGCTTTGCACAGCAGCTGGCACTCTCCCGCCTGCCGAAAGGCACGCCGGTAGAAGATGCCGCGGTAGAAAAAGCCGTACGTAACCTGTTAATGACAGAGGACTTCGCACTGATCAGTAAGCTGCAGCGTCACGCACGTTCAGCAATTGAAAATTACAGTGATGATGAACTGGCCTGCCTGATTGCAGCCAAACGTATGGCCGACTACAAGGCTGCCCTGACGCAACGTAACATCCGCTCGATGGACAGCCTGGCGACTTATGGTTGGATCATTTATCAGGATGCGCGTAACAGAGAAGTGCTGGGCGGACTGCCTGACTTCGAAGAGCTGTTTGCTCGCGCCGCACTGCCTGAAATCGCTGCAGCCGTCGGGAAATTATCCTGACGGTTTACCGGACTGAATGTGACTATCTACTGAACACGACGAAACGGGATTGAGTACAGATAACCCATGAAAATTCCTTACATTCCTGAAGACGCGCCATTCAATGGCGACCAGAAATACTGGCTGGCGGGGTTTCTCGCCGGGCTACACTCACGCCTGCTAGTACTGGAAGACAGCAAGCAGGTTGCCAGCGGTACCAGTTCTGCGGCAACCACGCAGTTGCATATCCTGTTTGGCTCGCAGACCGGTAATGCCGAAGCGCTGGCACAGAGCGCAGCGAAAGCTGCCCGTGCTCAGGGTCTGGTGCCTGTGGTGCAGGGCCTGGGCGAAGTGGATATCGACGTGTTCGCGACCATGCGTCACGTGCTGGTGATCACCTCAACCTACGGCGAAGGCGAAATGCCTGACAACGCCCAGCTGTTCTGGCAGGCCATTTCTGCCAGCACCGCCCCGCGTCTGGAGCAGATGCACTTTGCCGTACTGGCTATCGGTGATACCGGCTATGATGGCTTCTGCCAGGCCGGTAAATTCATCGATATGCGCCTTGAGCAGCTCGGCGCGAAACGCGTCAGCGACCGTATTGATTGCGACATTGATTACGAAGAGCCTTCTAATCAGTGGATCTCTACCTCTATGCCACAGTTTGCTGCCAGTGCCGGCAGTAGCGGTACCGCGCTGGAGAATCTACCGGAAGCCCCGGTGATCCCTGGCAGCAACAAGCAGAATCCTTATGCCGCAGCACTGATCACCAATAAGCGTCTTTCTGGTGATGAATCAGGCAAAGATATCCGTCACTTCGAATTCGATTTGACCGACAGCGGGCTGAAGTACGAAGCCGGCGATGCGCTGGGCGTGATCCCGGTCAATGACCCTTCGCTGGTAAAACTGCTGCTGACTCAGCTGAACTCGGATTACGATACGCCGGTTTCAGGCTTCGACAGAACGCTGGGCGACCTGCTGACCTATCAGTTTGAGATCTCTGAGCCTTCGCGTAAGCTGATTGAATGGGTTGGCCAGAACACCACTAACCAGGAACTGCGCCACGTTCTGCAGCATGACGACAAGGACGCGCTTGGCGTCTGGTTGTGGGGCAAAGACACGCTGGACCTGCTGCAACTTGAGCTGACCCGCTCGCTGAGCATTCCAGAGTTCGTTGCGCTGCTGCGCCCATTACAGCACCGTGCTTACTCCATCTCTTCAAGTTCGAAGGCGTACCCAAATCAGGTTCACCTGACTATCGCCACGCTGCGTTACCACAGCACTGGCCGCCCACGTAGCGGCGTATGCTCTGCTTACCTGGCGGAGCGTGTCGGTCGCGGTGAAAAACCGGCTATCTTTATTTCGCCGAACAAAGCGTTCCGCGTGCCGGCGAACAACGATGCGCCATTGATTATGATTGGTCCGGGGACCGGTATCGCGCCATTCCGCGCCTTCCTGCAGGAACGTCAGGCTGCCAGCGCGAAAGGCAAAAACTGGCTGTTCTTTGGTGACCAGCATCAGGAACACGACTTTATCTATAAAGACGAATTGCTGGGCTGGCAGGAAAGCGGCTTACTGACGCGTCTGGATTTGGCCTTCTCCCGCGACCAGTCGAAGAAAATCTACGTACAGAGTCGCATGCTTGAGCAAGGTGCAGAGCTGTTTGCCTGGCTGGAACAAGGCGCCTACTTCTACGTCTGTGGTGATGCATCACGCATGGCGAAGGACGTGGATAAAGCCTTGTATGAGGTGATTACTCAGTTCGGTGGGATGTCTGTAGAGCGCGCGGCCGACTATGTTGACCAGCTCAAAAAAGAAAAACGTTACCTGCGAGATGTTTACTAATCTCAGCGATAAAAAAACGGGCCGAAAGGCCCGTTTTTTATTTCACGACGCGTAACGCCGGTCGACCACCGCGCGGTGGCGGGTCGTTGTCCGGATTGTCATCATCGTTCTGCACGCTGTCATCCGGGCGATCGCCGTCGATAACAGACATCACCGTTTCTGGCGTGTCGTTCTGCTCTGAATCCGGGTTATATTCCCCGGCTTCTTCGTAAACCGGCTCAGGCTCAAACATCGTACCTGCACCGTTTTCACGTGCATAAATAGCCATCACTGCCGCCAGAGGAACCGTAACCTGACGAGGCACGCCGCCAAAGCGGGCGTTGAAAGTCACCTCATCATTACCCAGTTCCAGGTTGCCGACCGCACGCGGAGCGATGTTCAGAACGATCTGACCATCACGCGCATACTCAAGAGGCACCATCACACCTGGCAGATTGATATCCACGACCAGGTGCGGGGTTAGCTGGTTGTCCAGCAGCCAGTCATAGAACGCCCGCAGAAGGTACGGGCGACGAGCGGTAAGTTGCGACATTTCCATCGTAATCAGCCCCGTGTTTGCAGGCGCATTTCACGTTCCGCTTCCGTCAGGGAAGCCAGGAAGGAATCACGCTCGAAGACACGCGTCATATAGCCTTTCAGCTCTTTAGAACCTGCGCCGACCAGCTCAATGCCCATCTGCGGCAAACGCCACAGCAGCGGTGCCAGGTAGCAATCAACCAGGCTGAACTCTTCGCTCATAAAGAACGGGGTACGGGCAAACAGAGGGGCGATCGCCAGCAGCTCTTCACGCAGCTGCTTACGCGCGGCTTCTGCTTCCTGCGCCGTGCCGCTCTCGACCTTACGCATCAGGCTGTACCAGTCTTGCTCCACGCGGTGCATCATCAGACGGCTTTCTCCACGGGCAACCGGGTAAACCGGCATCAATGGTGGATGCGGGAAGCGCTCATCAAGGTATTCCATGATGATACGGGATTCGTACAACGTCAGTTCACGATCAACCAGCGTTGGGACGGTACGGTACGGATTGAGGTCAATCAGATCCTGGGGCAGGCTATCCATTTCTACCTGCTCGATCTCTACGCTAACACCCTTCTCCGCCAGCACGATACGAACCTGGTGGCTAAAAATGTCAGTAGGACCAGAAAACAGCGTCATTACCGAACGTTTGTTGGCAGCGACAGCCATGTAAACCTCCAAGTTTATCCAGAAAATTACTGCGCAAGCCCGCCAGGTGGCGACTAACCTGCTTAATAGAGTGCCATTAGCATGATGTGAAGCCGAACCAGCATCCACTGAGGATTTCATGCATCAATGCTCTGCTAATGCGCGCAAAGTGACACACAGTTTACCAGATTTTAGACAGCTTGTGGGGGCGGGAACGCGGATTTGACGGGAAAAGGGTAAACCCCGTCGCGATTTCCATCATTATGCCGATGGCGGAAAAGAAAAAACCCGGTGCAAGCACCGGGTTTTTCGATAATCGACTCTGCCGAGGCAGAATAAATTAACGCTTGGAGAACTGAGGACGACGACGTGCTTTACGCAGGCCGACTTTCTTACGTTCTACCTGACGAGCATCACGAGTCACGAAGCCTGCTTTACGCAGTTCGCCACGCAGTGATTCGTCAAACTCCATCAGAGCGCGTGTGATACCGTGACGGATCGCACCAGCCTGACCAGAGATACCACCACCTTTAACAGTGATGTACAAATCGAATTTACCAACCATGTCCAACAGTTCCAGCGGCTGACGAACTACCATGCGGGCAGTTTCGCGACCGAAGTACTGTTCTAAAGAACGCTGGTTAATAACGATGTTACCGCTACCCGGCTTGATAAAGACGCGTGCGGAAGAGCTTTTGCGGCGACCAGTGCCGTAGTTTTGATTCTCAGCCATTGCCTGTAATCCCGATTAAATGTCAAGAACTTGCGGTTGCTGTGCCGCATGGTTGTGCTCGTTGCCCGCGTAAACTTTCAGTTTACGGTACATAGCACGACCCAGCGGGCCCTTTGGCAGCATGCCCTTAACCGCGATTTCAATCACACGCTCAGGACGGCGAGCAATCATCTCTTCGAAGGTCGCTTGCTTGATACCACCGACAAAGCCGGTGTGATGGTAATAAATCTTATCGGTACGCTTGTTACCGGTTACGGCAACTTTCTCAGCGTTAAGAACGATAATATAATCACCGGTATCAACGTGCGGAGTATATTCCGCTTTATGCTTACCGCGCAGGCGACGAGCCAGTTCGGTCGCTAAACGACCTAAAGTTTTGCCAGTTGCGTCAACAACAAACCAGTCACGTTGGACCGATTCTGGCTTAGCTGTAAAAGTTTTCATTTAAAAGCTTACCCAAATTAAGTTACACGTTGGTGAAATCCCAAACGCTTGAATAAACGGTTGAGGCTCACACGACCATCTTGACCAGCAAGCCCACCCCTTCGGATAGAGTTACTGGAACACAAAGAGTTTTGGGAAAAAAACCTTTGTTGTAACGTGGGGTCGCAAGATTATAGAGAAGTCGACCACAAAGCGCGACCCTTTTCTTACAATAATTGCACCCCGGTGCCCCGCCCTGGCTTGCTTCAGGGCAAATGCGCCAGCCGGAGGTACTCTTCGCTTTGCATCTCCTGCAAGCGGGAGACGCAGCGTTGGTATTCGAACTTCAGCCGCGCGCCTTGGTATATCTCAAACAGCGAGGCTTCGGCGGAGACCACTAGCTTAACATGCCGCTCGTAGAACTCATCCACCAATGCCAGAAAACGTCGCGCCTGGTCCTCCGTTTTGTAGATCATCACCGGCACGTTATACAGCAATACGCTGTGAAAACGGCGCGACAGCTCGATGTAGTCATGTTGACTGCGCCCTTCACCGCACAGCGTTTTAAAGTCCATCGCCACCACGCCTTCCGCCATGCCCTGGGTCGGCAGAGAACGGTGATTAATCTCCAGCACCGGTTTGTCGCTGCGCGCGACGCCAGCCAGCGCCACGAACATCCGCTCCATCTCTTTGCTGGTGTCGTCATTTAATGGCGTCATCCACAGATGGGCTGAGGTCAGCGTGCGCAAGCGGTAATCAATGCCGGCATCCACGTTCATGATTTCGCAATGCTGCTTAATCATTTCAATGGCGGGCAGAAAACGCGCGCGCTGCAGGCCATTGCGATAGAGATCGTCAGGCGGAATGTTCGAGGTCGCAACCAGCGTAATCCCTCTGGCGAACAGCGCTTCCATCAGCGTGCCCAACAGCATCGCGTCGGTAATGTCTGACACAAAGAATTCGTCGAAGCACAGCAGGTCGGTTTCGCTTTTGAAACGATCGGCGACAATTTGCAGCGGATCGCTTTGTCCCTGAAGCTCAGTCAGCTCCTGATGGACGCGTAACATAAAGCGGTGAAAGTGCAGACGCTGCTTACGCTCTCCAGGAATTGCCTGAAAAAACATATCCATCAGCCAGGTTTTCCCACGGCCGACACCGCCCCACATATATAAGCCCCGGGCCGCCGCCGGCGCCTCGGTTTTTCCTTTGCCCATCAGCTTGTTCAACTTGCCAAAAAGTCCTTTCGCAGGCTGGGCAGAAACCGGCTGAACGCGAGTCAGCGCCTGATAAATTCCGTCAAGGCGCGTCATGGCGTCGAGTTGTACTGCATCAGGCTGGAATTCGCCTTTTTCCAGCGCCTGCTGGTATCGCGCCAGAGGAGACATCGTTTGCATAATTTATTCACATTCCCTGAAAAATTCGGTGCGTCAGGTGGTTGATTGTCGAAAAAAAGGCCGCTATACACTAAGCGATGCAGCCTCAGGATTCCACTTCCATCAGATTAGCGGTTATAGTGGCAGGTAGTGAACTGGCGTTGGCCAGTAGCCCTTACGGAACAACGAAGACAACACGGGAGTTATTATGACCTGGGAATACGCGCTTATTGGCTTGGTAGTTGGATTAATCATCGGCGCGGCGGCCATGCGTTTTGGCAACAAAAAGCTTCGCGAACAGCGGAGCCAGCAGTACGAACTGGAAAAAACGAAAGCAGAGCTGGCCGACTATCGTGAAGAGCTGACCAGCCACTTTGCACAGAGTGCTGAATTGCTGGACAACATGGCGCGCGATTACCGCCAGCTGTATCAGCATATGGCGAAAGGGTCTAATGACCTGCTGCCAAACCTGCCGGGTGAGAAAAACCCGTTTGCTTATCAGCTGACTGAATCAGAAGCGGATAACGATCAGGTCCCGGTTCAGATGCCACGTGACTACCCGGACAGCGCTTCAGGCCTGCTTCGCGGTGACCGTGCAGCACAGAAATAAGCAGAATGATTGAAGGGCGCTCAGCGCCCTTTTTTTCTTTTGCCATAGCAACATCTGCACTCTGAGTTTTAGGTTAATACCTGAGTTCCCCCCACCTTTTGTAGCGAGAGCGTCTTAGCGATGAAGAACAAATCCTTACTGTTAAGTGCATTGGCATTGAGTATTGGCATGAATCTGACCATTACTCCCCAGGCGATGGCTACGCTCCCCGCGCAAATTGAGGGGCAACCGCTGCCAAGCCTGGCGCCAATGCTGGAAAAAGTGCTTCCTGCGGTCGTTAGCGTCCATGTGGAAGGCACCCAGACGGCTGCGCAGTCTCAGGAGATCCCTGAGCCGCTGAAAAAATTCTTTGGTCAGGGCCAGGACGGTGATTCCCAGCCGCAGCCATTCGAAGGTCTGGCTTCAGGCGTGGTGATCAACGCCGATAAGGGCTATGTGCTCACCAACAATCATGTGGTCAATGGCGCCAGTAAAATCAGTGTCCAGCTGAGTGATGGCCGTGAATTTGATGCCAAACTGATTGGTCACGATGAACAAACCGACATCGCGCTGATCCAGATCAGCGGCGCAAAAGGCCTGACGCAGATTAAAGTGGCGGATTCCGATCAGCTTAAAGTCGGTGATTTTGCCGTCGCCATTGGCAATCCATTTGGCCTTGGCCAGACCGCCACTTCAGGGATTGTCTCTGCGCTGGGGCGCAGCGGCTTGAATCTTGAAGGTCTGGAAAACTTTATTCAGACGGATGCCGCCATCAACCGCGGTAACTCCGGTGGCGCGCTAGTGAACCTGAATGGCGAACTGATTGGCCTGAATACCGCCATTCTCTCCTCCGCCGGGGGCAATATCGGCATTGGCTTTGCCATCCCAAGCAATATGGCGATGAACCTGGCTCAGCAGCTGATTGATTTCGGCAAAGTGAACCGCGGTCAGTTGGGTATTAAAGGCACTGAGATGACGGCGGATATGGCCAAAGCCTTCAATGTGGATGCGCAGCGCGGCGCGTTCGTCAATGAAGTGCTGCCAGGCTCTGCGGCGGCGAAAGCGGGCATCAAGGCCGGGGATATCATCACCAGTCTGGATGACAAGCCGATCGACAGCTTCGCTGCACTGCGGGTGAAAATTGGTACTACCGCACCGGGTAAAGACGTCAAGGTCGGCCTGATCCGTGAAGGTAAGCCGGTTAACGTTACCGTTAAACTGGATGCCAGTACGCAAACCTCGACCACGGCCGATCAGACCACTCCGGCTCTGCAAGGTGCTACCTTCATCGATGGCGCCGCGAAAGACGGAACCAAAGGCGTGGTAGTGGATGACGTGACCAAAGCCTCACCCGCTGAGCAATATGGCCTGAAAAAAGGCGATGTGATTATTGGCCTCAACCGCACCAAGGTGGCTAATCTGGCCGAGCTGCGCAAGCTGCTGGAAGCCAAGCCACCGCTGCTGGCGCTGAACGTGATCCGTGGCGATGCGAGTATCTATCTGCTTTTACGTTAAATCATGAAGCGGACACCTGCGTGTCCGCTTAACTCATGCTATCCTGCCAAACGTTCATTCACTCACCATTTAAAGCCATGTTTCCTAAACTATTGCGTTCAGTGCTTCTTGGCCTTGTAGTTGCGGGTTTGCTGCTGGCCGGCATGCCAGCATTGCGGATCGGCAGTGACTTTTTCTCGCACAAAGATGACAGCGCTAATGAAACGCCTGTCAGCTACAACTCTGCCGTGCGTCGGGCTGCCCCGGCGGTAGTGAATGTCTACAATCGCAGTGCCAATGCCTCTGCTGACAACCTCGAAATCCGCACGCTGGGATCTGGCGTGATCATGGATGGGCGTGGCTATATCCTTACTAATAAACACGTGATCAACGATGCCGAGCAGATTATCGTTGCGCTGCAAGATGGCCGCATCTTTGAGGCAATGTTAGTAGGTTCGGACAGCCTGACCGACCTAGCGGTGTTGAAGATCACCGCGTCCAGCCTGCCCGTTATCCCAATCAATCCCGCGCGCATTGCCCATATCGGCGATTTAGTGATGGCTATCGGCAACCCGTACAATATTGGGCAGACGGTGACCCAGGGGATTATCAGCGCCACTGGCCGCGTTGGTCTGAGCCCTTCCCGCTACCAGAACTTCTTACAGACAGATGCTTCCATCAACAAAGGGAACTCGGGCGGCGCCTTGATTAACTCTCTCGGTGAACTGATGGGAATCAATACGCTGTCGTTTGATAAGAGTAACGACGGTGAAACGCCGGAAGGCATTGGCTTTGCCATCCCTACGGCACTGGCTGCGAAAATCATGGATAAGCTTATTCGCGATGGTCGCGTAATCCGTGGGTTCATCGGCATCAGTGGCCGTGAAGTGCCGCAAATGCACGGACAAAACAGCAGCCTGGATCATATTCAGGGCATTGTGGTGACCAATGTTTCTCAGGGAGGCCCGGCAGCCAAAGCGGGTCTGCAAATCAATGATGTGATCACCAACGTGAACCATAAACCGGCTATTTCGGCGGTGGAAACAATGGATCAGGTTGCGGAGATTCGACCAGGAACCGTCATTGACGTGGATATCATTCGCAACGATCAAAAAATGACGCTGCCGATTACCGTGCTGGAATATCCGGGGAATTAAGCGGGAAGTGATGGAATGCAGGGCCAGACAGCGCCGGCCCTGTAGCAGGCTTATTTAACGAATTCTTCGCCCAAGGTAATGTCTTTCTTCAGCGTATCCAACATGCCGTCCAACGACTTCTGCTCAAAAGCGCTCAGCGTGCCGATTGGCTTGCGCTCAACGATGCCGTTTTTACCCAGCAGCAGCGGTTGTGAGAAGAAGCGAGCATGTGCGCCATCTCCCTCAACATAAGCACATTCCACAACGTTGCTTTCACCGTTCAGAGCGCGTACCAGCGACAGACCGAATTTGGCCGCAGCCTGGCCCATCGACAGCGTCGCGGATCCGCCACCTGCTTTCGCCTCAACCACTTCGGTACCCGCGTTCTGGATACGTTTCGTCAGATCGGCCACTTCCTGTTCAGAGAAGCTGACGCCTGGGATCTGGGAGAGCAGAGGCAAGATAGTCACGCCTGAGTGTCCACCCACTACCGGGATGTTCAGCTCGGCAGGATTTTTGCCCTTCAGCTCAGCGACGAAGGTGTTGGAACGGATGATATCCAGCGTGGTAACGCCAAAAAGTTTGTTTTTATCGTAAACGCCGGCTTTTTTCAGCACTTCCGCAGCAATCGCGACCGTGGTGTTAACCGGGTTAGTGATGATACCTATCAACGCCTTAGGGCAAGTGCTGGCAACCTGTTCAATCAGATTACGAACAATACCGGCGTTAACATTGAACAGATCGGAGCGATCCATGCCTGGCTTACGCGCCACGCCAGCGGAGATCAGGACCACGTCAGCGCCTTTCAGCGCCGGCGTTGCGTCTTCGCCACAGAAACCTTTGATATTGACTGCGGTAGGGATATGGCTCAAATCAACAGCTACGCCAGGCGTAACGGGAGCGATGTCGTACAGAGAGAGGTCGGAACCCGCCGGAAGCTGGGTTTTTAGCAGAAGTGCGAGAGCCTGGCCAATACCGCCAGCTGCGCCGAGAACTGCAACTTTCATCCTGAACTCCTTATTATAGTGAGCGTAAAGTGCTGTGAATCCATCTGGTTATGAACATAGTCCAGCCTTCAGCGCTTTGCGATTGCTTTCATGTCGATCTGAGCGCTCACGCCCAAAACCGCTGAAGCAAATGATTAACCGCATAGGGTGCAAGGCCGCTCGTAGCCAGCGACAAACAGCACGATTCGGCCTTACATTACACCCTTAGCGCTAAGCAGAACAACATCAATTTAATAACAAATCGTTTACTTTTTGCGCTACATCCTTGTCTGAGCGGGCATTTTTTTTCCATCAAAAGTTTGGCATACTGTCACCCCTTCACCGCTCCCCCGCATAAAACACCCTGCCTTATTGCATAACCATTCATTTAATTGCATAATCACCGCCAGTCCCATCAGGGAATCCCCTTTATTTCTGACTCTTAAGCGGAAGCCTATGCGTAACCCATCAAAACAGGAAGACCTGATTAAAGCCTTTAAGGCTTTATTGAAGGAAGAGAAGTTCAGCTCGCAGGGCGAGATCGTCGCCGCTTTACAGGAAGATGGCTTCGACAATATCAATCAGTCTAAAGTCTCCCGCATGTTGACCAAGTTTGGTGCCGTGCGCACACGCAACGCCAAGATGGAAATGGTCTATTGCCTGCCTGCGGAACTGGGCGTGCCGACCACCACCAGCCCGCTTAAAAACCTCGTGCTGGATATCGACTACAACGATGCGTTGGTGGTAATCCATACCAGTCCGGGTGCCGCGCAGCTTATCGCTCGCCTGCTGGATTCCCTCGGCAAAGCTGAAGGGATCCTTGGCACCATTGCCGGCGATGACACCATCTTTATTACCCCTGCCCGCGCCTTTACGGTAAAGCAGCTGTTCGAAGCGATCCTGATCCTCTTCGAGCAAGAGTTATAAGCAGCAGCAATTAACGCCTGATTTTTAACCTAAGGCTAACCACCCCGTATCATCATCTTTTCTTAGAGCCGGCGCCTGCCGGCTTTAGCTTTTCTGCCCTTCCACGCCTCACTATTCAGCATGATGCACTGCCTCGCGGGCGACATGTCAGGCAGAAAAACCAGATACTCTCGTCTCATGGTGTGATCCACCACAAATAAGCGCACGAATGGCTAAAGTCACATATCCCTATGTTTTTACATGTATTTAACATGGATAGGGCAACTTATAAGCGTTTTTTATAACGTCTGGTTATTAAAATGCAGTTTTCGGTTAAAGTATCCCAACAAAAAATTATTAGCACGCTATTAATTTTTTACGTTATTAGATCTATACTTGTTTTCGTGATGACAATCACACTAAACAAAAAGATAAAAACATACTACGAGGAAATAATCATGAACATTAAAACTACTGTTGCGGCTGTAACCGTTCTTTCTGCTCTCTCTTTTGGTGCTTTTGCAGCTGAATCTGTTAATGCGGATCAGGCGCAAAATCTGCAATCAGTTGGCACCATCTCCGTAAGCGGCGTTGCCGGTTCACCGATGGACATCCGCCAGCAGCTGAATGCGAAAGCTGACGCTCAGGGCGCAAGTGCTTACCGAGTTATCGAGGCGTACAACAACGGTAACTACCACGCGACTGCAGAGCTGTACAAATAAGCAAAGATTACCCGGCAATACGGTATTAACGACTAAATAAAAACGGTAACCCCAAGAATAATAAACGCTTTTTAGCCCTTTCGGTTACCGCTCAACCCTATCTGGAGCATCTATCATGAAAACCAAATTAGCAATCGCAGTACTCGGCCTGGCCTCAGTTCTTTCTTTCGGCGCCAGCGCCGCTCACCTGATAACTGATCAGCAGGCAAGCGAGCAGAACCTGCAGTCAATGGGCACCATTAGTGTTAGTGGTGTTGATGGCGCGCCAACCGATATCCGTCATGAGCTTTCTCAGAAAGCGGATCAGCAAGGTGCCAGCTCTTATCGTGTGATCGAAGCGCGTAACGATGGCAACTACCACGCCACCGCAGAGCTGTATAAATAAATTCTGATAAGTACAAAAAATTAGAAGGTGCCAGCACCTGCGTGTTGTCGAACGCGCGAATCCCTCTCGCTGGCTTGTCACTGCTACTGTAAGACATTCCTCGTCAGTATGACGAACCCTTTGGCCCCGCTTGTCGGGGCCCTTTTTGTTTCTGCTGACTAGCGAACGTTAAATCGGAGCTGCCCTTCCAGCTCCTCTTCTGCTTCATCAAACAGCAGGATTAACGCGCCATAACGCCGCTTCTGTCCGCTCCCCAAATGTACAAATTCAATTTCCAGGGGTAATGGCAACAGCGTCACCGCGTCCCATAAGCTGTCCAAATCCTTCACATTCAGATCGGCCAGCGCAAACCGTTCGCTGAACTGGCGGTAGAAGTGTGCCTGATCGACAATTTCATCAAAATCAAAAATCTCTGTTCTCATGCTAGCCGCTCCACGAGGCCCACGGTTGGGCGGCATACTGCCGCCCGGTGAGTTACAGTCCCCCAATATGCAGGGCTTTCACTTCTAAAAACTCTTCCAGTCCCAGCACCGAACCTTCACGTCCTAGGCCAGATTCTTTTACGCCGCCGAAAGGTGCCAGCTCCGTCGAGACGGCACACTCGTTAATGCCGACCATGCCACTCTCCAGTGCCGCCGACACGCGGAACACACGCTGAAGGTTTTGCGTATAAAAATACGCAGCCAGCCCGAACTCGGTATCATTTGCCCGACGAATAACCTCGTCTTCCTCATCAAAACGGAAGCAGGCAGCCACGGGGCCAAAGGTCTCTTCTTTTGCCAGCTTCATCTTCTCGTTGGCTTCGGCTATCACCGTGGGCTGCCAGAAATTGCCACCCAGAACATGGCGGGCACCGCCAGTAACAATCTTGCCTCCGTGGGCGACCGCATCCTTGACGTGTTCTTCCACTTTCTCCAGCGCAGAAGCCTCTATCAGCGGCCCGACGATCACCCCTTCTTCCATGCCATTACCGACCTTCAGTTTTTTCACCTCATCAGCCAGCTGGCTGACGAAGCGGTCATAAACGCGGTTGTGGATATAGAAGCGGTTCACGCTGACGCAAACTTGGCCAGCGTTACGGAATTTATTGGCGATGGCGCCTTTCACCGCGGCATCAATATCGGCATCGTCAAACACGATATAGGGTGCGTTACCGCCCAGTTCCATCGAGACCTTTTTCATCGTCTCTGCGGCATTTCGCATCAACAGCTTGCCGACGGCGGTCGAGCCGGTAAACGAGATCTTCCGAACCGCCTTGCTGGCCATAATGGCATCGCTGATTGCATGGGTGTCGCCCGCGACAGCATTGAGAACTCCATCGGGTACACCGGCTTTCTTCGCCAGTGCCAGCAGCGCAAAGGCTGAAAGTGGGGTGTTGTTGGCGGGTTTGATAATGCCGGTACAGCCTGCGGCCAGTGCAGGACCAAGTTTGCGGGTCAACATTGCCATGGGGAAATTCCACGGTGTGATCGCGGCCACCACCCCAATCGCTTCCCGCGTGGCCAGGATCCGCGAGCCGGCTTTGGCAGGAGGAATGATCTCGCCGTTAGCGCGCTTGGCCTGTTCAGCAAACCATTGAATGAAGCTGGCGGCATACTCCACTTCGCCTTCAGCTTCCTTCAGCGGTTTGCCCTGTTCGGCGGTCATTAACTTGCCGAGCCAGGCTTTGTTGTCGATCATCAGCTGATACCAGCGGTTAAGGATTTCGCTGCGCTCTTTGGCCGTTTTAGCACGCCAGGCGGGGAAAGCCTTCTCTGCAGCCGCGATCGCCTGCTCTGTTTCGCTTTTACCGGCTTTGGCGACATGGGCTACCACTTCACCCGTTGCCGGATTCAGTACATCGAAGGTGGCAGCGGTACGCAGCCACTTGCCATCACAAAAATAGCCGGTCTGGAACAGTTCGTGATCCTGAAGTAATGAGGTGCTCATCGTGTTCTCCTGAGGGGTTTGCCATCCTGATGGAATAAGTATAGATGGCACACTTTATCCCTGTATGAACCCGTCGGAGAGAAACGTGAATGGGAAAGCGCTGATACCGGGCAGTATCAGCGTAAAGTCAGATTTGGATGAGGGTGTTCTGGTACTTTTTCAGCGTATTCGCCAGCCTTTTGACCGGCTCGGTTACGTTCAGCGGCGCGTCATAATGCACCAGCTTGCCCTGATAAGTGTCCAGCTCGGCCAGCAGCTGCTCGAAGTAACGATGTCGTTTTGCATCGGTTCTTGCGGCAATGACCTGATCGGCGGTATGCCGCAGCTGTTTATGGTAAGCCGATAAATCCTCATTAACCGGGATATCTGCATCCCGCAAACGCTGGTGCCCGATGATCAACGTCAGGGCAATGCGGAATTTATCGATATCACCAGGGAAAATGTTCAGCAACATAAAGAGCTGGTGATATAGCGCCGGCAGATGATTCTCACGACGGCGAGCCTGATTGGTACTCATGGCGGCCACCGCGGCATACATAAAGCGATTCAGCAAAATGCGGCCGGTGCGGGCTTTCGACGTGTCCCGGATCAACAGGATCACCAGCAGCGCGAGGAAGCAGCCGATAGCCTGCCCCAACGCGTTATCCAGAAACGCGGTGACGTTAAAGGTCATCGGGTTATCCAGGGTAATAATGTTGATGGTGCCGACCAGGCCACCCAAAGTACCAATCTGCCGCCGCTGGATCAGTATTCCACCGATAAATGCCATCACACCCAGCGAGATGCACAACAGCAGCATACTTTGCTGGGTTGACGGCATGATCACCATGTAATAGAGCGATCCGAGTGGGATCGCCACGATCATGCCGTAGAGGAAATCCTTCGCCATCATCAGGGGATTCGGCATACGCATCGCCAGCGCGGTGATCACCGCCAGCATGACCATCGCGCCGCTTCCGGAAGCCCAGCCGGTCCACAGCCAGAAAAGAGAGCCGACTGCGGTGGCCACAAACGTCCTGATACCGTTGATCATCGCATGGCGGGATTCGGCCGAACGCATCTTCACCACCGGCTCATCCTTCAGCACTTCCCGCTCGATACGGCTGATGCTGCTATTGGTATGGATGCCTTTTAACAACAACAGGTAGCGCGTGGCGGCGACCACCCAGTTCTGCAACGTAACCGGCGTGTTTTTGCTGCCACTGGTGGTGATAACCCGTCGCATGATCTTCATCCGCTTGTGGATGTCACCGATGTTTTCTACTGATTTATCAAAAAAGATATGGAACTGCGGCGGGACATACTCTTTTCGGCTGTCCTGGATCAGATAGGTTTCGGCGGCCTGGGTAATCAGCGCCAGCGAAAGGGTATTCAGCGCACGCATGCGCTCATCGATTTTCTGCCAGCGGCTGGACTCCATCATCAGGTTGCCCCGCATGCCGTTCAGCGCCGTGGTGCGGCGA
This sequence comes from Erwinia billingiae Eb661, assembly GCF_000196615.1. Classification (NCBI taxonomy): domain Bacteria; kingdom Pseudomonadati; phylum Pseudomonadota; class Gammaproteobacteria; order Enterobacterales; family Erwiniaceae; genus Erwinia; species Erwinia billingiae. Next base: position 4,531,428 of record NC_014306.1, read on the forward strand.
ACCAGGTTGGTCCACAGTCTGTCGACTTCTTCCTTGTCGCCGTGCGCGACACAAAGCTGCATCAGCTTGTACTGATCCACCAGCAGGGCATCAATTTCCCGGTCAATGTCCTGCTTCACCGAGCGCGGCGAAAACAGCATATCGGCGAGGATGGCGCAGACAATCCCGATGATGATTTCGCTACAGCGTTCCACCGCAAACTGCGGAGCCAGCAGCACTGAACCGTTCGCATCCACACTGACCACAATGATCAGCGCGGTGTAACCCGCCAGGCCCAGCGCATAGGAGTTTTCAATTTTGATCAGGGAAGAGAGCCAGACGCAGAGTCCGGCCCACATGCAGCAAAGCAGCATCATTAACGCCGGTGCCCTGATGGTGGCGATCATGATGGTCAGTGCCGCAATACACCCTAGGAAGGTGCCGATGATACGCAACATGCCGCGGTGGCGAAGCGCGCCGGAGAACGGATCGCCACCGGCAGCAAACGCCGTTCCGCCTGCCACGATGCAGGCGGTCATTACCGCCCAGCGAGGCGTCTCAAGATTGAAGTGAAAACCGATTAGCAAAGACAGCACAATGGCAAAAGTCAGCTTGATCGGGAACCGCAAACGGTGCCACTGCATAATGCTCTCCTGCTTAGCCGAACTCACGCAGGCGATGCATCAACTTCGACATCGGTGACATCTGTTCCGGCTTGCGATCGGCTGCGCCGGTTACCACTACCGTCGCCGTGGTGCCGGATGGATAAAGATTGCCCTGCTGCTCGTCCAGGTGAATACGCACCGGCACACGCTGCGCCAGACGCACCCACTCCAGGTTGGAGTCAATGGTCGCCATCCCTTTGCTGTCGATGGTGCTGCTGCTGTTAGTCACACCCGCCGCAACGCTGTCCACCGTACCATGCAATACGCGGTTGCTGCCCAGCGGCGTAATCTCGACACGGTAACCCGGACGGACGCCTTCCAGCTTGGTTTCTTCCATATAGGCCAGCACATAGAAAGTATGCTGCTGCACCAACGCCACGGCGGTTGAGCCACGGGTAATGAATTCACCGCGGTAAACGTTCAGGTTAGTCACCCAACCATCGGCCGGCGCTTTCACCACGGTACGCGTCAGATCCAGTTTTGCGGTATCGCGCGTCGCGATGGATTTCGCCAGCTGGTGCTCGGAGGTCTGGTAATCGTTATTGGATTGCTCGATGGCCTCACGGGACATGGCAGAAACACCTAACTGATTGCGGCGGGCCGCTTCACGACGTTTCTCGTTCACCAGCGCCTGGTAGTAAGCCACATCGGCTTCAGCTTCATCCAGTGCCTGTTGATAGCGCGGCTGATCGACCACGAACAGCACCTGGTCTTTCTTCACCAGCTGGTTATCGCGTACCTTAACATCCGTTATCAGGCCGCTCACGTCCGGGGCAATCGCCACGACATCCGCAGTAAATTTAGCATCACGTGTCCACGGGGATTCTGTGTAGAACACCCATGCGCGGAAAATCAGGATAACGGCGATGACGACCAGAATCAGGGTTATGGCGTATCGGGCAATTTTTGTAGTTAGCGCTTTCACTATGACCTCAGACAAACAATCGGGAAACCAGGTAGAACAGGCAGCAGTAGAGTGCTGTATTAAACAGTGCAGGATGCCAGACCAGGTCATAGATCCCGGTTGGTGTCAGCAAACGACGCACCAGCCAGAACAGCATCAATGACACAATAATTTCGAAGAAAATGGGCGGAAAAGAGAGCCCAAATATCACAATAACCGGAAGCATACTCATCTTTTATCCTTGTCAGTACCTTACCGGGCACACGCCTTCTGGCAGACTCAAGCCACCTCCCGGTTGAGGGGGGCTGCTGCTTTACAGGTTGATGATGATAGAGTAACAGACAAGCTGTCAGATAATCATAACCGGCGCTCAATGAATAATAGCGTATTCAGGAGCCAGCATTGTGGTGAGTAGAGTTACGGAAAGGTAACCCGGCGCCGCTATAATAACGCGCCTGACTATGTGTTTTCTACCTAATGTGATCTAAATCACTTTTAAGCCAGGGTTAACAATGGAAAGACTTAAGGGCATGTCCGTGTTTGCACGGGTGGTAGAACTGGGATCCTTTACCGCGGCGGCTAACCGGATGCAAATGAGCGTCTCGGCCGTCAGCCAGACTGTAGCCAAACTGGAAGATGAACTCCAGGTCAAATTGTTGAATCGCAGTACCCGCAGCCTGGGACTGACCGAAGCCGGGAAGATCTACTTCCAGGGCTGTCGACGAATGATGTCTGAAGCGCAGCAGGTTCATGAACAGCTGTACGCGTTTAACAATACCCCAGTGGGAACCTTGCGCATTGGCAGTTCATCCACCATGGCGCAAAACGTGCTGGCCAACATGACGGCGGAGATGCTGCGGGAATATCCCGGCCTGACCGTAAATCTGGTCACCGGCAGCCCAGCTCCCGATCTTATCGCTGACGGGCTGGATTTAGTGATCCGCGTCGGCGCGCTGCAGGACTCGAGTCTGTTTTCACGGCGGTTGGGGTCAATGCCGATGGTGGTTTGCGCCGCAAAAAGCTATCTGACCCAACATGGCACACCGGAGAAACCGTCAGATTTAGGTAACTTTTCTTGGCTGGAGTACAGCGTCCGCCCGGATAACGATTTCGAGCTGACGTCGCCTGAAGGCGTCTCTATCCGCCTTTCTCTTCAGGGGCGTTTTGCCACCAATGACTCACAAACCCTGATCCGCTGGCTGGTTTCAGGAACCGGCATCGCCCATGTGCCGTTAATGTGGGTGATCGATGAGATTAACGCCGGACAGGTGGAGATCCTGTTTGCCCATTATCAATCCGCACCACGGCCGGTTTATGCGGTTTATACCCAGAAGGACAAGCTGCCGTTGAAGGTGCAGGTGTGTATTAACTATCTCACCGAGTATTTCGATAAGGTGGCGGACGTTTATCAGGAATCGCGGCAGGAGTAGAGGCCAGAAAAGCCAAAGGGACGATTTCTCGTCCCTTTGGGTGTCGCTTTTCAGCTATGCGTTTAAACGGATTACGCGGTGCCGCCAACCGTCAGCTTATCAAGCTTCAGCGTGGGCTGACCCACACCAACCGGCAGGCTCTGGCCTTCTTTACCGCAAACGCCCACGCCTTTATCCAGCGCCAGGTCGTTTCCGACCATCGAGATTTGCTGCATCGCTTCGATGCCCGAGCCAATCAAGGTCGCGCCTTTTACCGGTTTGGTGACCTTGCCGTTCTCAATCAGATACGCTTCTGAGGTAGAGAACACAAACTTACCTGAGGTGATATCAACCTGACCGCCGCCGAAGTTCGGTGCATACAGGCCGTACTCCACGCTTTCGATGATGTCCTGCGGCGTGGATTTACCGGCCAGCATATAGGTATTGGTCATACGCGGCATTGGCAGATGAGCATAGGACTCACGGCGGCCGTTGCCCGTTGGGTTAACCCCCATCAGGCGCGCATTGAGCTTATCCTGCATGTAACCTTTCAGAATGCCGTTTTCAATCAGTACGTTGTACTGACCCGGTACGCCTTCATCATCGACAGCCAGCGATCCACGCAGACCTTCGATGGTGCCATCGTCGACCACGGTACAGAGCTCAGAAGCCACCAGCTGCCCCATCTGGCCACTAAAGACCGAGGTTCCACGGCGGTTAAAGTCGCCTTCCAGACCATGACCGACCGCTTCATGCAACAGCACGCCCGGCCAGCCGGCACCCAGTACCACCGGAATGGTGCCTGCCGGGGCAGCAACCGCATTCAGATTAACCAGCGCCATTCGCACCGCTTCACGCGCCCAGGCTTCAGCACGCATTTCGCCAGACTCATCAGCCAGGAAGAATTCATAGCCGAAGCGCCCGCCGCCGCCGCTTGAACCACGCTCACGCTTGCCGTTCTCCTCTACCTGCACGCTGACAGAAAGGCGAACCAGCGGGCGAATATCGGTGGCCAGCGTGCCGTCAGTGGCGGCCACCAGAATCATTTCATACACGCCGCTCAGACTGGCGCTGACTTCCTGAACACGTTTGTCCGCAGCACGGGCGGCGCTATCGACGCGGTGCAATAACGCAATTTTTTCTTCACGGGTCAGGCTCTGCAGCGGATCCACCGTTGGGTACAACGAACGATGCATCACCGCGCCAAGCGTATGGGATTTTCCGTTCCCCTGCTCACGGACAATGCTGCGCGCAGCGGTAGCGCTCTGCGTCAGGGCATTCAGCGTAATCTGGTCTGCATAGGCAAAACCGGTCTTTTCGCCGCTGACGGCACGGACGCCGACACCCTGATCGATATTCCATGAACCGTCTTTAATGATGCGGTCTTCCAGCACCCAGGACTCGTGAAAGCTGGACTGGAAATAGAGGTCGGCATAATCCAGTTTACGTTCAGACAGCTGACCGAGAAGGGAAAAGAGATCCTGTTGATTAATGTTGTTAGCAGTTAGTAACTGCTCACTTACCAGATTCAGACTCATGAATTCTCGCTCTGTTTGGATGAGCCAGTAACCGCTGGCATCGCATATCTATAGCCTGAGGCAATTCGCAGGTCACGTCAAATTCACTTCGCGCTCTTTTCAACGGGCTTACGCAGCACTTCGTCAATCTGCGGCTTATCGATCGAGCCGGAAATATGGTAGCGAAGCACCGAAATTTTGTTCCACAGCGGACCGAGCACTTTGCTGGCGGCAAACACCGCCGCACCGACAATCGGATTGACCGCAAACGCTGCAGCCACACCGACGGTCGCGGAGATCTCTGGTGCCACAACCGCTTCCATATCGATCTGGCGTTTCACCAGGTCCATTATGCCCTTCATCGCAATGTCAGCTTCCAACCCGTCCACCAGCAAATTGTCGGTGTGCATCACGCCCTTTTCAATCCAGGCCGTTCCGCTGATCGAGTCGTAATAGAAGCCCTGACTGAAGGTATCGCTGAAATCCAGCCGCATTTTGCGCAGCAGCGCATCGAAGCTGACCAGCCGCAGGAGCTGTCCGGCTCTGCCGGTATTCACATCGGCAATTTCACCGGCACCGAAATGCGACTTCAGCACGCCGCTTAAGGTTGCTTCTGACGGCTGCCACGGAGCGGACTGCCAGTGAAGATCGTAATCGATATTGAACGGCGAATTCCGCAGTGGCGTATTCACCCCAAACCAGTTGGTGGCATCATTGATTTTTTTACCACTGAGCACGCCTTTTAAAGCCGTACGCTGGGCGCCAGGACGATTAACCCACTCGCCCTCGACTTTCAGCCGCGAGCTACCGGTATCAATCAGGCCATTTTTCAGGGTCAGCGTGTCGCTGGAATGGCTGACATCTGCCGCCATCCGGCCAAATTTCTGCCCGCGTATCCAGCATTCATCGCAGGTCAGTGCCAGCGCTGGCCAGCTGCTGAAATCAATCTTGCTGCTGTCGCCCGGCAGAGGAGAACCGCCTTCGGCGGAGGCCCATTCCGGATTGTAATAAAGGTAGTTGAGATGAGCAGCCCAGGGTGAGCGTTGGTTCATCTTCAACGTGCCGTTAATCTCTTTGCCCTTAGCCTGAATCTGCGTGTCTCCCGATACGGTCTCACTCAGCGTGGCTTCAAGATCGTGCCACAGCTGGCCACCCAGCGTCAGCGCTGGCGTGCGTAGGGTGATATTCCCCGGAATAAACGCCCGGCTTTTAGTGGCCTGCTGCGAAGACGATCCACCTGCCGTTTTGCCTGTGCTTTGGCTGTTGAACAGCCCCAGCCAGGCTTCGCCATCCAGCGGAGGCAGATTCAGGACCATGCCGTCCGCCTCGGGGAGGGGAGGCAGACCTTTGCTGTTGTTCTCCCAGATTCCACGATCGATCTTCAACTGCTTGCCAAAGAGCCACTGGCTATTGAAGTGGCGGTTGCTGCCGACAGAACCGCTGAGGTTGAAACTTTTGAGGTCACCCTTGGCGCTGACTTTAACCGGCATCGCCACATTCCGCTCTTTATCCAACGGTGGAGGTAAGTGACTACTCACATTTTTCAGGTCACCGTCCAGTACAACCTGATAGTTTGCGCTGCCAGCGTGCGGCAAATTGATCAGCACGTTGCTCTTCCAGCTGGCATCGCCGGTGAGTTTGTCACGGATCTGCGCAGGAACCACATCCATCTTGCCTGGCTGCCAATCCCCTTTAAGATCAACGCCAATCTGGTAGTTCTTGTCGCCCTCAAGGGTGTTGAAGCTGACGTCCATCGGCTGCCCGAACCAGTTGGCCGTCATCGGGTCACTCTTCAGATCGCCATTATCGTAGGTAAAGTGGCCAGTCAGCTGCTTGATGGTGCTATCAAGCGGCTTGATGTACAGCGTGTTGTCCTTCAGATTCACATCGCCGGTGGCCCGGACCAGCTCGCCATCGAGCGGAATATCCAAATGTAAGCGACCACTCACATCGCCGCCAATCTGCAGCTCATCAAGCGCGGCACCCAGTGACGGTTTCAATGGCGTCTGATTAAAGTAATCGCCAATCGCTTTGCCGGCACCGTTGATGTCAGCATCAATGATCAGCTTCTCTTTCAGATAATCCGGGATTACCGCCGAGATATTTCTGCCATCAACCTGCCCCAGTTTGGTGTGTTCGGCTTTCATAAACAGGCCGTCATTCACGAAGTCGAGGTTGATATCCAGATTTTGCAGATCCGGCCAGCCTGGCTGGAACTGGAAGGTTGATTGTTTCAGCGGCACCCAGACTTCAAACTGCCCGTCATTATGCTTGAACGGGAACAGTTGGGGGTTGCCGGCGAAAATCAGTGAGGCATTCTGCACCTGCCCGCCCTTAATGGCGCCGCTGAGGTAGTCCACCAGCGATTTGCCCATCAGCGGTTCAGGGAAGTAACGCCAGGCATCGCCGGCATCGGTCACATTGATGCCGGCCAGAATATCCAGTCGGGGCGCTTTGTCCTTCGGCTGGGCGTAGGTGAAGTCGCCTTTCGCCCACAGGGAACGCGCCTTCACATCTAACTGATGGCCTGCAAGGGTGAAGTGGTCGTTGGCGTACTGCCAGCTCAACGCCCCTGTGGCATGTTCTATTTCAAGCGGTGCCCGGAACATCGAACCGTAAGGTAAGGTGGCGTTGTTGACGTTGAAATCGACCTGCCCGTTCGCCACCGCACCGCTCACCGATCCACTGAAATGCGCCATACCGGGCAGCAGTTCCCAGTGTTGCCAGCTGAGATCCCGCCATTTGGCCTGGAAACGGCTCTGTTCAGGTTGTTGGACAGGAATATCCACCGCCAGCGCTTCAATGCGGCCTTTAGGTTGCAACGCACGCCAGTTTTGCAGCAGTGTTGGGGTCAGTTTGGCAAACAGAGGGATCAGCGGATCCAGCCGTTCCAGATCCAGCTGCGTGGCGCGCACGCGTACTTCTTCATTGTGATCCGGGCCTGGCAATACGCCATTCTCAGGCTGCCACATTCCCGACAGCTGGCCTTTGGGCCACGGGTGGCCGTCGGTCACCAGATTGGTCTGAGGAACCTCAATGCTCCAGCCGCTGTTGAAGCGGGCAATGTGCGCGGTAACGTTATCGACGGTCAGATGATGCTGCTGTTGGTCGCCCTTCCAGCTCGCGCCGCCTTTTTTCAGCTGAATATCGCCATCATAGATTTCACCCTCTTTCAGGCTCATCCACGCCGCCAGACTGAATCGTGCACTGTCCAGGCTGGTATTATCGCGCATCCACTGGCCTAGCCAGGGTTTCACGTCGACATCATCCGCCTGCATCCACACCCGGCCGGTATCCAGATAGCCGTTACTGTCGCTCAGATCCAGCCGCACCTGAATTTCACCATGCTGACCGTTAAAACTGGACAGGCTGACCACGCCTTCCGCACGGTGACGGTTTTTTTCGTTTAGCCAGGTGAGCTGAGGAACATCCAGTCGCGCAAGCTGACCGGAAAGGGTGACAAAGCTGATGTGACTGTCGCGGAGATCGAAATGATCGAATTGACGAAGGAACAGATCGCTGAACTTACCCGGCTCCAGCTGCAATTTCTCACCGTTGCCTGAGGTTAACGGCTGACTGGTGGCCAGATTCAGTTGGTAGAAGGTCAGATTACGGAACTGCCAGCGCAGGTGGAGCATTGACTGCCAGATATCCAGCGCCAGCGTGATGCGTTGGGCTTTTAAGTCATCACCTTCTTTCAGGCTGACGTGCAAGTCGCGGATTTCCAGCACCGGGCCGAAGTTTTCCCAGGTGCCGTTCAGCGCACTGGCTTCCACCGGCATGCCGGCCACGGACGAAATTTTTTCCAGCAGCGGTTCGCGCCAGCTGTTCAGATGCGGCATCACCAGACGCAGCCCACTGACCATCAGCGCAACAATCACCACGATGGTTGCGCCAGTCAGTAGCAGGATCCCTGGTAATCGCCTCACACACTTCTCCTTGTGCTGGTCACATCATGATCACGTCAAACTGCTCCTGGGTATAGAGCGGTTCAACCTGGACTTTGACCTGCTTGCCAACGAAGATTTCTACTTCGGCCAGCGCGTGTGATTCTTCGGATTTCAGCGCTTCACCCACCGCAGGTGAAACGTATACCAGGAAGCGGTCCGAGTCATAAGCATGATGTACGCGAACAATTTCACGCATGATCTCATAACAGACCGTCTCAACCGTTTTCAGCGTGCCGCGTCCCTTACAGACCGGGCAATCCTGGCAAAGCACATGTTCAATACTTTCCCGGGTGCGCTTACGCGTCATCTCCACCAGCCCAAGCTGGGAGAAGCCATGGATACCGCTTTTTACCCGGTCTTTACTCAGACCCTGCTCAAGGGAATGCAGCACGCGGCGTCGGTGATCTTCATTGGTCATATCGATAAAGTCGATGATGATAATGCCGCCGAGATTACGCAGACGTAACTGCCGGGCAATGGCATGCGTCGCTTCAATGTTGGTATTGAAGATGGTTTCATCAAGATTGCGATGGCCAACGAACGCGCCGGTATTGATGTCGATGGTGGTCATCGCTTCGGTTTGGTCGATGATCAGATAGCCACCGGACTTCAGCTCCACTTTGCGATCCAGCGAACGTTGGATCTCATTCTCAACGTCAAACAGATCGAAGATCGGTTGCTTGCCGGTATACAGTTCCAGTTTGGAGGTCATCTCCGGGATATATTCGCCGGTAAACTCCACCAGATGCTCGTAGGTCAGACGGGAGTCAATGCGGATCCGGTCGAGCGCTGCACCGGCAAAATCACGCAGGATGCGCTGGGATAAGGCCACTTCGCCATACAGGCGGCAGCGCGTTTGGTTGCGTTTTCTGCGCTCAATCACCTTGGTCCACAGGCGTTTCAGAAATGCCGCGTCAGACGCCAGCTCAACCTCACCCACACCTTCAGCCGCCGTACGGATGATGTAACCGCCCAGTTCGTCACAGTAAGCAGACACCACCTTTTTAAGACGGTCGCGCTCGGCTTCACTTTCAATACGCTGAGACACTCCCACGTGTGAGGCGCCAGGCATAAACACCAGATAGCGTGATGGCAGAGTGATGTCTGTGGTCAGGCGTGCGCCCTTGGTGCCCAGGGGATCTTTCACCACCTGAACCACCAGGTCCTGCCCCTGTCGGACCAGCTCGGAGATATCGCGCACTGAGAAGTTTTTCTGTTCATCTCCGGCGACGCATTCCGTATGCGGCATGATATCCGAGGCGTGCAGGAAGGCGGCCTTTTCCAGACCGATATCGACAAAAGCGGCCTGCATGCCGGGCAAAACACGGCTGACGCGCCCTTTATAAATATTGCCCACAATCCCACGGCGCGCTTCGCGCTCGATATGGATTTCCTGCAGGATGCCGCCATCAATATAGGCTACACGCGTTTCCGAAGGGGTGATATTTACCAGCAGTTCAGCGGTCATGTTGTTCCCTTACCTCACGCAGTGACTGAAAATGGCTGAGTAACTCAGCGGTTTCAACCAACGGCAACCCGACCACTGCGTGATAGCTTCCATTAATTTTGCGAACAAAATTGCCTCCCAACCCCTGAATGCCATAGGCTCCGGCTTTATCCATCGGTTCACCGCTGGCAATGTAGGCGGCAATATCCTCAGCGGTTAAGGTACGAAAAGTGACGTCGGTGACCACCAGACAGTCCAGGATGCTCGCGTTATCTGCCAGCGCAACGGCGGTCAGTACCTGATGCGTCTGACCAGACAGTTTAGTCAGTATTTTGGCGGCGTCAGCCTGATCTTCAGGTTTTTCCAGCACCTCACCGTTCAGCACCACAATGGTGTCTGCGCCAAGCACCGGCAGATCCCGTTCTGCCACGGCAACACCGGCCTGAGCTTTTTCACAGGCGAGACGGCGAACGTAGGCTTCAGCCTGCTCGTCCGGGCGTTTCAGTTCTTCAACTTGAGTAGAGAGGCGTTCAAAGCGCAGGCCAAGCTGCGTGAGCAGCTCGCGACGACGGGGAGAACCAGAGGCCAGATAAAGGGATACCATAATCGTCCTTATTGTACGGCAAACTGGCGGCGTATTTTTCTCATCAACAAGAACAGCCAGGGCCAGAGGATACCGTCTACTACGCTACTCCAGAAAATTTCCGGTCGGAATGAGACGTTTATCACTAAAAATTCAGCCCAAAATACAATGACATCCATTGCCAGCGACAGCACCATGACCATCAGCGCCTGTTGCCAGAGCGCGAGGTTACGGAACAGTTGGAATTTGAACGCCACCAGATAAGCCACGATGCTGAAAGCCAGAGCACGAACGCCCAGCGTCGAGCCAGAGATAAGATCCATTATAGAACCCATCACAAAGCCCGTGCCGACATTCACACGATGAGGCAGAGCCAACACCCAGTAAATCAGGATCAGAAGAAGCCATGACGGCCTGAACATAAAGAACTGTTCAGGCCACGGCATAATTTGTAATACCAGTGCGACCAGGAACGACAGCCAGATAACCCAACGCCCATGGCTGCGATAACTGCTCAAGGATGGCCTCCGCGGGCAGCAGGCGCGGCCTGGCGACCCGCAGAAGAAGGCGCGGCAGGAACAGCGGTTTGACCGGAAGCAGCAGGAACGGATCCCGCAGGTTGCCCCGGTGCGGGCGGTCCCATCAGTTCATTCGCGGCAGGCAGAACCTGCGGCATCATCTGCATCAGTCGCTCATTGGCCACCCGGTGCACTTCATTCGGCGCCATTGGCATCGTGCCATTACGATCGGCGCCCCAAAGCAGCAACAGATAGCGCAGACGCTGTAAACCTGCGGTAGGTCGGGCCTGGATCACGGTGTAAGCGCGCTGGGTATCAAGCTTGACGGAAGAGACCACGCCAACAGGATAGCCTTCAGGGAAACGGCCGCCCAGTCCGGAGGTCACCAACACATCGCCAACGCGAATGTCGGTGTTACCTGGCAGGTGTTCCAGCTGCAAGTCTTCAGTACAGCCGTTGCCCGCCGCGATCACCCGTATATCGTTACGCAGTACCTGAATAGGCAAGGCATGGGACGAGTCACAGATCAGCATCACCCGGCTGGTGATTTTACCCACGGCAACCACCTGCCCGACCACACCTTTATCACTGATCACCGGCTGGCCTTCGTAAACGCCGTTCACGCTGCCTTTATCAATTACCACCTGGTCGGTGTAGGGATCGGTACCGGTGGAGATCACCTGAGTGACCATCTTGTGCTCGTCCTGACGCAGAGGGGAACCCAACAGTTCGCGGAGACGGGCATTTTCCTGCTTAAACTGACCCAGCATCAGCAATTCGCTGTTCTTGAGCATCAGTTCGCGCTGTAAGCCTTTGTTTTCCAGTTCGAGCTGCTGGCGAGAGGCCAGTGTTTCAGAAACACTGTCCAGAATTTGACGTGGCCCGTTGGCCAGAAAATAGAATGGGCTGACCGCCGTATCCATATAGGTGCGTATCTGGCTGAAAGCGCCCATACGACTGTCGGCGACAATCACGCCTATAGCCACAATAACCGCTAAAAATAAGCGTAACTGCAGGGAAGGTCCCCTGCTGAAGATCGGCTTCATAAACTCGGCGTATTCCTCGACATCTTAAAAAAGGAGTGCAGGACAGAGCGTACCTACACTCCTTAAGCAAATTATTCTTCGCTGAACAAATCGCCGCCGTGCATGTCGATCATTTCCAACGCTTTACCGCCACCGCGAGCAACGCAGGTCAGCGGATCTTCTGCCACCACGACCGGAATACCGGTTTCTTCCATCAGCAGACGATCGAGGTTACGCAGCAATGCGCCACCACCGGTCAGAACCATACCGCGTTCAGAGATGTCGGATGCCAGTTCTGGCGGACACTGTTCCAGTGCAACCATCACCGCGCTAACGATACCGGTCAGCGGCTCCTGAAGCGCTTCCAGGATTTCGTTGGAGTTCAGCGTGAAGCCACGCGGCACACCTTCTGCCAGGTTACGACCACGGACTTCAATTTCACGCACTTCATCGCCCGGATAAGCAGAGCCGATTTCATGCTTGATACGTTCAGCGGTCGCTTCACCAATTAGTGAACCGTAGTTACGGCGCACATAATTAATGATCGCTTCATCAAAGCGATCGCCACCGATACGGACGGAAGAAGAGTACACCACGCCGTTCAGCGAGATAACCGCCACTTCTGTTGTACCGCCACCGATATCCACAACCATTGAACCGGTTGCTTCAGACACCGGCAGGCCGGCACCGATTGCCGCAGCCATAGGCTCTTCAATCAGGAACACTTCACGTGCTCCTGCGCCCTGCGCGGATTCACGGATTGCGCGACGCTCAACCTGCGTCGCGCCGACAGGCACACACACCAGCACGCGCGGACTTGGGCGCATGAAGCTGTTGCTGTGAACCTGTTTGATAAAGTGTTGCAGCATTTTTTCAGTAACGAAGAAATCGGCGATGACGCCGTCTTTCATTGGCCGAATAGCAGCGATATTGCCGGGGGTACGACCCAGCATCTGTTTTGCATCATGACCGACTGCCGCAACGCTTTTAGGGGAACCGGCACGATCCTGACGGATGGCAACGACGGAGGGTTCGTTCAGAACGATACCCTGCCCTTTCACGTAGATCAGGGTATTGGCTGTACCCAAGTCGATGGACAAGTCGTTGGAAAACATGCCACGGAATTTTTTAAACATACTAAAGGATAATCCTGCAAGCTGGGGGCGGAAAATAAAATCCGCTTACTTTACCAACCACACGAAGCAGCGACAAGGCGCAAAAATAGTCTACTTCGGTGAAAAATCACGCTATCTCACGCAAGGGCCACACCCTGAAGTCGCGTTGCGAACCACAAGCCTGATGTCAGGCTAATGCGCTCAGAATTCAGGGCTGACAGACGGACATAACGTACATAAAATTTAACATTCTTTGGGTCACTGGCTGACCAGATCCCCCATGCCGGCACCACAGCCGCGCGGGTATTCTACGTGAAATCCAGCACAACGGCAGATTAAACTTGATATCTTTGCGAATATTTTTTTACGCCGGTGTTTAGCGGCTGCGACGGCGCGATGAAATCGCCCTGACCACCCGCCACACCTAGCTCCGCAAGGATTTGCCACTCGCCTCTGGTGCGGACACCCGCCGCGAAAACCTGGGTAGAAGTCCTGGTACAGCTCTCCAGAAGACTCCTGACAAACAGCTGATTCTCTGTACGACGCTCGATGTTTCTTACCAGGGCAGGATGCAGCTTAATCAGCTCCACCTCAAACTGCCTGATATAAGCCGTACTGACCACCGTCAGGCCCGCCTGATTAATCGCAATTCGACAGCCAAAACCCTTCAACAATCGAAACGCAGAACCCAAACGGCTGATGTGTTGACACACATCTGCTTCTGCAAGTTCAAATAAAATGTGGTTTCTTTGCAATTTAGTGCATTGCAGCAGCATATCCCTGAGCCAAATCTGAAAAGGACGCTGCATAAGGGCATCAACGGTCAGCGGAATGGCGAAGGTTTCCTCTGGCCAAATCGGCAACAGCGACAGGATGCGGGTGACTAACTGACGGTCGTATCCTTCGGCCATGCCTAACTGCTGAACGAAAGGCAGATACTCGGCTGAGAGCAGCTCCTTCTCGCCATCATAGATACGCGGCATCATTTCCCGATGATGAACGGTCCCATCAAGGGTCACTGCGGGTTTCAGATACAGTCTTGGGCCGCCACGGTGCAGGGTATTTTCCAGCAGCGTGCGCCATTTAACGCTGCCGCGGGTGAACTCTTGCTGCGGCGCTTCACCCACCGACCAGTTGTTGCCACCCAGTAAAGCGGCATGTCGGGTAGCCAGTTCAACGTTTTCCATTACCTGCTGCGTTTCCTGCCCGCTGTGCCAGGCGCTGATACCGATGTGGATAATATCCTCGCGATCCAACATTCGCGTCGGCGGCAGCGCATCCACGGCATGAATAAGCTGGGAAGCAATGCTGTCGGCATCTTTCAGGCTGCGATGAGGAAGGAGAACGGCAAAATCACTGCGGAAATAGCGCGCCAGCAAGGCGCCGGGATAACGCATCACAAAGGTGGATAACAGGTTCACCAGCGCAAACAGATAGTCTTTGGTCTGGTTATGTCCCCAGTTATCCCGCAGCGTGTCAAAGTCCGGCAGACGGATCATCATTACCATGCCGTGCGTGCCACCGGTTTCGGTATCCTCCAGCATGGTCGCCAGTTGGTTATCAAAGAACAGGCGATTGTTCAGCCCGGTGGTCGCGTCCTGCGCGGCAAACGTCCGGATTAAAGTATCAATGCGCGTGCGCTGCTCGCCCGCTTCCTGCAGGTCTGCCAGCAGTAAATCGATAGCGCTACTGGCCTTGGGTGGCCACTCATGTACCGTCCCCGCCCTTACCGTGCCTCTCTCTCCTTTAATCACCTTGCCGGCTCTGACCTCAAGCCGCTCCATGCCCTGAAGCTGCCGGTTAAGCCAGCGATGCGTCACGATCAGCAGCGTGGTCATGATCGCCACTATCGCGATGACCACGCTAAGAATGAAGGCGCCGATAAACGATTTCAGCCAGGTTTCGGTTGAATCGACCCACTGAACATGGAGGCGGTAACCCGGATGTTTTGGCAGCGGAAGGACGGTGTCGCGATACTGGTTTTGTTCATCATCCAGTACCGGATCCTGATGATGCACGAGGGTTAACCGGGTTTGATCACCTTGCATCAGCTCGGTGCGAACAATTTGCAGTGGCCCCATCACTTTGCTTAGCCACTGAGCAACCTGTTCGGGTGACTCACTTTGCAGCGCGGTATCCACATCGCCAGCCATCAGTTCAAGCCGGTGTTCACTTCTCTGCGTGCTGAGGTAAAAAAAACTCATAATGCAGCCCACCAGCATCAGTAACATCGCCAGTGCGCTCAGTAAGGTGATCATCGTCGAAAGTTTGGTGGTTAATCGCATCCCTGTGCCCATCACTGCGGATAAAGTAACGCATTTCGCGCCCTGAACCCGTGCCGAATAAATGTATGACTCTCCGCTGCCCAAAATCAGACCGCCACTGAAAGTACCATATCCTGGCGGGCGTTGACCTGGCGGATGTCAGATTAATGACCCGCCCTGCGAGTATACGTGTCTCCGCGTTTGCCTGACGTTTCACCGTTCATTTTCGGGTGATTCTCATTCCAGGAAATTTCACATTTTTCGTCCTTTATTCGCGCAAAGCCGACTCTTTGGTCATGCTAACAGGAAGAGAAGAACGAGCCTGTGGAGGCCGCCTGATGAAGCCCTTTGATAAACTTACCGAACGCGATGTTACCCCCGAGAGCATTTTTAACGCCCGTCGCCGCGAGTTGCTGAAAACGCTGGGTATTAGCGCGGCGGCGTTATCGCTGCCCTCTGCGGCTCACGCCGACGTCTTGTCCTGGTTTAAAGGCAACGACCGCCCTAAAGCGCCTTCTGGAAAACCCCTCGACTTCAGCAAACCCGCTCAGTATCAGGCCGATTTAGCCCTGACGCCGGAAGATAAAGTCACCGGCTACAACAACTATTATGAGTTTGGCCTCGATAAGGCCGATCCTGCGGCTAACGCCGGAACGTTGAAAACCGACGACTGGAAAATTGAAATCGGCGGCGAAGTCGCAAAACCACTGACGCTATCCATGGACGATATTTTCAAACGCTTCCCGCTTGAACAGCGTATTTACCGGATGCGTTGTGTTGAAGCATGGTCGATGGTCGTGCCCTGGATTGGTTTTGAATTGCGTAAATTGCTGAAAGCCGCCGAACCCACCAGCAACGCGCGTTATGTGGCGTTCCAGACCATTTACGCACCGGATGAGATGCCAGGCCAGAAAGATCGTTTTATTGGCGGCGGTATCGACTATCCCTACGTTGAAGGATTGCGCCTTGATGAGGCCATGCACCCTCTGACGATGCTGACCACCGGGGTTTATGGTAAAGCGCTGCCCCCGCAAAATGGTGCACCTGTTCGACTGACCGTGCCGTGGAAATACGGTTTTAAAGGCATCAAATCGATTGTCAAAATCACCCTGGTCAAAGATATGCCGCCAACCACCTGGAATCAGCTCGCCTCTAACGAGTATGGTTTTTACGGCAATGTGAACCCGCACGTGGACCATCCTCGCTGGTCGCAGGCGACAGAGCGCTTTATTGGTTCAGGTGGCATTCTCGATGTCAAACGCCAGCCTACCTTGCTGTTTAACGGCTATGCGGATCAGGTGGCTTCTTTATACCGTGGGTTGGATCTGCGGGAGAATTTCTAGTGATGCGTATCACCGCCAGGCAAATTACCGGCTTAAAAGTGATCCTGCACCTTGCGGGTTTTCTTCCTTTACTCTGGTTGCTTCTCTCCATCGACCAGGGCTGGTTCAGCGCCGATCCGGCGAAAGACATACAACATTTTACCGGCAGAATGGCGTTGAAGTTCCTGCTGGGCTCGCTGCTGATCACCCCGCTGGCACGCTACGGTAAGCAACCGCTGTTGATCCGTGTGCGCCGCCTGCTGGGCCTGTGGTGTTTTGCCTGGGCGACGCTGCACCTGGTAAGCTATTCAGTGCTGGAGCTGGGCATCAGCAATCTCGGCCTGCTGGGCTCTGAACTGATCTCCCGACCTTACCTGACGCTGGGCATTATCAGCTGGTTAATTCTCTTATCTCTGGCCCTGACGTCGTTTCAGAAAGCGCAGCGCAAGCTGGGCAAACGCTGGCAAACCCTGCATAACGGTATTTACCTGGTGCTGATCCTCGCACCCATCCATTACTTGTGGTCGGTGAAGACTTTCAGTCCACAACCGTGGATTTATGCGCTAATTGCAGCGATCTTGCTGGCATGGCGCTACAAAAAGTTTCGCCAGTGGTTTCGTTAAAAACCCGCTTAAGACTGTGTGCCACTCCGCATATCTGGCATTAAACCACCTGCCGTTTTTGCCAGGTGGTTGATAATCTTCGCTGATACGACCAGTATTTAGCTGCGAATTGCCACGAAATCGTTATAATGCCCGACTTCAAACTTGCGAACCGACCTAATTTCATCTGGAAAGGTGACAAATGGCGTTTCGCGTTGTATTTTGTGCGATGCCTCAATTATCGCAGGAGATAGCAGCAAGATGACGGATAAGTTTCACATACTGCTTTTAAACGGTCCCAACCTGAACCTTCTCGGCACACGTGAGCCTGAGAAGTACGGTAAAACGACCCTGGCAGAGATTGTAAGTGACCTTACCACGCAAGCTGATGCGCTCAACGTGAAGATGAGCCATCTCCAGTCCAATGCGGAACACGCGTTAATTGACCGCATTCATGAGGCGAAAGGCAATGTCGATTATATCGTCATTAACCCGGCGGCATTCACCCATACCAGCGTAGCGCTTCGGGATGCCCTGCTGGCAGTCAGCATCCCATTCATTGAAGTGCACCTGTCGAATGTGCATGCTCGCGAGCCTTTCCGTCATCATTCATATCTTTCTGATATTGCTGCCGGCGTAATCTGTGGACTTGGTGTCGACGGTTATTCCTGGGCTTTGCAGACGGCGGTTAAACGCCTGTCACAATCTAATTAAACAGAGTACGGAACCACACTCATGGATATTCGTAAGATTAAAAAACTGATCGAACTGGTTGAAGAATCAGGCATTTCTGAACTGGAAATTTCTGAAGGTGAAGAGTCTGTTCGCATCAGTCGCGCACCGGCCAACACGGGCTACCCAATGATGCAGCACTATGCTGCACCGATGATGCAGCAGCAGCCTGCGCTGGCTAACGCCGTCGCACCTGCAACTGCACCAGCGATGGAAGCTCCGGCTGCAGCCGAGATCAGTGGCCACATCGTACGTTCACCAATGGTGGGCACTTTCTACCGTACCCCAAGCCCGGACGCTAAAGCGTTTGTGGAAGTGGGTCAGAAAGTTAACGCTGGCGACACTCTGTGCATCGTTGAAGCGATGAAAATGATGAACCAGATCGAAGCCGATAAATCCGGCGTAGTAAAAGCGATCCTGGTTGAAAGCGGCCAACCCGTTGAATTTGACGAGCCGCTGGTAGTCATCGAATAACGAGGCGAACCATGCTGGATAAAATTGTAATAGCTAACCGTGGTGAAATCGCGCTGCGCATTCTGCGTGCCTGTAAAGAGCTGGGCATTAAGACTGTTGCCGTGCATTCAACCGCGGACCGCGATTTGAAACACGTACTGCTGGCAGATGAGACCGTCTGTATTGGTCCTGCACAGTCCGTAAAAAGCTACCTGAACATCCCTGCCCTGATCTCTGCTGCAGAGATCACCGGTGCGGTGGCAATCCATCCCGGCTACGGCTTCCTGTCCGAGAATGCGGACTTTGCTGAGCAGGTTGAGCGTTCAGGCTTCATCTTTATCGGCCCGAAAGCTGAAACCATTCGCCTGATGGGTGACAAAGTTTCTGCAATCAATGCGATGAAGAAAGCTGGCGTACCTTGCGTACCTGGCTCTGACGGCCCGCTGACTGAAGACATGGATAAGAACCGTGCCTTCGGTAAGCAAATCGGCTACCCGGTAATCATCAAAGCTTCTGGCGGCGGTGGTGGTCGTGGTATGCGCGTTGTGCGTCATGAAAAAGATCTGGAACAGTCCATTAATATGACCCGTGCTGAAGCCAAAGCGGCTTTCAACAACGATATGGTCTATATGGAAAAATACCTGGAAAACCCACGCCACATCGAAATTCAGGTGTTGGCGGACGGTCAGGGCCACGCCGTTTATCTGGCTGAACGTGACTGCTCCATGCAGCGCCGCCACCAGAAAGTGGTGGAAGAGGCTCCAGCACCCGGTATCACTGAAGAGATGCGTCGCTTTATCGGCGATCGTTGCTCTAAAGCCTGTATCGAAATCGGTTACCGTGGCGCAGGGACTTTCGAGTTCCTGTACGAAAACGGCGAGTTCTACTTCATCGAGATGAACACCCGTATCCAGGTAGAACACCCGGTTACCGAGATGATCACCGGTGTTGACCTGATCAAAGAGCAGCTGCGTATTGCTGCCGGTCAGCCTTTGTCGATCAAACAGGAAGACGTGGTGATCCGTGGCCATGCGGTAGAATGCCGTATCAACGCCGAAGATCCGAACACCTTCCTGCCAAGCCCAGGCAAGATCACCCGCTTCCATGCACCAGGTGGTTTTGGCGTGCGTTGGGAATCGCATATCTACGCTGGCTACACTGTGCCACCGTACTATGACTCCATGATCGGTAAACTGATCACTTACGGTGAAACCCGTGATGTGGCAATCGCCCGCATGAAAAACGCGTTGGCTGAGCTGATCATCGACGGCATCAAAGTGAACGTTGAGCTGCAGATGAAGATCATGTCTGACGAAAACTTCCAGCACGGTGGAACCAATATCCACTATCTGGAGAAAAAACTCGGCCTTCAGGAAACCTGATTAGCCTGATGTTTTGAAAAAAAGGCCGGTCTGACCGGCCTTTTTCTTTGCATTTTTAAGGTGAGGAGAGAGATGGACAAGCGCTTCGTTCAGGCTCATCGCGAGGCTCGCTGGTCATTCTGGCTGGCTGTAGCCTATCTTATTGCCTGGTCGCTGATGGCCTGGCTACCGGATGATAAACAAGGCATTACCGGGCTACCACACTGGTTTGAAATGGCCTGTCTGCTGGTTCCTGCGCTATTTATCCTGCTGTGCTGGCTGATGGTCAGGCTGGTATTTCGTGACATTCCTCTGGAAGATGAAAAGTGAAACTTCAAATCATCCTGCCGCTTATTGCCTATCTGCTGCTGGTCGCCGGCCTCTCTGTGTATGCCATGCGTAAGCGCCGTGAAGGCAGCTTTCTGACTGAATATTTCCTCGGTAGCCGATCGATGGGCGGCTTTGTGCTGGCCATGACCATGGCGACGACATACATCAGCGCCAGTTCGTTTATTGGCGGACCCGGTGCGGCCTATAAATATGGGCTGGGTTGGGTACTGCTGTCGATGGTACAGGTCCCCGCCGTCTGGCTTTCGCTGGGCGTATTGGGGAAAAAATTCGCTATCCTCGCCCGACGTTACAACGCGGTTACCCTCAACGATATGCTTTATGCCCGTTATCGCAGTCCGTTACTGGTGTGGTTCGCCAGCCTCAGCCTGCTGATCGCCTTTATCGGCGCCATGACCGTGCAATTTGTCGGTGGCGCGCGCCTTCTGGAAACCGCCGCAGGCATTCCCTACGATACCGGGTTGCTGATATTTGGTGGCACCATCGCGCTGTACACCGCTTTTGGCGGCTTCAGGGCCAGCGTGCTGAATGATGCCATGCAAGGTGTGGTGATGCTGGCAGGTACCTTCCTGCTGCTGTTTGCGGTGGTCCATGCCGCGGGCGGTATGCACAGTGCCGTCGATAAGCTTCAGCATATTGATCCCCAGCTGGTGTCCGCCAGTGGCGTTGACCATATTCTCAGCCCGACCTTCCTGGCGTCGTTTTCGGTGCTGGTCTGTTTCGGCGTGATCGGCCTGCCGCATACCGCGGTGCGCTGCATCTCCTATAAAGACAGCAAGGCGGTCCACCGCGGGATCATTATTGGTACCATCGTGGTCACGATTCTGATGTTTGGCATGCATCTGGCGGGCGCGCTTGGACGGGCGGTGATGCCTGACCTGGCAATCCCGGACCAGGTGATCCCAACGCTGATGATCCACGTTCTGCCGCCCGTCGCTGCCGGGATCTTCCTGGCGGCACCGATGGCGGCGATCATGTCGACCATCAACGCGCAACTGCTGCAATCATCGGCGACGATCGTCAAAGATCTCTATTTGCGCCTCTATCCACAGCAGATGGACAATGAGCCGCTGCTGAAGAAGATGTCAGGCGTGATCACGCTGTTGCTTGGCCTGCTGCTGCTGCTGGCCGCGTGGAATCCACCTGAAATGATCATCTGGCTCAATCTGCTGGCCTTTGGTGGGCTTGAAGCGGTCTTCCTCTGGCCGCTGGTCCTCGGGTTATACTGGGAAAAAGCCAATGCCACTGGCGCGCTCAGTAGCATGATTATGGGTGCGGGTTGTTATACGCTGCTGGCCAGTTTTTCGCTGCAGCCATGGGGATTCCACCCGATCGTGCCCTCACTGATCCTGAGTCTGATTGCCTTTGTCGTTGGAAACCGTTTTGGCCATGCCGCTGCCCCGTCAGCGCAGGCTTCCACCCCTGTTTGAATAAAGAGAATTGCCATGCCCTGGATACAGATGAAAATTAATACCACCGGCGCTCAGGCTGAAGAGCTGGGCGATGCGCTGATCGAGAACGGGGCTGTCTCGGTCACGTTTCAGGACACGCATGACAACCCGGTGTTCGAGCCCTTACCCGGCGAAACGCTGCTGTGGGGCGATACCGATGCGATCGGCTTATTTGATGCTGAAACCGATATGGATCTGGTAGTGATTGGCTTAGAAGCCTGTCCTCTGCTGGGCAGCGGCTTCGCCCACAAAATTGAACAGATCGAAGATAAAGACTGGGAACGTGAGTGGATGGTCAACTTCCATCCGATGCGTTTTGGTCAGCGTCTGTGGATCTGCCCAAGCTGGCGCGACGTGCCGGACCCGGAGGCGGTAAACGTGATGCTCGATCCTGGCCTGGCTTTCGGTACGGGTACGCATCCTACCACTTCAATGTGCCTGACCTGGCTTGATGGTCTGGATCTGCAAGGCAAAACGGTGATCGACTTTGGCTGCGGTTCCGGCATTCTGGCGATCGCCGCACTGAAGCTGGGTGCCGCCAGCGCGATAGGGATCGATATCGATCCTCAGGCGATCCAGGCTAGCCGTGACAACGCTGAACGTAATGGCGTCTCTGATCGCCTCTCGCTGTATCTGCCGCATGAGCAGCCAGATAATCTGAGTGCCGATGTGGTGGTGGCTAACATCCTTGCAGGCCCATTACGCGAGCTGGCACCGCTGATTAGCGTCCTGCCGGTGAAGGGCGGCTCTCTGGGTTTGTCAGGCGTACTGGCAAGCCAGGCTGAAAGTGTTTGTGAAGCCTATCAGGAGCTGTTCATCCTTGATCCGGTAGCAGAAAAAGAAGAGTGGTGTCGGATTACGGGCATCAAAGCCTGAGATGTTAACAAAAGGTGAGATCGTCTGGTTTTGATGATTTCATCCGTCACATGTCTCGTTATCCGGGGCATGTGATGCCTTTTATCTGGCTGTTTAGCCTATAAAAAAAGAAAAATATTTGTTCGTAATTTAATCGCTTTTTATTAAGCGATTGAATTTAATCATTAAAATAATTTACCCCTAACGGATATCTCTACCAGCACCCCGTAAGCCGGTGGATTGTTCAAAGTTTGGCCTTTCATCTTCGACAGAAAATGCGTAATATACGCCGCCTTGCGGACACACTATGGTCACTTTTATTTCATGCGCATTGGAAACCACCAGCTTCGTAATCGTCTGATTGCCGCGCCAATGGCCGGGATAACCGACAGACCGTTCCGGACCCTTTGTTATGCAATGGGCGCTGGTATGACCGTTTCCGAGATGATGTCGTCTAACCCTGAAGTCTGGGCGACGGACAAATCCCGGTTGCGCATGGTTCACAGTGATGAGCCCGGTATTCGTACCGTGCAAATTGCAGGTTGTGACCCTCATGAGATGGCTGAAGCAGCGCGTATCAACGCTTTATCTGGCGCGCAGGTGATTGACATCAACATGGGATGTCCAGCCAAAAAAGTGAATCGCAAACTGGCGGGCTCTGCCCTGCTGCAACACCCTGAGCTGGTGAAGTCTATCCTGCTGGCGGTGGTTGATGCAGTGGACGTTCCCGTTACGCTGAAGATTCGCACTGGCTGGGATCCAGACAACCGTAATTGTGTTGAAATTGCCCAATTGGCTGAACGCTGCGGTATTCAGGCCCTGACCATCCACGGACGCACTCGCGCGTGTTTGTTCAACGGCGAAGCTGAATATGACAGCATTCGGACAGTTAAGCAGAATGTCTCCATTCCCGTTATCGCGAATGGCGACATCACTGACCCGCATAAAGCCAGAGCCGTGCTCGACTATACGGGGGCTGATGCCCTGATGATAGGACGTGCGGCTCAGGGAAGACCTTGGATCTTCCGGGAAATCCAGCATTATCTGGACACTGGGGAGCTGCTGGCACCGATGCCCTTAGCTGAAGTAAAGCGCTTGCTCATCGGGCACCTACGGGAACTGCACGACTTTTATGGTCACCGCAAAGGATACCGTATTGCCCGGAAGCACGTCTCCTGGTATCTCCAGGAGCATGCCCCAAACGACCAGTTTCGGCGCACATTCAACGCCATAGAGGATGCCAGCGAACAGCTGGAGGCGTTGGAAGCATACTTCGAAAATCTTGCCTAATAGAAATAAAGAGCTGACAGAACTATGTTCGAACAACGCGTAAATTCTGACGTACTGACCGTATCTACCGTAAACTCACAGGATCAGGTGACTCAAAAGCCACTGCGTGATTCGGTCAAACAGGCACTGAAGAACTATTTTGCTCAACTGAATGGTCAGGATGTGAATGACCTGTATGAGCTGGTTTTGGCTGAAGTAGAACAGCCATTGTTGGACATGGTGATGCAATACACCCGTGGCAACCAGACCCGTGCGGCCCTGATGATGGGCATCAACCGTGGTACGCTGCGTAAGAAACTGAAAAAATACGGCATGAACTAAGTTTCGGTTCATTGTGTTGGAGGCGCTACCATTCGTTAGCGCCTTTTTTATTGCCTTTTTTCAGGCCCAGAATTATCCGGATCGTGTAAAGTAAACCTTTCTGGCTCAACTTCCTGTCCGTGATGTTGTCGAAGTTTTTGTATCGCTGATGATTTGCGTCTCTATGCGCTACATACCCTATGCACGCTTAAAGAGAGAATTATGAAGTCTTCCCCCCGTTTCACCCGCCGCTTACTGCACCCACGTTACTGGATAACCTGGATCGGACTGGGAATTCTGTTTTTGCTGGTTCAGCTCCCTTTTCCTCTGCTGGAAAAACTGGGCACCTGGATGGGCCGGACCTCGATGCGGTTCCTCAAGCGCCGGATTCGCATTACCCGCCGCAATCTGGAGCTGTGTTTCCCTGAGATGCCTGCCGATCAGCTTGAACAGCACATCGTAAAGAATTTTGAATCACTGGGTATGGGATTACTGGAAACCGGCATGGCCTGGTTCTGGTCGGATCGCCGGGTGAAGCGCTGGTTTACCGTTGAGGGCCTGGATAACCTGAAGGCCGCGCAGGTAGGTGGACGAGGTGCGCTGATCATTGGCGTTCACTTTATGTCTCTTGAGCTGGGAGGCCGTACGATGGGCCTGTGTCAGCCAATGATGGCCATGTATCGCCCGCACAACAATAAACTGATGGAATGGGTTCAGACTAAAGGTCGTATGCGCTCTAACAAAGCGATGATCAACCGTCGCGACCTGCGTGGCATGGTGAATGCCTTGAAACAGGGCGAAGCCGTATGGTTTGCTCCCGATCAGGATTATGGCCCTAAAGGCAGCGTATTCGCGCCGCTGTTCGCCGTTCCTCAGGCCGCGACGACCAGCGGTACCTGGATGATTGCCCGCATGGCTAAACCAGCCATGCTCACCGTTGTCCTGATCCGCAATGATGATGGTAGCGGCTATAAGCTGGTGATCCAGCCTGAGCTAAAAGATTACCCTGTCGCGGATGAGCAGCAGGCTGCGGCGTATATGAACCAGGTGATTGAACACGAGATCATGCGTGCGCCCTATCAGTATCTGTGGCTCCATCGCCGCTTCAAAACCCGTCCCGAGGGTGCCAGCTCCCTTTATTAAATCTCTTTCTCCCTTCTTTTCAGAACCAGCTCATATTCTATGAGCTGGTCTCGCCGAATTCATTGCAATCTCGTAACATAAAGTACGCTTTTGCTCACATTGCTTCCATATAGTGAAACGCGATGCACCATTTGTGACCAATCCACCTGTTTTTGCCCACCCGTAGTGCGCGATATTAAGCAAACTTTCTGGATGCTTCTAATTATTAGCAAACCTTTCCAACAAATTCAGGGCTCTGCAATTTTGGCATTACCTTTGCAGTGTCGTGGATGGCTTCGGCCACAGACAGGAAAAGTGCACCACAGCGTGCGTTAAACATAATAATGATTTCGCCACACAGGATGCTTTATGAAAAAAATGATGCTCTCCACTTTGGTTGCCGCTGCAGCGCTGTTTGCAGTTGCGAATCAGGCTCACGCCGGCACCACCCTGGATGCCATTAAGAAGAAAGGTTTCATTCAATGCGGTATCAGTGATGGTCTGCCTGGCTTCTCGTTTGCAGACGCCAGTGGCAAATTTAGCGGTATCGATGTGGACGTATGCCGTGCAGCAGCTGCCGCCGTGTTTGGCGATGCAACCAAAGTGAAATACACCCCATTGACTGCAAAAGAACGTTTCACTGCTCTGCAGTCTGGTGAAGTAGACATCCTGTCTCGTAACACAACCTGGACCTCTGCGCGCGATGGCGGCATGGGCTTCATTTTCGCTGGCGTAAACTATTATGACGGCATCGGCTTCCTGACCCACCAGAAAGCAGGGCTGAAGAGCGCGAAAGAGCTTGATGGCGCAACCGTTTGCATTCAGGCCGGTACAGATACTGAACTGAACGTGGCTGACTACTTCAAAGCCAACAACATGCAGTACACCCCGGTAACCTTCGACCGTTCTGACGAATCAGCGAAAGCGCTGGATACCGGCCGTTGCGATACGCTGGCATCCGACCAGTCTCAGCTGTATGCACTGCGTATCAAGCTGGGCAAACCAAACGAATTTATCGTGCTGCCAGAAGTGATCTCTAAAGAACCGCTGGGACCGGTTGTCCGTCGTGGCGATGATGACTGGTTCACCATCGTGAAATGGTCTCTGTACGCCATGCTGAATGCCGAAGAGATGGGCATCACTTCTGCAAATGTCGATCAGCTGGCCGCTAAACCCACCAACCCAGATATGGCTCACCTGCTGGGCTCAGAAGGTGATTTCGGCAAAGACCTGAAGCTTGATAACAAATGGGCTTACAACATCGTTAAGCAGGTTGGTAACTATCAGGAAGTCTTTGACCGTAACGTCGGTAAAGACAGCCAGTTGAAAATTGCCCGTGGCCAGAACGCCCTCTGGAACAAAGGCGGCATCCAGTACGCACCACCAGTACGTTAATTCCCACCGTTTACAGGGCACCGGCTTGCCGGTGCCTTAGTCAGAATTTTCGTCACTGAGGTTTCAACATGTCTCAACGCCCAACCGTAAAAAGGGATTTTTCATTCAGTAATCCTGCGGTGCGCGCCTGGCTGTACCAGATCATTGCGATTGTCGTTGTTCTGGGTGTGGCGGGGTATCTGGTTCACAATACCGTCATTAACCTCGCAAGCCGCGGCATTACCTCCGGTTTTGGTTTCCTGGAACGTAGCGCTGGCTTTGGTATCGTTCAACATCTGATCGATTACAGCGAAGGTGATACCTATGCCCGGGTGTTTCTCGTTGGCTTAACCAACACTTTGCTGGTCTCTGCTCTTTGTATTGTCTTTGCCTCGCTCCTCGGCTTCTTTATTGGCCTTTCACGCTTATCCGACAACTGGCTGCTGCGGAAAATCTCGACGATCTATATCGAGACCTTCCGTAATATCCCGCCATTGTTGCAGATCTTCTTTTGGTACTTTGCCGTCTTACGCAACCTTCCGGGACCGCGTCAGGCAGCCAGTGCGTTTGATTTAGCCTTTGTCAGTAATCGGGGTCTCTATATTCCATGGCCACAGTACGCAGTGGGTACCTGGCCGTTTGTCATTGCGCTGTTGGTGGCGGTAGCAGGCACTGTTGCTCTGTTCCGCTACAACCGCACCTATCAGTTGAAAACCGGGCAGCTTCGCCGTACCTGGCCTGCCAGCGTGGCGATGGTGATTATCTTCCCGGTTATTGCGCATCTGACGTTTGGTGCCGCTATGCACTGGGACATTCCTCAACTTCGCGGCTTTAACTTCCGTGGCGGGTTTGCCCTGATCCCTGAGCTGGCAGCCTTAACGCTGGCCCTGTCGATCTATACCTCAACCTTTATCGCTGAAGTTATCCGCTCCGGCATCCAGTCCGTACCGTATGGTCAGCACGAAGCGGCACGTTCACTGGGGATACCGAATCCGGTTACGCTGCGCCAGGTCATCATTCCTCAGGCCATGCGCGTGATAATCCCGCCATTGACCAGCCAGTATCTGAATATCGTGAAAAACTCCTCGCTCGCCGCAGCGATTGGCTATCCCGATATGGTTTCGCTGTTTGCAGGAACGGTGTTGAATCAGACTGGCCAGGCTATCGAGACTATCGCCATCACCATGGGTGTCTACCTGGTCATCAGCCTGCTGATTTCGCTGTTAATGAACATCTATAACCGCAAAATCCGCCTGATTGAGCGTTAAGAGAACGGGATCAATATGACTTTAGCTACTCACGAAACCCCGCCCGTCCCGACGAATGCTTTTTCCCGCACCGTTAGTTGGGCAAGAAAAAATCTGTTCTCCAGCTGGGGAAACTCTCTGCTGACCCTGTTTTGCATTTGGGTTATCTGGACGGTGATCCCGCCGGCGCTTAACTGGCTGGTCTTCCAGGCTAACTGGATTGGTACCACCCGCGCAGACTGTACTAAGGATGGCGCTTGCTGGGTGTTTATCCATGCCCGCTTTGGCCAGTTTATGTATGGGTTATATCCGCATGAACTGCGCTGGCGTATCAACCTGGCGCTGGTGATTGGCCTGCTTTCAATTCTGCCGATGTTCCTCAAAAGCATGCCGCGCCGTGGCCTGTACATCGCCGTTTGGGCGGTGGTTTATCCGATTGCTGTCTGGGTGCTGCTGTATGGCGGTTTCTTTGGACTTGAGCGGGTAGAGACGCGTCAGTGGGGCGGATTAACGCTGACGCTGATTATTGCCTCCATCGGCATCGCCGGTGCCCTGCCGTTGGGGATTTTACTGGCTCTGGCAAGACGTTCCTCGATGCCGGTAGTGCGTGCCCTTTCAGTCATTTTTATCGAATTTTGGCGCGGCGTGCCGCTGATCACCGTGTTGTTTATGTCTTCGGTGATGCTGCCGCTGTTTATGTCAGAGGGCAACAGCATTGATAAGCTGATCCGTGCGCTGGTCGGCGTGATCCTGTTCCAGTCAGCGTATGTTGCAGAAGTGGTTCGTGGTGGATTACAGGCGCTACCAAAAGGCCAGACTGAAGCCGCAGAGTCACTGGCGCTGGGCTACTGGAAGACACAGGGTCTGGTGATCCTGCCGCAGGCGTTAAAACTGGTGATCCCGGGTCTGGTGAACACCATCATTGCCCTGTTCAAAGATACCAGCCTGGTGATTATCATCGGTCTGTTTGACCTGTTCAGTAGCGTACAGCAAGCGACCGTCGACCCCGCGTGGTTGGGGATGTCGACTGAAGGCTATGTCTTTGCTGCACTGGTCTACTGGATTTTCTGTTTTAGCATGTCGCGCTATAGCCAGTATCTGGAGAAGCGTTTTCACACCGGGCGTACACCGCACTGAGGCTTAAAATGACCCAACCTATGAAACAATCCGACGACGCGATGATGATTACGCTCGAAAACGTGAACAAATGGTACGGCCAGTTTCACGTACTGAAAGATATCAACCTGCACGTTAAGCCGCGCGAGCGCATCGTGCTTTGCGGCCCTTCGGGTTCCGGTAAATCAACGACCATTCGTTGTATTAACCATCTCGAAGAGCATCAGCAGGGACGTATTGTGGTTGATGGTATTCATCTCAATGACGATCTCCGCAATATTGAACGTGTGCGGACAGAAGTGGGGATGGTATTCCAACACTTTAATCTGTTCCCGCATCTGACTGTTTTGCAGAACTGCACGCTGGCGCCGATTTGGGTGCGTAAAACGCCGAAGAAAGAAGCTGAGGCACTGGCCATGCACTATCTGGAACGTGTTCGCATTTCAGAGCACGCCCATAAGTTTCCTGGACAGCTTTCCGGTGGGCAGCAGCAGCGCGTGGCGATCGCACGATCGCTGTGTATGAAACCGAAAATCATGCTGTTTGATGAACCGACATCGGCACTGGATCCAGAGATGGTGAAAGAGGTGCTGGATACCATGATTGGTCTGGCTGAAGATGGTATGACAATGTTGTGTGTCACGCACGAGATGGGCTTTGCCCGTACCGTGGCTGACAGGGTGATCTTTATGGATCGTGGTGAGATCGTTGAGCAAGCGCCACCGCAAGAGTTCTTCTCCAATCCGAAGTCAGAACGTACCCGCGCGTTTCTTTCTCAGGTTATTCATTGAGTTAAGCACTGTTAAGTAGCCAACTGTATTAAACGCCCTGCCGACAGGCAGGGCTTTTTTATGCCCGCAGTGAGGGTATGGCCTATCAGGTAGGTGATTAGCATTGAGGGCGTGAGACGATTCTGGGTCCAGTGATAACTGGATTAAATATGGCGTCGTGCGGCAGCACGGCGTCTTTTTTTGTCTGGTTTTTGGGGTGGTTTGGAATTTTAGTGACGGGTTTCGGCCGTTATCAGGCGGGCCGGGGGAGTCCGGGAGCCGTTTTGAGGCGGGTTTTGCCTTCTCACGCACACAAAAAAGCCCCATGCTTTCGCATGAGGCTTGTCTGCTTAATTGATGCCTGGCAGTTCCCTACTCTCGCATGGGGAGACCCCACACTACCATCGGCGCTACGGCGTTTCACTTCTGAGTTCGGCATGGGGTCAGGTGGGACCACCGCGCTAAAGCCGCCAGGCAAATTCTGTTATTCACGCCGCCATAGGGCCGCGCAAATTTATCCGGTTCAAGCTGAAAATATCGTTCGTGTCTCTCAGACACCACCAGAACGCTTCTGGTGTTGTAAGGTTAAGCCTCACGGGTCATTAGTACCGGTTAGCTCAACGCATCGCTGCGCTTACACACCCGGCCTATCAACGTCGTAGTCTTCAACGTCCCTTCAGGGGCCTTAAAGGCCCAGGGAAGATTCATCTCGAGGCAAGTTTCGCGCTTAGATGCTTTCAGCGCTTATCTTTTCCGCACTTAGCTACCGGGCAATGCCATTGGCATGACAACCCGAACACCAGTGGTGCGTTCACTCCGGTCCTCTCGTACTAGGAGCAACCCCTCTCAATCTTCCAGCGCCCACGGCAGATAGGGACCGAACTGTCTCACGACGTTCTAAACCCAGCTCGCGTACCACTTTAAACGGCGAACAGCCGTACCCTTGGGACCTACTTCAGCCCCAGGATGTGATGAGCCGACATCGAGGTGCCAAACACCGCCGTCGATATGAACTCTTGGGCGGTATCAGCCTGTTATCCCCGGAGTACCTTTTATCCGTTGAGCGATGGCCCTTCCATTCAGAACCACCGGATCACTATGACCTGCTTTCGCACCTGCTCGAGCCGTCACTCTCGCAGTCAAGCTAGCTTATGCCATTGCACTAACCTCACGATGTCCGACCGTGATTAGCTAACCTTCGTGCTCCTCCGTTACTCTTTAGGAGGAGACCGCCCCAGTCAAACTACCCACCAGACACTGTCCCCACGCCGGATCACGGCGCCAGGTTAGAACATCAAACGTTAAAGGGTGGTATTTCAAGGTTGGCTCCACGCAGACTGGCGTCCACGCTTCAAAGCCTCCCACCTATCCTACACATCAAGGTTCAATATTCAGTGTCAAGCTATAGTAAAGGTTCACGGGGTCTTTCCGTCTTGCCGCGGGTACACTGCATCTTCACAGCGAGTTCAATTTCACTGAGTCTCGGGTGGAGACAGCCTGGCCATCATTACGCCATTCGTGCAGGTCGGAACTTACCCGACAAGGAATTTCGCTACCTTAGGACCGTTATAGTTACGGCCGCCGTTTACCGGGGCTTCGATCAAGAGCTTCTCCTTGCGGATAACCCCATCAATTAACCTTCCGGCACCGGGCAGGCGTCACACCGTATACGTCCACTTTCGTGTTTGCACAGTGCTGTGTTTTTAATAAACAGTTGCAGCCAGCTGGTATCTTCGACTGGCTTCAGCTCCGGGAGCAAGTCCCTTCACCTACGCGCCAGCGTGCCTTCTCCCGAAGTTACGGCACCATTTTGCCTAGTTCCTTCACCCGAGTTCTCTCAAGCGCCTTGGTATTCTCTACCTGACCACCTGTGTCGGTTTGGGGTACGATTCCGTGTTACCTGATGCTTAGAGGCTTTTCCTGGAAGCAGGGCATTTGTTACTTCAGCACCGTAGTGCCTCGTCATCACACCTCAGCGTTAAAAAGAGTCCGGATTTACCTAAACTCTCCGCCTACATGCTTAAACCGGGACAACCGTCGCCCGGCTAACATAGCCTTCTCCGTCCCCCCTTCGCAGTAACACCGAGTACAGGAATATTAACCTGTTTCCCATCGACTACGCCTTTCGGCCTCGCCTTAGGGGTCGACTCACCCTGCCCCGATTAACGTTGGACAGGAACCCTTGGTCTTCCGGCGAGCGGGCTTTTCACCCGCTTTATCGTTACTTATGTCAGCATTCGCACTTCTGATACCTCCAGCAGCCCTCACAGGCCACCTTCGACGGCTTACAGAACGCTCCCCTACCCAACAACGCCTAAGCGTCGCTGCCGCAGCTTCGGTGCATGGTTTAGCCCCGTTACATCTTCCGCGCAGGCCGACTCGACCAGTGAGCTATTACGCTTTCTTTAAATGATGGCTGCTTCTAAGCCAACATCCTGGCTGTCTGTGCCTTCCCACATCGTTTCCCACTTAACCATGACTTTGGGACCTTAGCTGGCGGTCTGGGTTGTTTCCCTCTTCACGACGGACGTTAGCACCCGCCGTGTGTCTCCCGTGATAACATTCTTCGGTATTCGCAGTTTGCATCGGGTTGGTAAGCCGGGATGGCCCCCTAGCCGAAACAGTGCTCTACCCCCGAAGATGAGTTCACGAGGCGCTACCTAAATAGCTTTCGGGGAGAACCAGCTATCTCCCGGTTTGATTGGCCTTTCACCCCCAGCCACAAGTCATCCGCTAATTTTTCAACATTAGTCGGTTCGGTCCTCCAGTTAGTGTTACCCAACCTTCAACCTGCCCATGGCTAGATCACCGGGTTTCGGGTCTATACCCTGCAACTTAACGCCCAGTTAAGACTCGGTTTCCCTTCGGCTCCCCTATACGGTTAACCTTGCTACAGAATATAAGTCGCTGACCCATTATACAAAAGGTACGCAGTCACACCACGAAGGTGCTCCCACTGCTTGTACGTACACGGTTTCAGGTTCTGTTTCACTCCCCTCGCCGGGGTTCTTTTCGCCTTTCCCTCACGGTACTGGTTCACTATCGGTCAGTCAGGAGTATTTAGCCTTGGAGGATGGTCCCCCCATATTCAGACAGGATGTCACGTGTCCCGCCCTACTCATCGAACTCACAGCAAGTGCATTTTTGTGTACGGGAGTATCACCCTGTACCCTGCGACTTTCCAGACGCTTCCACTAATGCACAAACTGATTCAGGTTCTGGGCTGTTCCCCGTTCGCTCGCCGCTACTGGGGGAATCTCGGTTGATTTCTTTTCCTCTGGGTACTTAGATGTTTCAGTTCCCCAGGTTCGCCTTGCAACACTATGTATTCATGTTGCAATGATGCACCAAAGTGCACCGGGTTTCCCCATTCGGGTATCGTCGGTTATTGCGGTTCATATCACCTTACCGACGCTTATCGCAGATTAGCACGCCCTTCATCGCCTCTGACTGCCTAGGCATCCACCGTGTACGCTTAGTCACTTAACCTCACAACCCACAAGCGTCCCGAAAGACACATGCTGTTGTAAGCATTTGAGAGACTCGAACATATCGTATGATTTCATTCTTATTACGGAGAATGAAAACGACATGTCGTTTCAATTTTCAGCTTGTTCCGGATTGTTAAAGAGCATAATACTTCGCAGCACACCGTTGCCGGTACGCTCTGAAGTATTGTCAGAAAACTGCATGGTGGAGCTAAGCGGGATCGAACCGCTGACCTCCTGCGTGCAAGGCAGGCGCTCTCCCAGCTGAGCTATAGCCCCATACAGTTACTGCAGAGACCATCTACTACCACTCAACGTGAGTTCATCAGCCACCGTCAGGCGACAAATGTTAATTTTTGCTCAGGCAAGGCATGTTTTCGCGCCGCATAGTTCACTATGCAAGCCGGAAACATAACGCAGCATGAGTGAAAATTTGGTAGGCCTGAGTGGACTTGAACCACCGACCTCACCCTTATCAGGGGTGCGCTCTAACCACCTGAGCTACAAGCCTGTAGAGGTTTTTTCTGCTCGTTACTTTTCTATCAGACAATCTGTTGTGGACACTACGCGGGAGAGTATCTTCAGGTAAGGAGGTGATCCAACCGCAGGTTCCCCTACGGTTACCTTGTTACGACTTCACCCCAGTCATGAATCACAAAGTGGTAAGCGCCCTCCCGAAGGTTAAGCTACCTACTTCTTTTGCAACCCACTCCCATGGTGTGACGGGCGGTGTGTACAAGGCCCGGGAACGTATTCACCGTAGCATTCTGATCTACGATTACTAGCGATTCCGACTTCACGGAGTCGAGTTGCAGACTCCGATCCGGACTACGACGCACTTTGTGAGGTCCGCTTGCTCTCGCGAGTTCGCTTCTCTTTGTATGCGCCATTGTAGCACGTGTGTAGCCCTGGCCGTAAGGGCCATGATGACTTGACGTCATCCCCACCTTCCTCCGGTTTGTCACCGGCAGTCTCCTTTGAGTTCCCGACATTACTCGCTGGCAACAAAGGATAAGGGTTGCGCTCGTTGCGGGACTTAACCCAACATTTCACAACACGAGCTGACGACAGCCATGCAGCACCTGTCTCACGGTTCCCGAAGGCACTAAGGCATCTCTGCCGAATTCCGTGGATGTCAAGGCCAGGTAAGGTTCTTCGCGTTGCATCGAATTAAACCACATGCTCCACCGCTTGTGCGGGCCCCCGTCAATTCATTTGAGTTTTAACCTTGCGGCCGTACTCCCCAGGCGGTCGACTTAACGCGTTAGCTCCGGAAGCCACGCCTCAAGGGCACAACCTCCAAGTCGACATCGTTTACGGCGTGGACTACCAGGGTATCTAATCCTGTTTGCTCCCCACGCTTTCGCACCTGAGCGTCAGTCTTTGTCCAGGGGGCCGCCTTCGCCACCGGTATTCCTCCAGATCTCTACGCATTTCACCGCTACACCTGGAATTCTACCCCCCTCTACAAGACTCTAGCCTGCCAGTTTCAAATGCAGTTCCCAGGTTAAGCCCGGGGATTTCACATCTGACTTGACAGACCGCCTGCGTGCGCTTTACGCCCAGTAATTCCGATTAACGCTTGCACCCTCCGTATTACCGCGGCTGCTGGCACGGAGTTAGCCGGTGCTTCTTCTGCGGGTAACGTCAATCGACAAGGTTATTAACCTTATCGCCTTCCTCCCCGCTGAAAGTACTTTACAACCCGAAGGCCTTCTTCATACACGCGGCATGGCTGCATCAGGCTTGCGCCCATTGTGCAATATTCCCCACTGCTGCCTCCCGTAGGAGTCTGGACCGTGTCTCAGTTCCAGTGTGGCTGGTCATCCTCTCAGACCAGCTAGGGATCGTCGCCTAGGTGAGCCATTACCCCACCTACTAGCTAATCCCATCTGGGCACATCCGATGGTGTGAGGCCCGAAGGTCCCCCACTTTGGTCCGAAGACGTTATGCGGTATTAGCTACCGTTTCCAGTAGTTATCCCCCTCCATCAGGCAGTTTCCCAGACATTACTCACCCGTCCGCCACTCGTCACCCGAGAGCAAGCTCTCTGTGCTACCGTTCGACTTGCATGTGTTAGGCCTGCCGCCAGCGTTCAATCTGAGCCATGATCAAACTCTTCAATTAAAAGTTCGATTTGCTGAAACAAGTTCAGCGGTGCTCAAGTGTAAAACGTCATAATGAATTTCATTATGTGTTCACTCTTAAGGCTTGATATTTTTTTGCGCCTTGCGGCGCTGATATCAATCCTGCGAGTGCCCACACAGATTGTCTGATAAATTGTTAAAGAGCGTTGCGGTAAGCGCCTTGGCGCCTTACTGCGAGGTGGCGTATATTACGCTTTCCTCCTTCAGAGTCAACTTCTTTTTGGGAAGTTTTTCTCTGGCGATTCAGCTTCCTGAACCTCTGACCCGGTGACTCGTAAGTCGTTGTTCCGTGTCAGTGGATGCGCATTATAGGGATCCCATTTCAGAGCACAAGGCTTTTTTCGATCTTTCTATTTGGTTGCTGGATTTTCACGCTTTCCGCTGAGATCTCAGACGATCCGCACAAAATTACCGCAAAATAATCGACAGTTATTGATCGGTAAACCCCTGCCGCACTACCCTTCAGGGATCCTATTGCAGAGAGGTAGTTATGTCAGGGAACCTAAGATCGTTTAAAAACACCCGCCCGCAGCTCGGCCAGCGCGTAATGGTCGATGCTTCAAGCGTGGTGGTAGGCGAAGTGGACTTGCAGGACGATGTCAGTATCTGGCCACTGGTTGCCATCCGCGGAGATGTGAACCGTGTCGTGATCGGCAAACGCAGCAATATTCAGGACGGCAGTGTTTTGCACGTTACCCATAAGTCTTCTTATAACCCTGAAGGCAATCCGCTGATCGTCGGGGAAGATGTCACCGTTGGCCATAAAGCCATGTTGCATGGCTGCACCATTGGCAATCGGGTATTGGTAGGAATGGGATCTATTCTGCTGGATGGGGTAATAGTAGAAGACGATGTGATGATTGGGGCCGGAAGCCTGGTCCCTCCGGGTAAACGTCTGGTGAGTGGCTACCTTTATTTAGGAAGTCCGGTAAGGCAAGCTCGCAAACTGACAGAAGCTGAGGTGGCGGGCCTTCTCTACTCATCGAATAATTATGTCGGCTGGAAAGATGACTACCTTGCTCAGGAAAGCCAGACCCAACCCTGATCGTTTTCTTGCGCGTCTTTAATAGAGGCTTCCGCTTCATCTTCCAGATCCCAACGATGGGCAAGGAAACACGGCACTATTGCCAGCTCATTACCGTAGCGGCGAACCATCGTTTCGCCGCTGATCGCACAGGTAAGCAGGAAGCCATTCACCAGGGCTGGAAAACAAACCGCCTTTTCTGTCTCGTCCCACCATTCCCTGTCGGGAAACTGGATAGCCTGATTCACGCGCTGAGTTCTGCCTTTAATACCGCAATGACCGGAGTAATATCGGGTAGCTTGCCGTGCCATAAAAAGAATGAGTGAGCCGCTTGCCCCACCAGCATTCCCAAACCATCTGCCATAGCCACAGCTCCATGCTGCTGGCACCAGTTCAGAAAAGGTGTCGTCGTAGCCAGGTAGAACATATCGTAACAACGGGTTTTTTCAGTGATCAGTGATGATGGCAATGCCGGAATATCCCCACCAATCCCGCTGGATGTGGCATTGATGATCAAATCAAAGTGTTCGCCATCAAGTTGATCCATCGCTTTCGCCTGAATACCACCAGCGTGTTGGAATACTTCGGCGAGGATCTGCGCTTTAGATACCGTGCGGTTGGTGATGGTCAGTGAACAGCCAAACGACAATAAAGGAAGGATCACGCCACGAGCGGCACCTCCAGCACCTACTAACAGAATACGATCGCCCGGTTTGATCAGATTCAGTCGTTCCAGATCCGTCAGCAAACCAATGCCGTCGGTGTTGTCACCTAACAAACGGCCATCCTCCTGTTTTTTCACCGTGTTGACGGCACCGGCCAGAGAAGCACGTTCGGTCAACTCATCGGCTCTCTCGTAAGCCTGCTCCTTGAATGGCAAGGTAACGTTGGCTCCTTTGCCGCCCTGCGCCATAAACTCTGATAAGGAAGCAATGAACTCATCAACAGGCGCACAGATGCGACCATAAACATGAGAGATGCCGGTCTGCTCAGCAAAAAGCTGGTGAATACGCGGTGATTTGCTGTGATTGATCGGATTTCCGAAAACGGCAAAGGTGTGCATCTTATTTCCTGTTATCCCTGACGAATGAGTTCGCCGGTTAAAACATCCCGAATCTCTGACGGATTCAGCCGACCGCCGGTATTTCCCAGAAAGACCGGGAAGTCAGATCCAAACTGCTGATGAACTTCAGCGGCAGTACGGCAGGGTTCAAGCCCGGTTAAATTCGCGCTGGTAGACACCAGCGGTTTACCAAAGCCCAAACAGAGACGCTGCACATCAGGATGGTCAGTGACTCTGACTGCCAGAGAATCAAAACGGCCAGTCAGCCAGCGAGGAGTTGAGGTGCGCGAAGGCATCACCCAGGTAACCGGGCCCGGCCACGAGGCGAACATCTTCTCTTTCTGCGCATCAGTAAGGCCGAGATCGTCGATGTAGGGCTGAAGCTGAGCATAATTTGCAGCGATAAGGATCAGCCCTTTCTCCACAGGCCGCTGCTTTAATGCCAACAAAGCCATTACCGCTGACTCACTGTCGGGATTGCACCCCAGGCCAAAAACAGCCTCGGTAGGATAGGCAATGACGGCATTTTGCCGAAGTTGGTGAATACAGGCTTCTACAGAACCTGGGACGGACTCATTCTTCACTGCTGGTTCCTGATGTTGCCGGCTTACCACAGGCTTTGCTGGCGCAATAACGCCGAAGACCGCGAGCCGTTTTTTTCTCTATTAAAAGCGGGAAATGACAAAACTCACATTCACCCTCGACTGGCGTGAAGTTCACCGCAAACTGGCAATCTGGATAGCGTTCGCATGCGTGGAAGGTTTTGCCATAGCGTGACCGCCGCTGAACCAGCTTTCCTTGATTGCACTGAGGGCAGGCAAGCGTCGTGGCATCGGGCTTATCGATAACTTCAGTATGTTCACATTCCGGGTAGCGGCTACAACCGACAAACATGCCGAATCGTCCCTGGCGTAAAACCAGTTCCGACTGACATTCAGGACAAAACTGTCCTTCCAGAACTTTAACTATGTTGCTATCTGCCTGACTTTTCAGGGGGCGAATGTAATCACACTCGGGATACTGCGAACAGCCGAGAAAAGCGCCGTGTTTGCCGGAGCGAATAACCAGTTCTGCCCCACATTGGGGGCAGGGTTCATTTTTTCGCACAGCGAAAAGCGCTGTTTTATTCATAACATTTCTTACACGAAGACGATCTTCAGTGCACTATTCCTTCGTTGACGTCGAAAAGAAGTTCTTCCATCTGTTGATAAGCGTTTTCACATCCTGGGATATTAAACAGCACCATCAGCACCACCCATTTGAGATCTTCAAGATCAAACTCGATAGTATCGAGGGCCATAATACGTTCGATGACCATTTCCCGGGTTTCAAGATTCAGCACCTGAATTTGCTCCAGGAACAAAATAAAGCCCCGACAGTTAGCATCTAAACGCTGACTCTCTTCCTCGGTGTAGATACGCATAGACAGCGGATCGGTAGCCAGCAGGATCGGAGCGACAAGTCCCTCCTGATAATCTGCGAGCTTTTCCAACCAGTTCAACGCATTATAAATATCTTCACGATGAAAACCGGCATCGGTTAAATCATCAGTCAATTTATCCTGATCAACGCGCATTTCTGCCTCGCTGTGGATATACGTTTCAAATAAGTACATTAGTACGTCGAACATGGCTTGCCCTCCTCAATCGGACATAGCCGCCGGGTACAGCTGCGATCCATCCTGCTAACTCCAACTCAAGCAGCTTAGCTACGATGGTTGGCACAGGTTGGCCGGCACGTTCAGCGACGACGTCAACAGGTGTAACCTCATCTCCTACGTTAGCCAACACATCAGCAAATGGCAATGGAGTATTGCCCTGCTGATGTGAATATATTGTTGAATTTGACGTATTGGACAACCATTTGAGGTCACTTTGCAGCTGTTCAAGGATGGAATGGGGATGTGCCGTTAATAACGCGCCCTGCTGAATCAACCAGTGAGTGCCTTCACTACCCGGATTGCCAATGGCGCCAGGCAAAGCATACACATCGCGATTTTGCTCTAAAGCCAGCTTCGCGGTCACCAATGAACCGCTTTTTAATGTCGCCTCCACCACTAATACGCCCAGGCTCAAACCGCTGATGATACGATTACGCCGGGGAAAATTGTGCGCAACCGGCGAAGTGGATAATGGGAATTCAGAGATCACCGCACCACCACTTGCGATAATCTCCTTTGCCAGAGAGATATGCTGTCGGGGATAAAGGTGGTTCAGGCCGCTGCCCAATACCGCGAGGGTTTTCCCTCCAACCTCCAGTGCCGCACGATGAGCAATCCCATCTATTCCCAATGCCAGCCCAGAGGAGATAGTGATACCACTCAACGCCAATGTCTGAGCGAAATAGCTACCCCAATTTCTGCCATAAGGTGAACATCTACGGCTCCCCACGATAGCAATTTGCGGCGTGAGTAAAATGTCAGGGTCACCCGCAATGAAAAGCAGCGGCGGATAACTGGCAATATTTTTCAAACGTTCAGGATAGTTAGAATTGTCGCATGTCAGAAGATGGTGCTGAGGTTGCTCCAGCCAAAGAAGGGTTTCCTCCACAATCGTTGGATCATAGTTGAGAAAAGCCTGCCGTTGTTCGTCATTTAAGCCGGCGCGGATGAGATCTTTCTCTGCCACACTGGCCGTTTGCCGCAAGCAATCCACAACCCTTAATCGTTGCTGGTTGCGTATACCTATAACGCCGGAAAGACGTAACCAAATCTCCGTTGGTGTCATGATGCATCCCTGTAAATACTGAAAAGTCCCTAAGGCTAACGTAGCGGGAATGCTGTCAATCACCGACCGAAATGTCTACAATAAGAAAGATAAATATCTAATCCCTTGAACACAGATCTGGAAAGTTATGTCAGTTTTGCAGGTATTACATTTTCCTGACGAGCGCCTGCGCATCGTTGCGAAACCCGTTAAAGAAGTGAATGCCGATATTCAGCGCATCGTCGATGATATGTTTGAAACGATGTATGCCGAAGAAGGTATCGGGTTGGCGGCCACTCAGGTCGATATCCATCAGCGCATTATCGTGATTGACGTTTCTGAAAATCGCGAAGAACGTCTTGTGCTTATTAACCCGGAAATGCTGGAAAAAAGCGGCGAAACGGGAATTGAAGAGGGTTGCCTCTCCATTCCTGAACAGCGTGCGCTGGTTCCCCGCGCTGAAAAAGTCAAAATCCGCGCGCTGGATCGTGAAGGAAACAGCTATGAGCTGGAAGCAGATGGTTTACTGGCTATCTGTATTCAACACGAAATGGATCATCTGGTCGGTAAACTGTTTATTGACTACCTGTCGCCGATGAAGCGCCAGCGTATCCGCCAGAAGCTGGAAAAACTTTATCGCCAGACTGCTCGCGATCAAAACGAGCCTGAATAAGGGAAAAGCGTGTCTGAAGCCCTGAATATTATCTTTGCCGGCACTCCAGACTTTGCAGCGCGTCATTTAGACGCGCTGTTGTCTTCTGGGCATA
This sequence comes from Erwinia billingiae Eb661, assembly GCF_000196615.1. NCBI lineage: Bacteria > Pseudomonadati > Pseudomonadota > Gammaproteobacteria > Enterobacterales > Erwiniaceae > Erwinia > Erwinia billingiae. The sequence continues at coordinate 4,572,341 of NC_014306.1, forward strand.
ACGTTGTTGGCGTTTTTACGCAGCCAGACCGTCCGGCAGGCCGTGGAAATAAACTCACCGCCAGCCCGGTTAAGCAGCTGGCCGAGCAACACAATCTCCCGGTGTTCCAACCAAAATCCCTCCGACCGGAGGAAAACCAGCAGCTGGTTGCCGATTTACGCGCTGATGTGATGGTGGTCGTCGCCTATGGCTTGATCCTGCCAGCGCCGGTGTTGGCGATGCCACGTCTGGGTTGTATCAACGTGCACGGGTCGCTGCTGCCGAAATGGCGTGGCGCTGCGCCAATCCAACGCTCACTGTGGGCGGGAGATAGCGAAACCGGCGTGACGATTATGCAAATGGACGTCGGGCTGGATACGGGCGATATGTTGTATAAGCTTGCTTGCCCAATCGGGCCTGAAGATACCAGCGCCACGCTTTACAGCAAGCTGGCTGAACTGGGCCCTGAAGGTATGTTGGTCACCTTATCGCAACTGGCTGACGGCACTGCGAAGCCTGAAGTACAGGATGAAGTGCAGGTCAGCTATGCTGAGAAGCTAAGCAAGGAAGAAGCTAAGCTGGACTGGAGCCTTTCGGCTACCCAGCTGGAACGCTGCATCCGTGCCTTCAACCCGTGGCCTGTTAGCTATTTCACTGTCGATGACCAGCCAGTAAAAGTCTGGAAAGCGACCGTATTGCCTCACTCAGATCAACACCCCGGCAAGATCGTTCAGGCCGATAAAAACGGCATTCAGGTTGCTACCGCTGACGGTGTCCTGAACATTGAAGAACTGCAACCTGCCGGCAAAAAGCCGATGAAAGCGCAGGATCTGCTGAACTCCCGCCGAGAGTGGTTCACGCCGGGCAACATTCTTGCCTGATGCCTCGCCCGGTTTACAGCCGGGCTGATTTTGACTTGCGATCCCTATGAAAAAAAATACCAATTTGCGCAGCATTGCTGCCCAGACTATCGAAAAAGTGGTCGAGCAAGGCCAGTCGCTCAGTAACGTGCTGCCTGCTGCGCAGAAATCCGTGGCTGAGAAAGACGCGGCGCTGCTGCAAGAGCTTTGCTATGGCGTGTTGCGTACCCTTCCTCAACTGGAATGGATTATTGGCCAGCTGATGGAACGCCCGATGACGGGCAAACAACGTACTATTCACTTCCTGGTGATGGTTGGCCTTTATCAGCTGATCTTCACCCGTATTCCCGCTCATGCCGCGTTGGCAGAAACGGTTGAAGGTGCAAGCTCCCTGAAACGACAGCAGTTTAAGGGATTGATTAACGGTGTATTGCGTCAATTCCAGCGTAAGCAGGACGAGTTGGTGCAGCAGATGAATGTAGGTGACCAGAAATACCTGCATTCGAAATGGCTGCTGGAAAGACTGAAGCGTGCGTGGCCGAATAACTGGGAAGCCATTGTTGAGGCCAATAATCAGCGGCCGCCAATGTGGCTGCGTGTTAATCGCCAACACCATAGCCGGGATGCCTGGCTGAAGCTGTTACAGGAAGCAGGCAAAGAAGCCGAGCCGCACCCACTGCATGCAGATGCTTTACGACTGGAGACGCCTTGCCCGGTGTCACAGCTGCCGGGATTTGATCAGGGCTGGGTGACGGTTCAGGATGCTTCTGCACAAGGATGCGTGGCGCTGTTGGATCCGCAAAATGGCGAATCTATTCTCGACCTTTGCGCCGCTCCGGGCGGCAAAACAACTCATATTCTTGAAGCAGCGCCACAGGCAACTGTGCTGGCGGTTGATATTGATGAGCAACGTCTGGCCAGGATTAACGAAAATCTGCTGCGTCTCAATATGACGGCAGAGGTAAAGGTCGGCGACGGTTGCCTTCCAGAAACATGGTGTGGCGACAAACAGTTTGACCGAATTCTGTTAGATGCCCCTTGCTCGGCAACCGGTGTTATCCGCCGTCATCCTGATATTAAATGGCTACGCCGCGATCGTGACATCCCTGAGCTTGCTGCTTTGCAGCAGCAGATCCTGGATGCTATCTGGCCGCATCTGAAGCCTGGCGGTACATTGCTGTATGCAACCTGCTCCATCCTGCCGGAAGAGAATCATCTGCAGGTTGCCGCTTTCCTTGAACGCCATGAAGATGCCATGCTGTCTGATACAGGCGATGCCAACCATCCGGGTCTGCAGGTCTTCCCTGCTCCACAGGATGGCGACGGCTTCTTCTATGCAAAATTACTAAAACGATAACTGCGCCGGCCGGTGACAAATTCCCGGCCAGGTTGACTCCCAACGAATCAGACTAAAGCAAAATGAAAATAATCATTCTTGGCGCCGGTCAGGTCGGTGGCACACTCGCCGAAAACCTGGTTGGTGAAAACAACGACATTACCGTCGTAGATACTGATTCGAATCGTCTGCGTCAGTTGCAGGATAAATTCGACCTGCGTGTCGTACAGGGGCACGGTTCACATCCTCGCGTATTACGTGAAGCGGGCGCCGAAGATGCCGATATGCTGGTTGCGGTGACCAATTCGGATGAAACGAATATGATCGCCTGTCAGATCGCCTACTCGCTGTTTAACACCCCCAACCGTATTGCCCGTATTCGTGCTCCGGACTACATCAGGGATGCGGAAAAACTGTTTGTCCCGGAAGCGATCCCAATCGATCATTTGATTTCGCCAGAGCAGTTAGTGATCGATAACATCTACCGGTTGATCGAGTACCCAGGGGCATTGCAGGTAGTGAATTTTGCAGAAAGCAAAGTGAGTCTCGCGGTTGTGAAGGCGTATTATGGCGGCCCGTTGGTCGGCAATGCGCTTGCCGTCATGCGCGAACATATGCCGCATATTGATACACGCGTAGCAGCTATCTTCCGTCAGGATCGTCCCATCCGTCCGCAAGGATCGACGATTGTAGAAGCCGGTGATGAAGTCTTCTTTATTGCTGCCAGCCAAAATATCCGGGCGGTGATGAGCGAATACCAGCGTCTGGAAAAACCGTACAAGCGCATTATGATCGTCGGCGGCGGTAATATTGGCTTTGGACTCGCCCAGCGGCTGGAAAAAGATTACAGCGTTAAACTGATCGAACGCGATCAGCAACGTGCAGCAGAGTTGGCAGAGCAGCTGCAAAACACCATCGTGTTTTATGGTGATGCTTCCGATCAAGAACTGCTTGAAGAAGAACACATCGATCAAATAGATCTGTTCATTGCCATCACCAATGATGACGAAGCCAACATTATGTCGGCTATGCTCGCCAAACGGATGGGCGCGAAAAAAGTAATGGTGCTCATCCAGCGTAAAGCCTATGTCGATCTGGTGCAGGGCAGCGTGATAGATATTGCCATCTCACCACAGCAGGCAACTATTTCCGCATTGCTGGGGCATGTCCGTAAGGCTGATATTGTCGGGGTTTCGTCATTACGCCGCGGTGTTGCAGAAGCCATTGAAGCCATCGCTCATGGTGATGAAACCACGTCGCGCGTCGTGGGCAGACTGATTAATGATATCAAACTGCCTCCAGGCACCATCATCGGGGCCGTAGTGCGTGGTAATGATGTCATGATCGCCAATGATAATTTGCGTATTGAGCAAGGCGATCACGTCATCATGTTCCTTACTGACAAGAAGTTTGTGCCCGATGTTGAACGCCTCTTCCAGCCGAGTCCGTTCTTCCTGTAGTTTCGCGCCGGCGGACTTTACTGCCGGCTGCTTTATTCCGGTGATAATTCATTTATTCACTCATCACCATGGAAAAAAACCAATCGTTTGTTAGACTTAACAATTGGCACAGGAAAGGAGATAACAATGAGTTTATTCAAAGAGTTTCGCGATTTTGCTATGCGCGGCAATGTTGTCGACCTGGCGGTCGGTGTCATTATCGGTGCAGCATTTGGTAAGATCGTTTCTTCTCTGGTGGCGAATATCATTATGCCACCGCTAGGGTTACTGATTGGTGGTGTTGATTTCAAATCGTTCAGCTGGATATTGAAGCCTGCAGAAGGCGAAACCCCAGCGGTTGTGATGCAATACGGTATTTTCCTTCAGACGGTATTTGATTTTGTGATCGTTGCCTTCGCAATCTTTATGGCGATCAAGGTAATGAACAAGTTGTATCAGAAAAAAGAAGTGGAAAAACCAGCGGCGAAACCAAGTGCAGAAGAGACGCTGTTAACGGAAATTCGCGATCTGCTCAAGCAGCAGAATGGCCAGCCATAATTCTGGCGTTGGCTGTAAAAAAACCGCTCCTGGCGGTTTTTTTTTGCCCTGAAAGCAGAAGGCCAGTGGTAAAGCTGTCTTTACCACTGGCCTCCCAGTTACCCTTCTTCGCGTGTTTGTCTTTACGCCGGAAGCTTCCTTTGCCTTTGTGATTCACTTCTATCCGAACTTTGAATAATGGATCGTGCAGTAACGCTTCAATCGCATTGTCGCGAATGACACCTTTCTTATGTTGATAACCTGACATGTGATTTTCCTTTAATGAATGACGGCATGAATATAGAACCCGTTGAATAAAAAATCAATCTGCTGCTGCAATTTCCCCCTTCTCCAGCGCCTCGAGGATTGAACAGTAAACGCTGCTGTGTGAAGTCCCGCAGCAGGCATCATTTAATCGCCGTAGTGAACGCTGCATATTCTGCAATTCGGCAATCATTCCTTCGACTTCCTGCAAGCGTGACTGGACGATGGTTTTAGATTCCTGGCAGGTATGATGCTCCGGATCAACGCGGATCGACAGTAGTTCCCGGATCGCTTCAAGACTAAAACCCAACTGTCTGCCATAACGAATAAACTTCAAACGCTGCAAATCCTTATCGCTATAAAGACGGAATCCGCCTTCAGTTCGGATTTCATGATCCATCATCTGCTGCTTTTCGTAGTAGCGGATGGTATCTGGCGTGACATCGGCCAGCTTAGCCAGTTGCCCAATTTTAAACATCACTCTTCTCCTTTGAACCGCTTATGAACGTGATTACGGTAGTCACCGCGCAGGAACGTAGTGCTCATACCCGCTTGTCTGAGTTTTAGTTCAAGTAAGACCAGACGCTTCGCATGCTGATCATAGCGATGGTCATCGGGCTCGAGCCCTGCAAGGAGTTGGTCAAGTTCGACCGCTTCACGACGCATTTCCAGCTCAGGTGGCAGATAGCCAGAATTTTTCATCAGACGATAGGCCGCGCGTAATTCAACTGGAACATGACTGTCATCATCCAGCTCAAGCTTTTTACCGCTGCCAGGCAGATCGTCCAGCCCACCGTTCTTTTGTGCTTCAGAGATATGTTGCTCTACCAGTCGATCAATAAGCCACATATTGGACTCGCTGAATGGAGAAGGAAGGGATAAGGATAACGCTTGAAAGGGCTGAGGGGAATTTTAGACATAAAAAAACCGGGCAAGCCCGGTTTTTCCGTAGTGCAACAGATTACTCTGCTACAGCTTCTGCTTGAGCTTCTGGACGATCAACGAGCTCGATGTAAGCCATCGGAGCGTTGTCACCAGCGCGGAAGCCACACTTCAGAATGCGAGTGTAACCACCTGCACGACTCGCAAAACGCGGGCCGAGCTCATTAAACAGTTTTGCCACGATCTCGTTATCACGAGTACGGGCGAATGCCAGACGACGATTAGCTACGCTATCGGTCTTGGCAAGAGTAATCAGCGGCTCAACTACGCGACGCAGCTCTTTCGCTTTTGGCAGGGTCGTCTTGATAATCTCGTGACGAACCAAAGAGCCAGCCATGTTGCGGAACATAGCCTGACGATGGCTGCTGTTGCGGTTCAGTTGACGACCACTCTTACGATGGCGCATGACCTTATCCTTCTCAGTGAAACCTTAACCTGTGATCGGTTTATTCATCAGCAATGCTAGCGGGTGGCCAGTTTTCCAGGCGCATGCCCAGAGACAGTCCACGCGAAGCCAGCACATCTTTAATCTCGGTAAGAGATTTTTTACCAAGGTTAGGCGTTTTAAGCAGCTCAACCTCGGTACGCTGTACCAGATCACCGATGTAGTGGATAGCTTCTGCCTTAAGGCAGTTAGCAGAGCGGACAGTCAATTCCAGATCGTCAACAGGGCGCAGCAAGATTGGATCGAATTCTGGCTTCTCTTCTTTAACTTCCGGCTGACGTACATCACGTAAGTCAACGAATGCTTCAAGTTGTTCTGCCAGGATGGTTGCCGCACGGCGGATCGCTTCTTCAGGATCTATAGTGCCGTTGGTTTCCATTTCGATGACCAGCTTGTCCAGGTCAGTACGCTGTTCAACACGCGCTGCTTCAACATTGTAGGCTATACGCTCTACAGGGCTGTAACAGGCGTCTACCAACAGACGACCGATCGGGCGCTCATCTTCTTCCGAATGAATTCGGGCAGAAGCCGGCACATAACCACGACCACGCTGAATTTTGATACGCATGCTAATCGCAGCATTCTCATCGGTCAGGTGGCAAATCACGTGCTGCGGCTTGACGACTTCGACATCACCATCATGGGTGATATCGGCTGCAGTTACAGGGCCAATGCCAGATTTATTCAAGGTGAGAATAACTTCATCTTTCCCCTGAACTCTTACCGCCAGCCCTTTCAGGTTGAGCAGGATTTCCAGGATATCTTCCTGTACGCCCTCTTTGGTGCTGTACTCATGTAGTACACCATCAATTTCAACCTCGGTCACCGCGCAACCCGGCATGGATGAAAGCAGAATACGGCGCAGTGCGTTACCAAGAGTATGGCCAAAGCCACGCTCTAAAGGCTCAAGGGTCACCTTGGCGTGCGTCGAACTCACTTGCTCGATATCTACCAGGCGCGGTTTTAGAAACTCTGTCACAGAACCCTGCATTGTGTCCTCTCTTTGGTACTAAGCTTTACTTGGAGTAAAGCTCGACGATCAGGTGTTCGTTAATGTCCGCAGACAGATCGGTACGTTCAGGAATACGTTTGAACACACCTTCCATCTTAGTCGCATCAACTTCCAGCCAGGTTGGCTTTTCACGCTGTTCAGCCAGCTCCAGAGCGGCTTTCACGCGAGACTGCTTTTTGGCTTTCTCACGGATGCTAACAACGTCATTCGGAGTTACCTGATAAGAAGCGATGCTGACAACGCGACCGTTTACCATGATAGATTTGTGGCTAACTAACTGACGTGATTCTGCACGAGTAGCGCCAAAGCCCATACGGTAAACAACGTTATCCAGACGACCTTCAAGCAGTGCTAACAGGTTTTCACCTGTGTTGCCTTTCAGACGAGCTGCTTCTTTATAATAGTTACGGAACTGACGCTCCAGCACGCCGTAGGTACGACGAACTTTCTGCTTTTCACGTAACTGCACACCATAATCAGACAGACGCGGTTTACGCGCACCGTGCTGACCAGGAGCTTGTTCAATCTTACACTTGGTATCAATCGCGCGAACGCCTGACTTCAAAAAGAGGTCGGTACCTTCGCGACGGCTCAGCTTGAGCTTAGGACCCAAATATCTTGCCATTTTCTTTCTCCAACATTCCTAAAAAACGGGCGTTATACGCGACGTTTTTTCGGCGGACGACAACCGTTGTGAGGGATCGGAGTCACATCAGTAATATTCGTGATGCGGAAACCAGCAGCGTTCAGAGCACGAATCGTTGATTCGCGGCCTGGACCTGGACCCTTAACCATAACTTCCAAGTTCTTAATACCGTAATCTTTCACGGCCTCTGCGCAACGCTCTGCAGCAACCTGCGCAGCGAATGGCGTAGACTTACGAGAACCACGGAAACCGGAACCACCGGCTGTTGCCCAACCCAGCGCATTACCCTGACGATCGGTAATAGTTACGATGGTGTTGTTAAAAGACGCATGGACATGAGCCACGCCATCAGAGACTTGCTTTCTTACACGCTTGCGTGCACGAACTGGTGCCTTTGCCATTATTCAATCACCCCGATTATTTCTTGATCGGTTTACGCGGACCCTTGCGGGTACGTGCGTTGGTCTTAGTACGCTGACCGCGAACTGGAAGACCACGACGATGACGTAAACCACGATAGCAGCCAAGGTCCATAAGACGCTTGATGCTCAGGGTGACTTCACGACGCAGATCGCCTTCAACAACAAACTTAGCTACTGCATCACGCAGAATATCGATTTGTTCTTCAGACAGCTCACTGATCTTAACATTTTCAGCGATTCCCGTAGTTGCACAGATAGACTGTGAACGGGTCTTACCGATGCCGAAGATTGCAGTTAATGCAATCACGGTATGTTTATGATCAGGAATGTTAATGCCTGCTATACGGGCCACTATGCACTCCTATTTAATTACTTATGCGTCCCATGCCGAAAAGCCCGTTTTCAGGATACTCAAATGGAAACGCATAGACATACAAAAGATTGGCTGGCTAATCTAGCCAGCTCAACCCGACTTTGCAAGAAAAATATTAGCCTTGACGCTGTTTATGCTTAGGCTCGGCGCTGCAAATAACACGAACGACACCTTCGCGGCGAACGATTTTGCAGTTACGACATAATTTCTTGACGGAAGCACGAACTTTCATTTTTACTCTCCGTAACTTCAGTAAGCGCCTGATTAACGGCCGTAGCCTTTCAGGTTTGCTTTCTTCAATGCAGACTCATACTGACTAGACATCATCAGAGTTTGCACTTGAGCCATAAAGTCCATGATGACAACCACTACGATCAGCAGTGATGTACCGCCGAAGTAGAATGGGACTTTCATCGCATCACGCATGAACTCCGGGATCAGGCAGATGAAAGTAATGTAGAGCGCGCCGACCAAAGTCAGGCGAGTCATTACTTTATCGATGTACTTCGCCGTCTGTTCTCCCGGACGAATTCCTGGTACAAATGCACCGGACTTCTTCAGGTTATCTGCTGTTTCACGCGGGTTGAACACCAGCGCTGTGTAGAAGAAACAGAAGAAGATGATTGCAGTCGCATAGAGTAGCACATAAAGCGGTTGTCCGGGCTGCAAATTCATCGAAATAGTCGTCAGCCAGTTCCAACCGGTACCGCCCCCGAACCAAGAAGCGATGGTCGCTGGGAACAGAATAATGCTGGAAGCAAAGATTGCTGGGATAACCCCGGCCATATTCACTTTCAACGGTAAATGTGTGCTCTGTGCAGCATAGACACGACGGCCTTGCTGACGTTTCGCATAGTTCACCACAATGCGGCGTTGACCACGCTCAACGTAAACAACGAAGAAGGTCACTGCAAATACGAGAACTGCAACCAACAGCAACAGGAGGAAGTGCAGGTCGCCTTGCCTTGCTTGCTCGATAGTATGGCCAACGGCCGGCGGCAATCCCGCAACAATACCAGCGAAGATTATGATTGAGATACCGTTGCCGATACCTCGCTCAGTAATCTGTTCACCCAGCCACATCAGGAACATTGTTCCGGTAACCAGGCTAACAACAGCGGTAAAGTAGAAAGCAAAGCCTGGGTTTAACACCAGGCCCTGCATTCCAGGCATATTCGGTAAACCGGTAGCAATACCGACAGACTGAAATATCCCTAATACCAACGTACCGTAACGGGTGTACTGGCTAATCTTACGACGGCCAGCCTCCCCTTCTTTCTTTATTTCAGCTAACGCTGGATGAACCACCGTCAGCAGCTGGATAATAATAGAGGCCGAAATGTACGGCATAATACCCAGGGCAAAGATAGAAGCACGGCTGAGGGCACCACCAGAGAACATGTTAAACATTTCAATGATGGTGCCACGCTGTTGCTCAAGCAGTTTGGCAAGTACAGTGGCATCGATACCAGGGATCGGAATAAAAGAACCAATTCGGAAAACAATCAGCGCACCAATAACAAACAGAAGTCTGCGTTTTAGTTCGCCAAAACCACCCTTGGCACTTTGAAAATCTAATCCTGGTTGCTTAGCCATCTGCTACTTATTCCTCAATTTTACCGCCAGCAGCTTCGATTGCAGCACGAGCGCCTTTAGTGACACGCAGACCGCGAACCGTTACCGGTGCAGAGACTTCGCCAGACAGAATAACTTTAGCGAATTCAATCTGAATTCCGATAATGTTGGCTGCTTTCAGCGTGTTCAGGTCGACGATTCCGCCTTCCACTTTCAGCAGGTCAGACAGACGAACTTCTGCCGTAACCATTGCTTTACGTGAGGTGAAACCGAATTTCGGCAGACGACGGTACAGAGGCATCTGGCCGCCTTCGAAACCGCGACGTACGCCACCGCCAGAACGTGAGTTCTGACCTTTGTGACCACGACCAGCGGTCTTGCCGAGGCCAGAACCAATACCACGACCAACACGCTTCGCAGCGTGTTTAGACCCTTCGGCCGGAGACAGAGTATTTAAACGCATCTGTTACTCCTCCACTTTAACCATGTACGAAATCGCGTTGACCATACCGCGTACAGCTGGCGTGTCTTCACGCTCTACGGTGTGGTTAATACGACGCAGACCCAGGCCAAGCAGCGTTGCCTTGTGTTTTGGCAAACGACCGATCGAACTGCGGGTTTGAGTAATCTTAATAGTCTTAGCCATGGTCATTACCCCAGAATGTCTTCAACGGATTTGCCACGCTTAGCAGCGACCATTTCTGGGGAATTCATGTTGCCCAGGCCATCCAGCGTTGCACGAACCACGTTAATCGGGTTAGTGGAACCGTAGGCTTTAGCCAAAACGTTATGAACCCCAGCGACTTCCAGGACGGCGCGCATTGCACCACCGGCAATAATACCGGTACCTTCAGAAGCCGGCATCATGAACACACGAGAACCTGTGTGCACACCTTTAACTGGGTGCTGCAGAGTACCGTTGTTCAACGCAACATTGATCATGTTGCGACGAGCTTTTTCCATAGCTTTCTGGATCGCTGCTGGAACTTCACGCGCTTTTCCGTAACCAAAACCGATACGACCGTTACCGTCGCCAACCACTGTCAATGCAGTGAAGGAGAAGATACGACCGCCTTTAACGGTTTTAGATACGCGATTTACCGCGATCAGCTTTTCCTGCAGTTCGCCAGCTTGTTTTTCGATGTGTGCCATCTTACACCTCTACCTTAGAACTGTAGGCCAGCTTCACGGGCAGCATCTGCCAGTGCCTGGACACGACCATGATATTGGAAACCAGAGCGGTCGAAAGAAACATTTTTGATGCCTTTTTCGATTGCGCGCTCAGCTACTGCTTTACCAACAGCTGCTGCGGCGTCTTTGTTTCCTGTGTACTTCAATTGCTCACCGATTGCTTTTTCTACAGTAGAAGCAGCAACCAGGATTTCAGAGCCGTTTGGAGCAATTACCTGTGCGTAAATATGACGCGGGGTACGATGTACCACCAGGCGAGTTGCACCAAGCTCTTTGAGCTTACGGCGTGCGCGGGTCGCACGACGGATACGAGCAGATTTCTTATCCATAGTGTTACCTTACTTCTTCTTAGCCTCTTTGGTACGCACGACTTCGTCGGCGTAACGAACACCCTTGCCTTTATAAGGCTCAGGACGACGGTAGGCGCGGAGATCTGCTGCTACCTGGCCAATCAGCTGTTTATCAGCGCCTTTCAGCACGATCTCAGTCTGAGTTGGACATTCAGCAGTAATTCCGGCTGGCAGCGCGTGGTCAACAGGGTGAGAGAAGCCCAGGGCCAAGCTCACAGAGTTGCCTTTAACGGCTGCACGATAACCTACACCAACCAGCTGTAACTTCTTAGAGAAGCCTTCGGTAACACCGATAACCATACCGTTCAACAATGCACGAGAAGTACCAGCCTGTGCCCAACCATCCGTGAAGCCTTCGCGCGGGGCGAAAGTCAGGGTGTTGTCAACATGCTTAACTTCTACAGCAGAGTTCAAAGTACGAGTCAGCTCGCCGTTTTTACCTTTAATCGAAATTACCTGACCGTCGAGTTTTACCTCTACGCCTGCAGGAATCACGACAGGTGCTTTAGCAACACGAGACATAAATTCCTCCTTAAGCTACGTAGCAGATAATTTCGCCACCAAGACCAGCCTGGCGCGCTGCACGATCGGTCATAACACCTTTAGAGGTAGAAATAACAGCGATACCCAGTCCTGCCATAACTTTTGGCAGCTCGTCTTTGCGTTTGTAGATGCGCAGACCTGGACGACTAACACGCTGAATGCTCTCTACCACTGCCTTGCCCTGGAAATACTTAAGAGTAAGTTCCAGTTCTGGCTTGGTGTCGCCTTCGATTTTAAATTCTTCAATATATCCTTCTTCCTTCAGCAGCTTGGCAATAGCCAATTTCAGCTTGGAGGAAGGCATGGTAACCGCTACTTTATTCGCAGATTGACCGTTACGGATACGGGTCAGCATATCCGCGATCGGATCTTGCATGCTCATCTGTCTTTACTCCCGTGATTCAATTGGTAATTACCAGCTAGCCTTTTTCAAGCCAGGTACTTCACCGCGCATAGCGGCTTCACGAAGCTTGATACGGCTCAACCCGAACTTGCCCACATAACCATGTGGACGGCCAGTTTGGCGGCAGCGTTTACGCTGACGAGACGGGCTGGAATCACGCGGCAGAGTTTGCAGCTTGAGAACAGCATTCCAACGATCTTCGTCGGATGAGTTCACACCTGAAATGATAGCTTTCAGTTCCTCGCGTTTAGCGCGGTACTTGTCAGCCAGTTTCACGCGAACGACTTCGCGTGCTTTCATCGATTGCTTAGCCATCAGTAACCCTGCCTTACTTGCGGAATGGGAAGTTAAAAGCAGCCAAAAGTGCGCGGCCTTCATCATCAGATTTCGCAGTAGTGGTAATGGTGATATCCAAACCACGAACGCGGTCGACTTTGTCATAGTCGATCTCTGGGAAGATGATCTGCTCACGAACGCCCATGCTGTAGTTTCCACGGCCATCGAATGACTTAGCGGACAAGCCACGGAAGTCACGGATACGTGGAACAGCAATAGAAATCAGACGCTCAAAGAACTCCCACATGCGTTCGCCACGCAGAGTTACTTTACAGCCGATCGGATAGCCCTGACGGATTTTGAAGCCTGCAACTGATTTGCGTGCTTTGGTGATAAACGGCTTTTGACCGGAGATTGCTGCCAAGTCAGCTGCTGCGTTATCCAGCAGTTTCTTGTCAGCGATCGCTTCACCCACACCCATATTCAGGGTGATCTTCTCGACCCGAGGGACTTGCATGACAGAATTGTAGCTAAACTCAGTCATGAGTTGTTTAACTACTTCGTCTTTGTAGTAATCATGCAGTTTCGCCATCGTACTACTCCAAATTACTTGATAGTTACGCTGTTAGACTTGAAGAAACGGACTTTTTTGCCGTCTTCGAATCTAAAGCCTACACGGTCCGCCTTGCCGGTGGCAGTGTTGTAAAGTGCAACGTTAGAAACCTGCAGAGCAGCTTCCTTTTCAACGATGCCACCTGGTTGGTTCAGGGCCGGAACCGGCTTCTGATGCTTCTTAACCAGGTTGATACCTTCAACAATTACCTTGCCAGAAGACAGGACATTCTTAACTTTACCGCGCTTACCTTTATCTTTGCCGGTCAGCACGACAACTTCGTCATCGCGACGGATTTTAGCTGCCATTTTTCGCTCCTTAGAGTACTTCTGGTGCCAGAGAGATAATTTTCATGAACTTTTCAGTACGAAGTTCACGAGTTACCGGCCCAAAAATACGCGTTCCGATAGGCTGCTCGCTGTTATTATTTAAAATAACGCATGCATTACCATCGAAGCGAATGACAGAACCGTCCGGGCGACGAACACCCTTCCTGGTGCGCACCACTACCGCTTTCAGCACATCACCTTTCTTAACCTTACCGCGAGGAATTGCTTCCTTGATGGTAATTTTGATGATATCGCCTACGCCTGCGTAGCGACGGTGCGAGCCACCCAGAACCTTGATACACATTACGCGACGTGCACCGGAGTTGTCGGCGACGTTCAGCATAGTCTGTTCTTGGATCATTTTAGTGCTCCGCTAATGTCAACTACTACTTCGGGACCTGATTCAGGTCGATTGATAGCCCATAATTGAGGGCGCAGCATTATAACACTGCTTTTCGCATATGGGTAGAAAAAATAAACGGCTCAAAACGAGCCGTTTATCTTATTTTTAACGAGGGCAGATTCTATTACAGAATCGCTTTCTCTACAACGCGAACCAGCGTCCAGGACTTAGTCTTGGACAGCGGGCGGCATTCGCGGATGATAACCACGTCGCCGATACCGCATTCATTGTTCTCGTCATGTACGTGCAGTTTAGTCGTACGCTTGATGAATTTACCGTAGATAGGGTGTTTCACAAAACGTTCGATAGCAACGGTCATGGATTTCTCCATTTTGTCACTAGTCACACGACCTTGCAGAGTACGGATTTTATCGGTCATTACGCACCCGCCTTCTCAGTCAGTAAAGTCTTTACGCGTGCAACATCACGACGCACTTGCTTCAACAGATGAGACTGTTGCAGCTGGCCGGATGCTGCCTGCATGCGCAGGTTAAACTGCTCACGCAGTAGGTTAAGAAGCTCAGTGTTCAGCTCTTCAACGCTTTTTTCACGCAGCTCTGTTGCTTTCATTACATCACCGTCTTAGTTACAAAGGTGGTTTTGATAGGCAGTTTTGCTGCTGCCAGCTTGAATGCTTCACGGGCAAGCTCTTCCGGAACGCCGTCCATTTCATACAGGACTTTGCCCGGTTGGATCAAGGCAACCCAATATTCCACGTTACCTTTACCTTTACCCATACGCACTTCCAGCGGCTTCTCGGTAATTGGTTTGTCCGGGAATACACGGATCCAAATTTTACCTTGACGCTTAACTGCACGTGTCATTGCACGACGTGCGGCTTCGATCTGACGGGCGGTCAGACGACCACGGCCAACAGCTTTCAAACCGAAAGTACCGAAGCTAACATCCGTGCCCTGCGCCAGACCACGGTTGCGGCCTTTATGCACTTTACGGAATTTTGTACGCTTTGGTTGTAACATCAGCGACTCTCCTTACTTACGGCTTTTACGCTGCTGCTTTTTAGGTTGAGCAGCCGGTTCCGGTTGTTCAACAGCAGCCATACCACCCAGGATCTCACCTTTGAAGATCCATACCTTAACGCCGATTACACCATAAGTGGTGTGCGCTTCAGAGGTGTTGTAGTCAATGTCAGCACGCAGGGTGTGCAACGGCACGCGGCCTTCACGGTACCATTCGGTACGCGCGATTTCAGCACCGCCCAGACGGCCACTAACTTCAACTTTGATCCCTTTAGCGCCCAGACGCATTGCGTTCTGTACAGCACGCTTCATAGCACGACGGAACATCACACGACGCTCCAGCTGTGAAGTGATGCTGTCAGCAACCAATTTAGCGTCCAGTTCCGGCTTACGGACTTCAGCGATATTGATCTGTGCAGGAACGCCAGCGATATCCGCTACGACCTTGCGCAGTTTTTCTACGTCTTCGCCTTTCTTACCGATCACGATGCCAGGGCGAGCAGTGTGAATAGTCACACGGATGCTCTTAGCTGGACGCTCGATAACGATACGAGATACAGACGCTTTGGCCAGTTCTTTAGTCAAGAACTGACGCACTTTAAAGTCGCTGTCCAGGTTGTCAGCGAATTCTTTGGTATTGGCGAACCAGGTAGAGTTCCAAGCTTTAACTATACCCAGGCGAATACCATTAGGATGTACTTTCTGACCCATTGCTAGTCTCCAGAGTCTCAGCGATCGGACACAACCACAGTAATGTGGCTGGTGCGCTTCAGGATGCGATCTGCACGACCTTTTGCACGAGGCATAATGCGCTTCATGCTAGGGCCTTCGTCTACGAAGATCTTCGTGACTTTCAGATCATCAATGTCAGCGCCATCGTTGTGTTCGGCGTTAGCAATGGCAGATTCTAAGACCTTCTTAACCAGTACAGCCGCTTTCTTGTTGGTGTAGGTCAAAATGTCCAGAGCCTGCGACACATTCTTACCGCGTACAAGATCCGCAACAAGGCGAACCTTCTGTGCAGAAGAACGAGCGTGGCGATGTTTAGCGATAGTTTCCATCTCTTCCTCCTGCTTAGCGTTTCTTGGCTTTCTTATCAGCCGTGTGGCCGCGATAAGTACGGGTCGGTGCAAATTCACCCAGTTTGTGACCGACCATTTCGTCGGAAACAAAGACAGGAACGTGCTGACGACCATTATGGACAGCGATGGTCAAACCGATCATGTTAGGGAAGATCGTTGAACGACGGGACCAGGTGCGCAAAGGCTTCTTGTCTCCGCTTTCCACCGCTTTCTCTACCTTCTTCAGCAAGTGCAGGTCAATAAAAGGACCTTTCTTGAGAGAACGTGGCATGGCTTATCCTCTAAAATTATTTGCTACGGCGACGTACGATAAATTTATCAGTACGCTTGTTGCTGCGGGTCTTCTTACCTTTGGTCTGAACGCCCCACGGAGTTACCGGGTGCTTACCAAAGTTACGACCTTCACCACCACCGTGTGGGTGGTCGACTGGGTTCATCGCAGTACCGCGAACGGTAGGACGAACACCACGCCAACGAGCAGCACCGGCTTTACCCAGAACGCGAAGCATATGCTCAGCATTACCGACTTCACCCAGGGTAGCGCGGCAGTCGATTTCGACTTTACGCATTTCACCTGAACGCAGACGCAGGGTTACGTAGGAACCTTCACGCGCAACGATCTGCACGTAAGTACCAGCTGAGCGAGCAATCTGTCCGCCTTTGCCTGGTTTCATTTCTACGTTATGCACGGTAGAACCCACTGGGATGTTACGCATCGGCAGGGTGTTACCTGCTTTAATCGCAGCATCAACGCCAGACTGAATCTGGTCGCCAGCTTTCAGGCCTTTAGGGGCCAGGATGTAACGGCGCTCGCCGTCTTTGTACAGAACCAGTGCGATGTTCGCAGAGCGGTTCGGATCGTACTCAAGACGTTCAACGGTTGCTGGGATACCATCTTTGTTGCGTTTGAAGTCAACAATACGGTAAGCCTGCTTGTGACCACCACCGATATGACGGGTAGTGATGCGACCATTGTTGTTACGGCCGCCGGATTTGCTGTTTTTCTCTACCAGCGGGGCGAATGGTTTGCCCTTGTGCAGCTCCGTGTTTACCACTTTAACTACATGGCGACGACCCGGAGATGTCGGTTTACATTTAACAACTGCCATTGTTCTTCTCCTCCGACTTACTCAGCGCCGCCGACGAAGTCCAGATTCTGGCCTTCTTTCAGGGTGACGTAAGCTTTTTTCCAGTCGTTACGACGACCAATACGCTGACCAGAACGTTTAACTTTCCCTTTAACTACCAGGGTGTTAACGTCTTTTACTTCCACTTCGAAAAGCTTCTGTACAGCGGCTTTGATTTCTGCCTTGGTCGCGTCTTTAGCAACTTTGAGAACGATGGTGTTTGTTTTTTCCATCGCGGCAGATGCTTTTTCAGATACGTGCGGCGCGCGCACGACTTTCAGCAGACGTTCTTCACGGATCATGCCAGCATCTCCTCAACTTGCTTAACTGCGTCAGCAGTCATAACGACTTTGTCGAAGGCGATCAGGCTAACTGGGTCGATACCAGCTGCATCACGTACGTCAACCTTGTACAGGTTGCGCGCGGCCAGGAACAGGTTCTCTTCCAGTTCGCCAGTGATGATCAGCACGTCTTCCAGAGCCATGTCTTTCAGTTTCTCAACAAGCAGCTTAGTTTTAGGCGCTTCCAGAGAGAACTGCTCGACAACGATCAGACGATCTTGACGTACCAGTTCGGACAAAATGCTTTTCAGCGCGCCGCGGTACATCTTTTTGTTAACTTTTTGACTGTGATCCTGTGGCTTCGCTGCGAAAGTTACACCACCTGAACGCCAGATCGGGCTCTTCACAGTACCAGCACGAGCACGGCCGGTACCTTTCTGACGCCACGGTTTCTTACCGGAACCAGTTACTTCAGCGCGGGTCTTCTGAGCACGAGTACCTTGACGGGCACCTGCTGCATAAGCAACAACAACCTGGTGTACTAGCGCTTCGTTGAAATCACGACCGAAGGTAGTTTCGGAAACAGTCAGCGCGCTTTGCGCGTCTTTCAATACTAATTCCATTGCTATCCCCTTACGCCTTAACAGCTGGTTTAACGATCAGGTCGCAACCGGTAGCACCGGGTACTGCACCTTTAACCAGCAGCAGGTTGCGCTCAGCGTCAACGCGTACCACGTCCAGGCTCTGAACAGTGACACGTTCGTTACCCATCTGGCCTGCCATTTTCTTGCCTTTAAACACTTTGCCCGGAGTCTGGTTCTGACCGATAGAACCCGGTACGCGGTGGGACAAGGAGTTACCGTGAGTAGCATCCTGAGTACGGAAGTTCCAGCGCTTTACAGTACCGGCAAAACCTTTACCTTTAGATGTTCCAGTCACGTCAACTTTTTTAACGTCGCTGAAGATATCAACGTTAATGCTCTGACCAACAGCGAACTCATCACCTTCAACGGTGCGGAATTCCCAGAGGCCACGGCCAGCTTCAACGCCAGCTTTAGCAAAATGACCTGCTTCAGGCTTAGTAACACGGTTTGCTTTTTTAGCGCCCGCAGTTACCTGGATAGCAGTGTAGCCGTCGTTTTCCAGGCTCTTAACCTGAGTCACGCGGTTTGCTTCAATTTCAATCACGGTTACTGGGATAGAAACGCCATCTTCAGTGAAGATACGAGTCATGCCCACTTTCTTACCGACTAAACCAATCATTGTGTTCAACCTCTCAATCGCTCAATGACCTGATTAACCCAGGCTGATCTGCACGTCTACACCTGCAGCCAGATCCAGACGCATCAGAGCATCAACCGTTTTTTCAGTTGGCTCAACGATGTCAACCAGACGCTTGTGAGTGCGAATTTCATACTGATCGCGCGCGTCTTTGTTGACGTGCGGGGAGATCAGAACAGTAAAACGCTCTTTGCGGGTCGGCAGCGGAATAGGACCACGAACCTGCGCACCAGTGCGCTTGGCAGTCTCTACGATTTCCGCAGTTGATTGATCGATCAAACGATGATCAAACGCTTTAAGACGGATACGGATTCTTTGGTTCTGCATGAGACCAGAGCTCCAATTATTTATAAACGAAAAGATTACTACTCAAACCCATTACGATTGATGGGAGAGTGTAATCGTCTGCACATAACTCCCCTATTGGGAGTATTGTCAGGTGAGCTAATTGCTAACCTGCGGTTCAGATTGAACCGGGCCGTCATTTCTGACGAGCCCGCGCATTATACGTGTCTGAGCACACAAAGCAAACTGTTTGTCGCAAAGGACTGTAGTGGGAAGCTGGAAGTGGAAGCGCTTGATGGGACTCAGAAATGACAACGCCGCTGAAGTGACTGTTTCAGCGGCGAAAATATGTACAACAACATTGCAACTGCCCTACCCTGCTATTCGACTTTTATTTGTGTCTGTAGATAATTTTGAACCCCAACCTTGCCCATCAGCTCGAGTTCGGTTTCCAGGAAATCGATGTGATGCTCTTCATCCTCCAGGATCACAATCATCATGTCCCGACTGACATAGTCATGCACCTTGTCGGCGTAGGCTATCGCTTCCCGCAAGTCTCTCGCCCCTTCAAGTTCCAACGCTAAATCTGACTTCAGCATCTCTTCAACATCCTCTCCGATGCGAAGTCTGCCCAGATCCTGCAGGTTGGGTAATCCTTCAAGAAACAGAATGCGTTCAATGTACTTGTCGGCATGCTTCATTTCATCGATGGATTCGTGGTACTCAATATCGTTAAGCCGCATCAGTCCCCAATTCTTGAACATCCGCGCATGCAGGAAATACTGATTAATAGCAACCAGCTCATTTCCAAGCAATTTGTTTAAATGACTTATAATTTTCGCATCGCCCTTCATTTTGCTTCCTCCGCTTCCAGTTAATCAAATCGTAGACGCGGATTGGGGGAAGTCAAAAAACCATGACAAATTATAGGGAGATTATCAGGCGATCTCTTTGTACTGCGGAACGTGCTGCATTTCTTCATCCATGATTTCGCGCGCGGCACGGATACATTTGCCACATTGTTTGCCAACCGGGACCAGTTGACGAAGGTGCTGTAACGATTTCGGTTGATAACGACGGACAACTTCGCGGATGGTTTTATCACTAACGGCATTACACAAGCAGACGTACATTTTGCGACTCCAGTACAGTTTCTGATCATAGTGTAAATGCGAATCGTTTTTATTTCAATCACTACCCCTGCCGGCGTCAAATTACAGGCATAAAAAAAGAGCACCGAAGTGCTCTTTTTATTTGCACCGGCAGAGCGAACCCTGCCGTTTCAAATCATCGACAATTAAGCGATAACTTTAGCAACAACGCCCGCACCAACAGTACGGCCGCCTTCACGGATTGCGAAACGCAGACCGTCATCCATCGCGATTGGGTGGATCAGGGTAACAACCATCTGGATGTTGTCACCAGGCATTACCATCTCAACGCCTTCTGGCAGTTCGATGGTACCGGTCACGTCAGTTGTACGGAAGTAGAACTGTGGACGGTAGCCTTTGAAGAACGGAGTATGACGGCCGCCTTCATCTTTGGACAGAATGTAAACTTCTGACTCAAATTTGGTGTGTGGCTTGATTGAACCTGGCTTAGCCAGAACCTGGCCACGCTGGATTTCTTCACGCTTGATACCACGCAGAAGAACACCACAGTTCTCACCTGCACGACCTTCGTCAAGCAGCTTACGGAACATCTCAACACCAGTACAAGTAGATTTAACGGTGTCTTTGATGCCGACGATTTCAACTTCTTCGCCAACTTTAACGATACCGCGCTCTACACGACCGGTAACAACAGTACCACGGCCGGAGATAGAGAAAACGTCTTCAATTGGCAGCAGGAATGGCTTGTCAATTGCGCGCTCTGGTTCTGGGATGTAGCTATCCAGGTAACCAGCCAGCTCGATGATTTTCTCTTCCCACTCAGCTTCGCCCTGCAGTGCTTTCAGTGCAGAACCGCGAACGATTGGCAGGTCATCACCAGGGAAGTCGTAGGCAGAAAGAAGTTCACGAACTTCCATCTCAACCAGTTCCAGCAGCTCTTCATCATCAACCATGTCACATTTGTTCATGAATACGATGATGAAAGGAACGCCAACCTGGCGACCCAGCAGGATGTGCTCACGGGTCTGAGGCATAGGGCCGTCAGTTGCAGCAACAACCAGAATTGCACCGTCCATCTGCGCAGCACCGGTGATCATGTTTTTCACATAGTCGGCGTGGCCTGGGCAGTCAACGTGCGCATAGTGGCGAGTCGGGGTGTCATATTCAACGTGAGAAGTGTTGATGGTGATACCACGCGCTTTTTCTTCTGGTGCGTTATCGATCTGGTCGAATGCACGAGCAGAACCGCCGTAGGTTTTAGCCAGAACGGTGGTGATAGCTGCTGTCAGGGTAGTTTTACCGTGGTCAACGTGGCCGATAGTACCAACGTTGACGTGCGGTTTGTTACGTTCAAATTTCTCTTTAGCCACGACGATATTCCTTACTTTAATGCTCTCACTCCATGGTGAGAGCATATGATCAATATTTTAAAACTGTAGCTTATTTGCTACGAGCTTCAATAACGGCCTGAGCGACATTGTTCGGCGCATCATCATACTTCAGGAACTCCATAGAGTATGAAGCACGGCCTTTAGTCAGAGAACGCAGCTGAGTTGCATATCCGAACATTTCAGACAGCGGAACTTCAGCGTGAATCTGAACGCCAGTAGCGTTAGATTCTTGTCCCTTCAGCATACCACGACGACGGCTAAGGTCACCGATAACGTCACCGGTGTTCTCTTCCGGAGTCTCTACTTCAACCTTCATGATCGGCTCAAGCAGAACTGGAGTTGCTTTCCTAAAGCCGTCTTTGAACGCGATAGAAGCAGCCAGTTTAAACGCCAGCTCAGAGGAGTCAACGTCATGGTAAGAACCAAAGTGCAGACGAACACCCAGATCAACTACTGGATAACCAGCCAGAGGACCTGATTTCAGCTGCTCCTGGATACCTTTGTCAACCGCAGGGATATATTCCGTTGGAATAGTACCGCCTTTGATGTCGTTGACGAACTCGTAACCTTTAGGGTTCGAGCCTGGCTCCAGTGGGTACATGTCGATAACAACATGACCGTACTGACCACGACCACCAGACTGCTTGGCGTGTTTGCCTTCGATATCGGTAACTTTGGCGCGAATCGCTTCACGATAAGCAACCTGAGGTTTACCGACGTTCGCTTCAACGTTGAATTCACGCTTCATACGGTCAACGATGATGTCGAGGTGCAACTCACCCATACCGGCGATGATGGTCTGGTTAGTTTCTTCATCAGTCCATACGCGGAATGATGGATCTTCTTTAGCCAGACGACCCAGAGCCAGACCCATTTTTTCCTGGTCAGCTTTGGTTTTTGGTTCAACAGCGATCGAGATTACTGGCTCTGGGAATTCCATGCGCTCCAGAATGATCACGTTGTTCGGATCACACAGAGTGTCACCGGTAGTCACGTCTTTCAGACCGATAGCCGCGGCGATGTCGCCTGCACGAACTTCTTTGATCTCTTCACGCTTGTTGGCGTGCATCTGTACGATACGGCCCAGACGCTCACGAGCAGACTTCACCGGGTTATAAACTGTGTCACCGGAGTTAACGATGCCAGAGTAAACGCGGAAGAAGGTCAGGTTACCAACAAACGGGTCGGTAGCGATTTTGAACGCCAGCGCAGCAAACGGTTCTTCATCATCAGAGTGACGAACAGCTGGGGTATCTTTACCATCGTCCAGCATACCGTTGATTGCAGTAACGTCAGTTGGAGCCGGCAGATATTCAACAACCGCATCCAGCATCGCCTGAACACCTTTGTTCTTAAATGCAGAACCACAGGTAACCAGGATGATTTCGCTGTTCAGAACGCGCTTACGCAGAGATGTTTTGATCTCTTCTTCAGTCAGCTCTTCGCCGCCAAAGAATTTCTCCATCAGCTCGTCAGAACCTTCAGCAGCGGCTTCGACCAGCTTGGCGCGCCATTCATCAGCCAGTTCCTGCATATCAGCTGGGATCTCTTCGTAAACGAAGGTCACGCCCTGATCGGCATCGTTCCAGTTGATGGCTTTCATTTTCACCAGGTCAACAACACCGGTGAATTTCTCTTCTGCGCCGATTGCCAGCTGCAATGGAACTGGGTTTGCACCCAGGCGCACTTGCATCTGATCAACAACTTTCAGGAAGTTAGCACCCATGCGGTCCATTTTGTTAACGAACGCGATGCGTGGAACTTTATATTTGTTAGCCTGGCGCCATACGGTCTCAGACTGTGGCTGAACACCACCAACTGCACAGTAAACCATTACTGCGCCGTCAAGCACACGCATGGAACGTTCTACTTCGATGGTGAAGTCAACGTGTCCCGGGGTGTCGATGATGTTTACATGGTGTGGCTCAAACTGCTTAGCCATACCAGACCAGAAACAGGTGGTCGCAGCGGAAGTGATGGTAATACCACGTTCCTGTTCCTGCTCCATCCAGTCCATGGTGGCCGCGCCGTCATGTACTTCACCGATTTTGTGGTTTACACCGGTGTAGAACAGAACACGTTCGGTCGTCGTCGTTTTACCGGCGTCGATGTGTGCGCTGATTCCGATGTTACGGTAGCGCTCAATGGGTGTTTTACGAGCCATTTGATTCCTCTGATTCTCGGACGTTCTAAGTTAGTAAACCCCAGCGGGTGAGTCACTGGGACGCCCGCTGGGTTAATAACAACTACGAAGCTGTTACCAGCGGTAGTGAGCGAACGCCTTGTTGGCTTCGGCCATACGGTGAACGTCTTCACGTTTCTTAACTGCAGTACCTTTGTTCTCTGCAGCATCAGAAAGTTCGTTCGCCAGGCGCAGAGCCATCGATTTATCACCGCGTTTACGAGCAGCTTCAACGATCCAACGCATTGCCAGAGCATTACGACGAACCGGACGGACTTCAACTGGTACCTGATAAGTAGAACCACCAACGCGACGGGATTTAACTTCCACGGTTGGGCGGACGTTGTCCAGGGCTACTTCAAATGCTTCCAGTTCGTTTTTACCTGAACGCTGAGCCAGGGTCTCAAGCGCGGTATAGACGATTGATTCAGCTGTAGATTTTTTACCGTCTACCATCAGGATGTTTACAAATTTAGCCAGCAGCTCTGATCCGAACTTAGGATCTGGCAGGATTTTACGCTGGCCAATTACGCGACGACGTGGCATGGAAATACTCCGTTGTTAATTCAGGATTGTCCAAAACTCTACGAGTTTATTATGACATTTAATATAAAACGTTTGGCCTTACTTAACGGAGAACCATTAAGCCTTTGGCTTCTTCACGCCGTACTTGGAGCGTGACTGCTTACGGTCTTTAACACCTGAGCAGTCCAGCGCGCCACGAACGGTGTGGTAACGCACACCTGGCAAGTCTTTTACACGACCGCCACGGATCAGGATCACGGAGTGTTCCTGCAGGTTATGACCTTCACCGCCGATGTAGGAGGTAACTTCAAAACCGTTGGTCAAGCGAACACGACATACTTTACGCAGTGCGGAGTTCGGTTTTTTAGGGGTAGTAGTATATACGCGAGTACATACACCACGTTTCTGCGGGCAGGCTTCCAGCGCAGGTACGTTGCTCTTTGCAACTTTACGTGCGCGTGGTTTGCGAACCAGCTGATTAACTGTTGCCATTAAATAGCTCCTGGGATTTGCTTTTGCTTCGTAAACACGTGATAAATCGCCTCGTGGTATAACGAGGACGCAGAATTTTAGGGCTGAGCTCAAAAGGTGTCAAGAAATAACCAGGATATCTTCAGTTACCAGGTCATTTGTTGTGGGTTTTTTACCGTCAGCGCGACGAAATCAGTATAGCTTACTGTCGCCACACTGATTGAAATTTGAGCAGAAAGCCCACGCGCGACAATGTCTTCTTCCAGCACATACAGGGATATAGGGGCTTTCTGCAGGATTTCAAGGCTACGCGTCCCTTCAATTGCGGCTAGCACGCCATCCTGAATGAGCAGAACATCGTCGCCTGCCGCAAATAAACGCACGATCGCGGCTAAATCGGTCTTAAAGGGGGAAGCGGTCAGAGTGTGAAGCATAAAATCCTCAAAACGTGATGATCCGATCGTACTTTCCAAGCGCTTCTCGCAATGCAGCAGGCGTCATCACTTCGACCGGCAGCACGTCGGTCATTTCGGCATTCAGGCCACGTTCAGCCAACGATTCCGCACAGACATAGAAATGCTCGATGTCATACAGCGGCAGCACGCCAAAGGTCGCAATGTAATTGCGCGAAAGTATCTGTTCGGGATGCTGGCCTGAGATAAGCTGGAACACGCCATCGCTGACAAAAAACAGCGCCAGCTCTTCACTCAATGCAGACATCGCCATCACCGCATCAAGCCCTTCGCGGCCGGCACTGTTGCCATGAGGAGCCTGGCTGAACACGAACGCCACACGGTTCATCAGAACTGCACCAGACGGTCACAGGTCAGCGCCGCTTCCGCCAGCGCACCCAATCCCGACAGCTGAAAGCCTTCCGCCAGATTGGCCGCAGGCAGCCCCAGATTGGTCGCTTCCTGCCGATCGGTAATGCCCCGACGTAACGCCGCGGCCACGCAGATATTCAACGTCACGCCCTGCTCCTGATGCAGGCGCTGCCAGGCCTGACTGAGGTGAAATTCATCGCTGGCCGGTGAGGTTAACTGGCTGGCATTCAGCACGCCTTCACGATAGAAGAACACGCTCTCCAGCTGATGGCCGGCGGCCAGTAAAGCCTGGGCGAAAAGATAGGCGCTGCTGGATTGCTGCGTGCCGTAAGCCGGTCCGGTGACCAGCAGAGAATAACGCATCAGCGATCGTGCCCCTGCAAATCACCGTTCTTGAACTGGCGGATGTAGAGATAAACCGTGTGCTTGGAAATATTCAGGCGGTCGGCGACCTGGTTAATGGCATCCTTGATATCAAAGATCCCCTTCTCATACAGGTTCAGCACGATCTGACGGTTTTTGGCGTTGTTGGACACATTGCGGTCGCCGCTCACCTCTTCGATGGTGAACTCCAGCGTTTGCATCACCAAATCGTCAACCGACGACGCGAAGTTCACGGAAGATGCCGCGTCCTGTGTCTCCGGTGGCATAAACGTCGCCATAATCTGAGAGAAAGGCACATCCAGGTTCATGTTGATGCACAGCAGGCCAATGACGCGTTGATCGCCGTTGCGGATGGCAATGGTCACCGATTTCATCAGTACGCCGCTTTTTGCCCGCGTGAAGTAGGCTTTGGAGACATTGCTGTCTGCGCCATTCATGTCATGCAGCATACGCAGCGCCAGGTCGGTGATAGGCGACCCAATTTTACGCCCCGTGTGCTCGCCATTGGCGATTCTGACCGCTGAGCACTTCAAATCTTCCAGTGAATGCAGCACGATTTCGCAGTGGGAGCCGATCAGCATTGCCAATCCATCCACCACCGCTTCATAGGATTTGAGGATATCAAAGTCAGTTTGCACGAAGGGATGCTGTTCCAGTAATTCCAGATCGGCCACATCACCGGTAAAAATTGAACCAGACATTTAGACACCACCCTTTAAGAGAGCCTGTCGCACGGCGCAAGGGCAGACTCATTCTGAAGAAAATGCGTGAGGCACAGTCTATCAAATATCAGAAACGCCTGTCCTGACCTTTGTCATGAAATGCCGGGGAACGCAACAACAAGAGGGATTTTACAGCGGGGAAAGCACACCGCCACACAATGTGTGGCGGTGAGAGGTGTTACTTCGCCTGCGTGGCGGCTGGGGCTTCTGCTGGGCTCGGAGCATTAGCATCCGCTTTGGCAGCAGGTTTGATGTCAAGCAGCTCAACATCGAACACCAGCGTGGAGTTAGCCGGGATACCCGGAACGCCGTTTTTGCCGTAAGCCAGCTGTGGTGGGATCACCAGCTTAATCTTACCGCCTTTCTTCACGTGCTTCAGACCTTCAGTCCAGCCTGGGATAACGCCATCCAGACGGAATGACAGTGGCTCACCGCGGGTGTAGGAGTTATCGAATTCAGTACCGTCAATCAGCGTACCTTTGTAGTTCACTACCACAGTGTCGCTGTCTTTCGGTGCGTCGCCGGTACCTTCTTTCTCAACCTGGTAAAGCAGGCCAGACTCGGTTTTCTTCACGCCTTTTTCTTTCGCGAACTTGGTGGCATAAGCCTCACCTTTCGCGGTGTTCTCTTTTGCGTCTTTTTCCATCTTGGCCTGAGCGGCGCCTTTCACGCGGCCTTCAAATGACTGCAGCGTCTGCTCGATTTCCTGGTCTGAGAGTTTGCTCTTACCCGCAAAAGCGTCCTGAACACCGGAGATCAGCTGATCTTTATCCAGTTTGATGCCCAGTTTCTCTTGCTCTTTCAGTGAGTTCTCCATGTAGCGACCCAATGACGCACCCAGCGCATAAGCGGACTGCTGGTCGTCATTCTTGAAGGCTGCATTCTTCGGTGCCTGCTGTGGTGCCTGTTCAGCCGGTGCTGCTGCCGGAGTAGTTTCGGCAGCCATTGCCAGTGGCGCATTCAGCGCAACGGCCATGGTGGTGGCTAACAGTGTGACTTTAAACAGTGATTTCATCCATTTCTCCAAAACCGAAGGCTCTCACCTCGGAAATCGTTTACAGGCCAGGGCCTGCACTATAACTGTCTGCGAGGAAGCTACACAATCTCGCAATGAAAACTAAGTTAACTTCCGACCGCAGTCCCCTGCGAAAGTTTCACCACAGAGATGCAGACGCGA
Source organism: Erwinia billingiae Eb661 (assembly GCF_000196615.1). Taxonomy (NCBI): domain Bacteria; kingdom Pseudomonadati; phylum Pseudomonadota; class Gammaproteobacteria; order Enterobacterales; family Erwiniaceae; genus Erwinia; species Erwinia billingiae. Next base: position 4,600,103 of record NC_014306.1, read on the forward strand.
AAGAACTTTTTCAACCGCTGGAGCGAAATTAACCGCAAAATCCCTATTTCAAGCCAGGCTTTGCCGTTAGAATCACGCCATTCGGCCAGTATACCGGCCAGTGCAGCAACAAGAGGAAAACGTATGCAACAATCATTGTTTGAAGAGCGGATGGAGATGCTGGAGAGCCGACTGGCCTTTCAGGAACATACCCTGGAAGAGCTTAACCAAACGGTGATTCATCATGAACTGGAGATGGCCCGTTTGCGTGAGCAAATGCGCCTGCTGACCGATAAGCTAAAATCAGCGGCTCCTTCGATGATCGCGTCACAGTCTGAAGAAGCCCCGCCGCCGCACTACTAACGGCCGGTTCAGCGCATAAAAAAAGGAGCCCGTGGGCTCCTTTTTTTATGTCGGGCACTTAGTGGCAGCCACAGCCGCCAGTACCACAACCGCCTTTACCATGGTCGTGATCATGGTCATGGTCGTGATCGTGGTCATGACCGTGCTCACCGTGAACGTGGCCATGGGCCAGTTCTTCCGGCGTCGCTTCACGAACCGCAACCACTTCAACGTTGAAGTTCAGGTTCTGACCGGCCAGCATATGGTTACCGTCAACCACAACGTGCTCGTCTTCAACTTCGGTGATTTCTACCGGAACAGGACCCTGATCGGTTTCTGCCAGGAAGCGCATGCCAACCTGCAGTTCATCAACGCCCATAAACACGTCTTTCGGTACGCGCTGTACCAGGTTGTCGTCATACTGACCGTAAGCGTCGTCGGCAGCGATGTTCACTTCGAACTTATCACCCGCCTGATGCTCTTCCAGGGCTTTTTCCAGACCTGAGATCAGGGAACCATGACCGTGCAGGTAATCCAGCGGTGCGCTCACCGGGGACTCATCGACCAACACGCCGTCTTCTGTACGTACCTGGTATGCCAGGCTGACCACCAGGTCTTTAGCTACTTTCATGATTACTCCTAACCGTTGAGAACGTTGAGTCCTTAGTTTGTTGACCTGTTTGCCAACGCGAAAGACTCTAAATTGCGCCGATTGTAACGAATTTCAATGCCGCTGTGTGTTACAGCTTAAAAAAAGCTGAGGCATAACGCTACTCAGGATGGAAAATTCCAATCACTTGCTCATTGGTTCTGACCTGTTCCTGCGCCTGTTTGTCGGCTTCACGCATCTGGTGGCCGCACTTAACACACTCAACCACATCGATATTATTCTCCTGCCACAGCGCAAGCGTGTCCTGAGCCTTGCATTTTGGGCAGGTGGCACCTGCAATAAATCTTTTACGCATAATCGATCCTATTCAAATTCGTCCCAGCCATCAAACTGGCGTTTTTCATGCTGCATCTCAGCCTGAAAAATATCTTCCAGCTCACGACGCGCCTCTTTTACCCGGGAAATTTGCTGGCTGTCAGCATGATTTGGCATCAGTTCACGCAGCATCCGCATATCTAACCGGCGAAAATGTTGCTGGGCGCGAAACGCCTGATGAGGATGCATGCCCAGCGTCATCAGCGCCTTGCGTCCTAACTCCAGCGCACTGGAGAAGGTCTCACGCGAGAATTGCGTCACGCCAGCCTGAATCAGCTCGTGCGCCTCCACACGTCCCCTCGCCCTTGCGAGGATCTGCAGGTGCGGGAAGTGATGCTGGCAGAGATGCACAATCTCCATCGCATCTTCCGGGCCGTTACAGGTAATCACGATAGACTGGGCGGTTTCTGCGCCAGCGGCACGCAGCAGCTCCAGCTCGGTCGCATCCCCATAGTATACTTTGTAACCGTATTTTCGCATCAGGCTAACCGCACTGATATCGCGCTCCAGCACGGTAATGCGTTTCTCGTTGGCCATCAGCAGGCGGGCGACAACCTGACCAAAACGCCCGAAGCCCACCACGATCACCTGTGGCTTATCATCTTCAACGAACGGTTTCTCGGCGGTCTCATCCACTTCGTTAAAGCGTCTTTCCAGAATCTTATCCACGCCCTGCATTAGCAACGGCGTGGTCATCATCGACAGGGTGACGGTAACCAGCAGCAGCGGCATCTGATCGCCGGTGAAAAGCTTCGCCGAGGAGGCAGCGGAGAACAGCACAAAGGCAAACTCACCGCCCTGGCTCAGCACGCCGGAAAATTGCAGGCGTTCTGAACTGCGCAGGCCAAAGATGCGGGAAAGCAGATAGAGCACGCCGGCTTTGATGGAAACCAGTGCCACCACGCCAATCAGGATTTCGGTGATATGGGTATAAAGCACGCCCAGATTCAGCGCCATGCCGACGGAGATAAAGAACAGGCCCAGCAGCAACCCTTTGAAGGGATCGATGGCGATTTCAAGCTCATGGCGGTATTCACTTTCCGCCAGCAGGATCCCGGCGATGAAGGTTCCGAGCGCCATCGAAAGCCCCAGCGCATCCATAAACAGCGCCGAACCCAGCACCAGCAGCAACGCCGCTGCGGTAAAGACTTCACGCACGCCGGAAGCGGCGATAAAGCGGAAGATCGGCTTCAGCAGATAGCGACCCCCAATCAGCATGCCGGCAAAGGCCAGCACCTTCATGCCAACCTTCATCCAGTCGGTGTGGCCGCTGTCACCGCCGGCCAGTAACGGCACCAGCGCCAGCGCCGGGATCACTGCCAAATCCTGGAACAGCAGCACCGAAAAGCCCAGCTGACCGGACTCGTTACGGTTCATGCCCTTATCGCGCATTAACTGCAGCGCCATCGCCGTCGAGGACATCGCCAGGCCAATGCCGCCGATGGTCGCGGCCTGCCAGGAGAAATCCGTTAGCAGCAGCAGCCCGCCCAAAATGGCCGCACTGAAGATAACCTGCGCCGCGCCGACGCCGAAGATAGACCGACGCAGCTCCCACAGCTTTGAGGGCTTCAGTTCCAGGCCGATGATAAACATCAGGAACACCACGCCCAGCTCGGAGAAGTGAAGGATCTCGTCCACATCGCTGATAAAACCAAGTCCCCACGGGCCGATGGCAATACCCGCCAGCAGATAGCCCAGAACCGCGCCAATGCCTAAACGGGCCGCAATCGGTACAGCGATAACCGCAGCAAATAAATAGACCACGCCTGCCGTCAGGAGAGTTTGTCCTTCCATTCAAATACCTCCATAAGGCAAAGGGGAAGCGAGCCAGTCACTGTACGCTCGCGAAAAATTCTTCATCACGTCCGGGGTCTGGCGACGGGCCCAGTAGATGATCATCGGCGTCAGCCAGTGCATCCGGCACATCTGCGCCGTCAGCTCGAACGGACGCATAATGTCTGACATCGGATAGCGGTTCAGCCCTTCCTGATGGTAAGCCGCTTCAGGCTCACCGGTGGTGATCACACTGCGCCAGTATTTGCCTTCCAACACGTTGCCGCCGGGACCGCTGGCAAACCCGCGTGACAGCACACGATCGAGCCACTCTTTCAGCAGCGCCGGGCAGCTGTAAGTATAAAGAGGATGCTGGAAAACGATGATGTCGTGCTCGCGCAACAACTGCTGTTCGTAGTGAATATCGATAAAGAAATCAGGATAGTGCGCGTAGAGATCGTGAACGGTCACGTGCGGCAAATCATAGGCCGGTTGCAGCAAAACCCGATTGGCTATCGAGTCTTGTGATTCCGGGTGTGCATAAAGCAGCAAAACTTTAGGTGGCTGCGACATCATTCCCCTCCAAATCATCGTCACGGCGGGGAAATTCCGCTACCATGCTCGACGCAACGGAATTCAAGATTCCGAAAAAATTGATGGTTTAATTTAACATATCCTGACTATTACGGCGCTTATGATTGTCTTCTCATCGTTACAAATTCGACGCGGTGTCCGCGTACTGCTGGACAATGCCACAGCCACGATTAACCCCGGGCAGAAAGTGGGCCTGGTGGGAAAAAACGGCTGCGGTAAATCCACGCTGCTGTCGCTGCTCAAAAACGAGATAAGCGCCGATGCAGGGAGCTTTAGCTTTCCCGGCACCTGGTCGCTGGCCTGGGTCAATCAGGAAACCCCGGCCCTTTCCGTTCCGGCGATTGAATACGTGATCGATGGCGATCGCGAATTCCGTCAGCTGGAAGCTGAACTGGCACATGCCAATGAGATCAACGACGGCCACGCCATCGCCACGCTGCACGGTAAGCTGGATGCGATTCAGGCCTGGACAATACAGCCTCGCGCCGCCAGCCTGCTTAACGGTTTGGGCTTTTCTCAGGAACAGCTGCAACGCCCGGTAAGCGATTTCTCCGGCGGCTGGCGCATGCGTCTTAACCTGGCGCAGGCGCTGATTTGTCGCTCTGACCTGCTGTTACTCGATGAACCGACAAACCACCTCGATCTTGATGCGGTGATCTGGCTGGAGCGCTGGCTGAACAGCTATCAGGGCACGCTGGTATTAATTTCGCATGACCGCGACTTCCTCGATCCGGTGGTCGACAAAATTCTGCATATCGAAAACCAGTCGATGAACGAATACACCGGCAACTACAGCTCGTTCGAAATTCAGCGCGCCACCAAGCTGTCGCAGCAGCAGTCGATGTTTGAAAATCAGCAGCAAAAAGTGGCGCATCTGCAAAGCTTTATCGACCGCTTTAAGGCCAAAGCCAGTAAAGCCAAGCAGGCACAAAGCCGCATCAAAATGCTCGAGCGCATGGAGATGATCGCGCCTGCTCACGTTGATAACCCGTTCACCTTCAGCTTCCGCGAGCCGGAAAGCCTGCCTAACCCGTTGCTGAAGATGGAAAAAGTCACCGCCGGTTACGGTGATAAAATCATCCTGAATTCCATCAAGCTGAACCTGGTTCCCGGCTCCCGCATTGGGCTGCTCGGCCGCAACGGGGCCGGTAAATCCACGTTGATTAAGATGCTGGCCGGCGATCTGGCGCCGTTAAAGGGCGATATCGGCCTGGCAAAAGGCATCAAGCTTGGTTACTTCGCCCAGCATCAACTGGAATTCTTACGGGCAGATGAATCTCCGCTGCAGCATATGGTGCGTCTGGCGCCAAAAGTGTTGGAACAGCAGCTGCGGGATTATCTGGGCAGCTTTGGTTTCCAGGGCGATAAAGTCACTGAAAACACCGAACGCTTCTCCGGCGGTGAAAAAGCGCGGCTGGTGCTGGCCCTTATTGTCTGGCAGCGCCCTAACCTGCTGCTGCTTGATGAACCGACCAACCACCTGGATCTGGATATGCGTCAGGCGCTGACCGAAGCGCTGATTGATTTCGAAGGCGCACTGGTCGTCGTTTCGCACGATCGTCACCTGCTGCGCTCCACCACCGACGATCTCTACCTGGTTCACGATGGTCAGGTCGAGCCGTTTGATGGCGATCTGGAAGATTACCAGCAGTGGCTGAGCGATCTGCAAAAGCAGACCTCGGCGTCAGAGCCGAAGCAGGACAGCGCCAACAGCGCGCAAAACCGTAAAGACCAGAAACGGCGTGAAGCGGAACTGCGCACCCAGACTCAGCCGCTGCGTAAGCAGATCGAGAAGCTGGAAAAGCAGATGGAAAAGCTGAACACGCAACTGTCAGAGGCGGAAGCCAAACTGGCCGATGGCGACATCTACGATCAGAGCCGCAAAGCCGATCTTACTTTAGCGCTACAACAGCAGGCTACGGCTAAATCGGCGCTGGAAGAGTGTGAGATGGAATGGCTGGATGCGCAGGAGCAGTTGGAAACCCTGATGGCCTCCTGATGCCACACGTCAGAGGCGCGTGAAATGCGCACCTCTGACGCTTTGCTGATTTACTGTGCGCCCAGACGCTGACGCAGCGTCGCAAGATCCTCAGTATTCAATAGTTTGCCATTGAGAAAACGCGTTTTCAGTTCCCCGCCGCGCTCCTGCGCCCAGTTTTGCCCATCTTTAAGCGTTAATTCCCCGGCGGCATTCCGATCGACCCGCAACAAGCCACGGGCTGAATTCTTCATGCCGCTGTCGGTTTTAGGCTGTTTAAAGATTTCACGTCCAACGCCATTCACTTCGCCGTAAGTCGCTTTCATCGCAAAGCCGAAGGTGTCCCGGGTATTGTACTGGTAGGTGTAAGAGCCGACCCCAAACACCACGTTACTGCTGGCAAAGCCTTTGGCTTCCAGACGGCTGAGGATCTCATTCGCGCGTTCCAGCGTAATCGAGTCGCCATAAATCAGCCCCACATGCGGATCCAGCACTTTGTAGCCCTTGCTGTTCACCGTACCGCCAAAGATTTCCCATAACACTTCAACAGAGCCTTTTTGCTGGGCGGTTCGCGCGGGATCCGTCGCCTGATCATCACCCGTTCCACATAAGATTTCCACCGGGTTACCGCTGTCCGGGCGAAACACCAGCCGACCCTCACGCGCCATAATCTCCGGCCGCAGCTCGCGGCTGTATTCGGTCAGCACTTTCCAGTAATCCCAGGTATCCGACACCACAGAGACAAATCCCTGCGGGTAAAGCTCGGTGATCAGCCGGCGGAAAGTGGCGATTTCGCCCTGCTCTTCTCCCATGCACATCACGCTGTGCTCGGTGGCCGGAATGCTGCCGGCGATAAAGTAATCTTTGGCCGGCGTGTAGTAACGGCGGGCATACAGAATGGAAGGCAAACTGTCGGTGCCGGTAAAGCTCAGCAGGTGCCCGACACCCGCCTGTGCGGCATCATGCAAGCCTGACATTCCCCGGAAGGAGAAGTCGTGGCACTGAAAATCGATATGGCTGTTATCGTCACAGGTCCGGTCCGCCCACAGTTGGCAAATCTGCCGGTAATGGCTGGCGACGGTGGCATTGGTGGACGATTTCCATAACTCCGCCGACATCACGCTTTCCAGGTAATTGACCAGCCAGAAAAATTCATCAACCGTATTGGTGATGGTCAGCACCGGAATTTTCATCGGCACTTTGCTGCCTTCATCCAGACTTTTGATCTCCAGCGGCAAATAGCCTACGCGGTGCAACGCACGAATATGATCAACGCTGACGCTGCCTTTTCCAAGGTAGCTGTCCATCAGCTGTTGATACTCATCCACCACCACCTCTTCTGGCTGGGCGAAAAACTTGTCGTTAAACAGATCGACCATGAACCACTGCAGAAAACCCTGCAGGCCAAAGAACACCAGACGGTCGTCGGCCAGCGGGGAATGGAAGAAGCGGTTTCCGCGCGGCGTGAAGTTGGAATAGACCTTGTTGGTGCCCAGCGGGTATTGCTCACGGTGCGAGGTCTTGTAACCATCAATGGCCAGAATCGGATTAGTTTGCATGGTTATCTCCTTCGCGGTGGAAAATGGCATCGCTGTTAATCAGCTCGACATGCGGCTGCGCAATGGCCGGATCGGCAATGGAAGTGGTAGTCCAGATATGGTCAATGCCCTGACTCAGCAGATGATCAACCCCTTTAGTAAACAGGCCATGAGTGACATAGAGGCTGACCGAGCGGGCTCCCGCCCCGCGCAGAACGGCGGCCGAACCGATAAAGGTGCCGCCAGCATCACACAGGTCATCGGCGATCAGCACATCGCGTCCCGCAACCTCGCCTTTCAGCAGTTCAAATCCACTTAACCTGCCGCTGGTGATATCTCTGTGCTTGGCCAGGATGCCAAACTCGCTGGCCCCGACATGCTGAGCCAGCGCATGAATTTTTTTCAGCGCGCCCGCGTCCGGTGCTATCAGCATCATTCCCTGTTCCAGCTTGCTCATCAGACTGCGGCTGTGTTGCAGGCAACGATGTTGCGGGATAGCCATCATGCGATCGAGGACACCTGCAGCCACATCACTGTGCGGGTCCAGCACTTTCACCCGGTCAAAGCCCAACTGATTGATGAAACCAGCAAAGACCTTCAACGCGAAACTGTCGCCATCACGCATGTTGCGATCCTGACGGGCATAAGGCAGCCAGGGCAGCTCGAGGGTCGTTAACGTCAGGGTGTAGCGTTGGCGAGCAGCATCCAGTAACTGCGCCACGAGCATCAGATCGTCCATGCTCTGCATTGCTGTCGCCCGCAGCGTCAGCACGTTTGCCCGTGGGCGTAATGGCGGAAGCAGGTGAGCCCAGACCGCACCATCAGGAAAGCGGCCGGTATCGAATGCCGCTTCCTGTCCATCGAGGGTTAATGAGAGTTTCATCATTGTCAGACTCCTTTCAGTTATGATTAATGTCCGAGAGACATTTATATAATTGTCTATGAGACACTATTAAGCAAGCGTTGGATTTCCATTTCGGGTGATAAACACATAACCAGCTGATTTAATGAAGATTAAAACATCCTTTACGCAGCGGTATTTGAATGACGCGCAGCAGACTGATAATGTGTCTTTGTGACACTTCTTCGCAGGCAATCCCATGACAGCAGAACAGCAGTATCTGGCCGGCTATGATCCCAGCCGCTATCCCACGCCCATTGTCACCGTCGACAGCGTCCTGTTTACGCTCTTTGACCAACGACTCTGTGTGTTGCTGGTGCAGCGTGCCAACCATCCGCAGCAAGGTTTTTGGGGGTTACCGGGTGGGTTTATTGATTTAAAGCGTGATGACTCAACCAGAGCCACAGCCATGAGGAAGTTGCAGGAGAAAACGGGCGTGATTCCGCACTGGCTGGAGCAATTAGAAACGTTTTCCGGCCCCGACAGGGATCCGCGCGGCTGGAGCCTGACATCGGCCTGGTATGCGTTGATCGCGGCAGAGAATTGCCAGTCGGAAAGTGATGCCATCAGTGATGTGCAGTGGCAGCCAGTGGCAGAGCTGGCGTCGAGGTCAGATATTGCCTTTGACCATCAGCAGATTATTGCCGCCGCTTTGCAGCGATTACGGCAGAAGACGCTCTATTCCTTGCTGCCGGTGTACTGCCTGCCCGCGGCTTTTACGTTGACTCAGCTTCAGGATGTCACCGAAACGATCCTTGGCCAAACGGTGCAGCGCAAAAGCCTTATCCGCCGGTTTGAGGCTTCTGAGATGTTCGAAGAAACCGGCGAAAGCGTGGCCACCGGTGCGCGAAAAGCGAAACTCTATCGCCTTAAAGTCGGCGCCGATGTCCGCAACTTCTCGCGCAACCTGATGGCCGCTGACTAATTCACAGCCCTCAGCGTTCAGCGCGGTAAAAAGGCTTGTCACCCAGGATGGTGGCACGATGCATGATCCTGCGCTGCGGCAGATAGTCGGCGTTAGCATAATGCTGCGTGACCCGGTTATCCCAGATAGCAATATCGTTCTCCTGCCAGCGCCAGCGGACCTGAAACTCCGGTTTGGTGACATGGGCAAACAGGAAGTTCAGCAGCGCATCGCTCTCCTTCTGGCTGACATCCACAATGCGCGTGGTAAAGCCTTCGTTGACGAATAACGCCGGCTTGCCACTGAACGGATGGGTGCGGATCACCGGATGCAGCAACGGCGGGTTCTTCTCGACCGCCAGCTTCCAGCGCGCATGCTCCTCTTCACTGCCACGATGCTTAAACTCCTGAAATTACTTGGTAAAGTCATGCTCGGCCTGTAATCCGCTCAGCAGCACCTTAAAGGGTTCAGACAGCGCCTCATACGCGGCAATGCCGCTGGTCCACAGCGTATCGCCACCCGTTTCCGGCAGCTGTTTGGCCGCAAGGATCGCGCCAGCCGGCGGCGTGGCAATAAAGGTCACATCGGTGTGCCAGTTATCGTTGTCCGGCGGATTATTGTCATGGGTATCCAGCACGATAATCTCTTCCACACCCGGCGCGTGAGGATAAACCGGGTGGATATGCAGGTCGCCAAAGCGGGTGGCCAGCGCACGCTGCTGCTGAGGCGTGACCGGCTGATCGCGGAAGAATAAGACCTGATGGCGGATCAGCGCATGATAAAGCTGTTCGAATTGCGCATCGCTCAGCGGACGGCTGAGGTTGATGTCGGAAACCTGACCGCCGATATTCGGGCCCAGTGCGGTAATCGTCAGACGTTCGTTCATGAGTGTACTCCGTGCCACGGGGTTAAGCGGCGCTGAAGCGCGCGCAGCCCCAGCTCAAGGGTGAAAGCGATCAGGGCGATGACGGCAATGCCGGCCAGCACCACATCGGTCGCTAAAAATTCTCCGGCGGACTGCACCATAAAGCCCAGTCCACGCGTGGCGGCGATCAGCTCAGCGGCCACCAGCGTCGACCAGCCCACGCCCAAACCAATGCGCAGACCGGTGAGGATTTCAGGCAGTGCGCCAGGCAAAATCACAAACCACAGCACCTGCCAGCGGTTGCCGCCCAGCGACTGGGCCGCGCGGATGCGTACCTGCTGGGCGCTTTTCACCCCAGCCAGGGCTGACATCGCCACCGGGGCAAAAATGGCCAGGTAGATCAGCAGGATTTTGGAGGTCTCGCCAATGCCAAACCAGATCACCATCAGCGGCAGATAGGCCAGAGGCGGAACCGGACGATAAAGTTCGATCAGCGGATCGAGAATGCCGCGAGCGGTTGCACTCAATCCCATCAGAATGCCTACCGGCACGCCGATAATCACCGCGGCAAACAGCGCGATCAGGATGCGGGTCAGACTGGCGGCCAGATGCTGCCAGAGCGTGGCGTCCATAAACCCCTGTGAACTGGCAATGGTCAGCAGCTGATGGAACACCTGCTGCGGCGCAGGCAGAAACAGCGGCGCAATCAGTTTCAGCGCCGTGACGCCCCACCAAATCGCGAGGATCACCAGCAAGGTCGCCGCACTCAGCGTGATCTGGCGGCCAAAGGGCCAACGCAGACGCACGCGGCGTGGCACGGTTTTTTCGGTGGATAACAGGCTCATGAAAACACCTCGCGTTGCTGGAAGACCTGGCCTAAAACGTATTCTCTGCGCTCAATAAACGCCGGATCGGACTTGATGGATCGGCAGGACTCGCCAGCGATATAACGACGACCAAAGTCGAGAGGCAGTCGCTCAATCACCCTTCCCGGCCCGGGCGACAGCAGGATCAGTTCACTGGCAAGAAACACCGCTTCTTCGATATCGTGAGTGATCAGCAGGATCTTTTTGCCGCTCTCCTTCCACAAGGTCAGCAGCAGTTCCTGCATCTGCTCGCGGGTGAAGGCGTCAAGCGCGCCGAAAGGTTCATCCAGCAGCAACAGCTGCGGGTCGGCGGTCAGCGCCCGGGCAATGCCCACCCGCTGGCGCATGCCGCCGGACAGCTGCCAGATAAAGCGTTTTTCAGCGCCTTCCAGCCCAACCTTCTTCAGCATCTGGCGAGCCACCTCGCGGCGAGCGTTTTTCTCGACGCCGGCCAGCTGCAGGCCAAAAGCGACGTTATCCAGCACGTTGCGCCACGGAAGCAGCCCTTCATGTTGAAACACCACGCCGCGTTCAGCGCCCGGCCCGGTGACCGCCTTGCCATCCAGCATAATGCTGCCGGATTCGGCAGGCAGAAAACCGGCAATCAGATTCAGCAGCGTGGTTTTGCCACAGCCTGAAGGTCCCAGCACCACCAGCAGCTCACCAGAATCAATCGACAGGTTGATATCCTGCAGTGCGAGATGCCCTTCATAGCGAGCCGTAAGATGCGAGACCGTCAGCATGGGAACTCCTTATTGCGTCGCGAGAGGTTTAACGAAGCGATCGGTAACGTAATCGCTGTAATCGGTGGCCGCCTGCGGCACCTTGCCCTGCTCTTTCAGGAATTTAGCGGTATCGACAATCGCCTTATCGACCGGCTTCCCGAGTTGTTCAACCTGCTGCTGGGCGGTGAGATAGGTATTGCCTTTCACCAGACCGGGAACCTGTTGTTCCGGCACGCCGCTCAGACGGGACAGTTTGCTCAGGTTGTCGCCCTCTTTCAGCCACTGCTCGGGATTATCGAGATAGCCTTTCTGTGCCGCGAGCGCGCTGCGGGCAAAGGCGGTGACCACTTCCGGGTGTTTCTGCGCAAAATCTTTACGCACCACCCAGACATCCAGCGTTGGCGATCCCCATTTCCCGACCTGATCGGAATCGGTCAGCACCTTGCCGGTTTTTTCCAGTTCGTTAACCGCAGGTGCCCAGACGTAGGCGCCATCGATGTCGCCACGCTGCCAGGCAGCAATAATGGCGGGAGGTTGCAGGTTGATAATTTGCAGCTGATCGGGACGGATGCCCCAATGCTTCAGCGCGGACAGCAGGCTGTAATGGGTGGTGGAGATAAACGGTACGGCGATGCGTTTACCGATCAAATCTTTCGGGGTTTTGATGGTGTTTTTCACCACCATCGCTTCAGAGTTACCCAGCTGAGAGGCCAGCAGGAAGACTTCGATCGGTACCTGCTGGCTGGCGGCTACGGCCAGAGGGCTTGAGCCGATGTTACCAATCTGCACATCGCCGGAAGCCAGCGCACGCACCACGCTCGCGCCGCTGTCGAATTTACGCCAGTCGACTTTCGCCCCGCTCTCTTTGGCAAAGGTGTTGTCGGCCTGAGCGACTTTCGCCGGTTCGGCAGACGTTTGATAGGCTACAGTGACATCCACCGCCTGGGCGCTAAGCGCCGACAATCCGAGTGATGCTGCAATAAGAGTAAGAGTGAATTTTCCTGCCATGATGTCTTCCGCCGCACGTTATTGTTTGAATAACGCCTTTGTAACCGACAGTGACCATCGCAAGAAAGTAATTAGAAATTATCTGTTATAACCTTTTGTCCTTAGATCAAATGCGGGGTTTCTTAGTCAGAATCCGGGTTTAGCCCATAAAAAAACCACCGGCAGAGAAAGTGCCCCTTCAGGGAGCTGCCTACCTGCCGGTGGTTCATGTTGCCGGGCGGGGAATTAATGCCAGATCAGCAGCACGCAGGCCGCGGTCAGGATCCCCATAAAGACATTGAATATCGTCCACGCGCGACGGCTGCGCAGAATACGGCCAATCAGCGAGCCAAAGCCCAGCCAGATCACGCCGGATACCACATTCACCAACGCCATCCCGGCGCTGATGGCGAGCACCGAACCGCGATAGGCTTCACCGGCGAGGCTAAAGCTGGCCACCGCGCCCAGCGCCATCAGCCAGGCTTTCGGGTTAATCAGCTGCAGCAGGCCGCCTTGCCAGAACGGCATCGGCGCGGCGGGTGCCGTTTCGGTGTCCAGTTTCTCGTACTTCGCGCTGGCGATTTTCCATGCCAGCCACAGCAGATAGGCACTGCCGCCAATTTTCAGCACCAGATGCAGCGAAGGATAGAGCAGGATCAGTCCACCAATGCCAAAGGCCACCATCAGCAGCATCACCTGCATGCCGATCATGATGCCAATCAGCAACCACAGCGAGCGCAGAAAACCAAAGTTGGCGCCGGAGGCGGTGAGTAACATATTATTAGGGCCTGGCGTGATGGCAGCGACCCATAAAAAGCCTAACATCGATAAAAACAAACTCAGTTCCATATGAAACGGGTGCTCCTCACCCCCTGACCAGAAACGAACTTGTCGAAGCTAGCAATGTGACAGAGATCCTACAAGCATTTTGAACATGAATTTTAATCACTCAGCAGCCGCCTCTTTTCAGCCCTTAACCGGCATGAGCAATGCGCACCTGCAAACGCTTCTGCCGCGCCTGGTTCGCCGTCGGATTACCTTAAAACCTCACTGGCAGCGCCTGACGTTGCCGGACACGGATTTTGTCGATCTGGCGTGGAGTGAAGACCCTGCGGGTGCCAGACACAAACCGCGGATGGTGCTGTTTCACGGTCTGGAAGGCAGCTTTCACAGCCCCTATGCCCACGGGCTACTGGAAAGCTGTAAAGCGCGAGGCTGGCTGGGTGTGGTGATGCATTTTCGTGGCTGCAGCGGCGAACCGAATCGCCTCAACCGGATTTATCACTCTGGCGAAACCAGCGATGCCACCTTCTTCCTTAACTGGCTGCGTGAAGAGTGGGGTCAGGTTCCCACCGCGGCGGTTGGGTTTTCGCTGGGCGGGAATATGCTGGCCTGCCTGATGGGCGAGCAGGGCAAAAACTGCCTGCTGGATGCGGCGGTGGTGGTATCGGCCCCGCTGATGCTGGAACCCTGCAGCCAGAAACTGGAGCAGGGATTTTCCCGCGTTTATCAGCGCTATCTGCTAAACCTGCTGAAGCAAAACGCTGAACGCAAACTGCTTGCCTGGCCCGGCACCTTGCCCATCGATCTGACTGAACTCCGGGCGCTGAAAAAACTGCGGGATTTTGATGATGCCATTACTGCCCGGGCGCACGGTTTTCAGGATGCGACCGATTATTATCGCCGCTGCAGCGCGATGCCGCGATTGCCTGGCGTGGCGAAACCGCTGCTGATCATTCACGCCAAAGACGATCCCTTTATGACCCGCGAGGTGATCCCCGCGGCCGATCTGCTCCCTGCTTCAGTGACCTACCAACTGACCGAACATGGCGGCCATGTAGGATTTGTCTGCGGCACCTTACGTAACCCGCAAATGTGGCTTGAGCAACGCATTCCTCAATGGCTTTCAACCTGGCTGGACAACTAACGTGATTATTCCCTGGAAAGAGCTCGACGCTGAAACCCTCGATAACCTGATTGAATCTTTTGTCCTGCGTGAAGGCACCGACTACGGTGAGCAGGAACGCTCGCTGGAACAAAAAGTGAAGGATGTTCGCCGCCAGTTAAGCAGCGGCGAAGCGGTGCTGGTGTGGTCTGAACTGCACGAGACGGTCAATATTATGCCACGGGGTTCCGTGACCGGTTAGAACGCGGCAGACCGCCATGGCCGGGGTCGATCGTTGCCGGTTCTGGCAGCCAGTGACGCGGCGGCCAGACGGGAACGAAGCAGTACGTCACGCTGATTGACCCGCGTCAGGTTTCCGGCTCGCATCACCGCTTCACCCTCGATAAACACATCGGTGACTTCGTGTCCGAGCGCGGAGTACACCAGCGCGGAAACCGGATGATGGATCGGCGTCATCGCCGGATGATCGGTTCCGATAACAATTACATCGGCTTTTTTCCCCACTTCAAGCGATCCCACCAGATGGTCCAGCCCGATGGCGCGCGCGCCGTCAATGGTCGCCATCTCCAGCACTTTTTCAGCGGTGATAATGGTCGGATCGCGATGGACGCCCTTCTGCATCAGCGCGGCGGTTTTCATTGCCTGGAACAAACTGTGGTTGTTACTGCTGGCCGGGCCATCGGAACCCAGCCCGACGGTCAGACCGGCGGCCAGCATCTCCGGGATTGGCGGAATGCCGGACGCCAGATAGAGATTGCTGCACGGGTTATGCGAAATCCGCACATCGTGATGTTTCAGCGCGCGGATATCCCGCGAACTGCACTGCACGCAATGGACGGCCAGCACATCCGGCCCGAGAAAGCCGATGTCGCTGAGGAATTCCGTATCGCTGCTCTGAAAACGCAGCTGCGCCTGGGCAATCTCAAAGTCGGTTTCCGCCACATGGGTGGTGATCAGCACGCCGGTTTCATTGGCCAGCGCCCGCGTGCCGCGCAGGACTTTCTCATCCAGCGCCCAAATCATACTCGGTGCCAACCCGACTTTGACCCGCCCATCCGCACGGTGATAGCGGTGGATCACCTGGCGGGCATCGGCCAGCGCCGCTTCGGGGGTTTCAATCAATTCGGCAGGAATGCCGTGCTCTTCACCGGTGGTGAGGAATCCCCGACAGACGTGGCCACGAATGCCGCTAAGCTCAAAGGCTTCAATCACTTTGGCGGTCAGGCCTGGCCGTGGATGCGCATACATAAAATCCACCAGCGAGGTCACGCCCGAGCGGATGGACTCCACGCAGCCATGCAGCGCGGCGGCGAAAACATCCTCTTCGGTCAGCGCCACGGCGCTCGGCCCGGTCATGCAGGTGAACCACTTTTTCAGCACCATATCATCGCCCAGCCCCTTCAGCAGCGTCTGGAACAGATGCGTATGGGTGTTCACCATGCCGGGCATAATGATGCTGTCACGGCAATCAATGATCTCGGCTTCCGGGTTCGCCGCCTGCAGCGTTTCCCGCGAGCCGATGGCGGCAATGCGATCGCCGCTGATTAACAGGCTGGCCTGCTGGTAGATATCCCGGTCGGGATTCATCGTGATGATCCAGCCATCAGCAAGAATATAAGACAAGAGGCCCCCTTAAAGCTGCGGCAGCAGTTCGGCTGAACTGACGACGAAACCGAAACATTGCTGCACGTTGTACAGCGTGGCATCCAGGCAATACGCCGGGGACGTGGTCGCGCTGCAGTCTTCCAACAGCAGGCAGTCGTAGCCGTGAAAATTGGCGTCCTGCAGCGTACAGAGCACGCACTGATCGGCATTCACGCCGGCAAACAGCAGCGTGGTGATGCCCATATTGCGCAGCACGCTGTCCAACACGGTGTCCTTAAAGCCGGACATGCGATATTTACTGATGCGGATGTCATCCACTGCCGGCGTTAACTCATCGATGACCTCGGCGGCCCAGCTTCCTTCCTGCAATACCGGTTCACCCGATACCGGCAGCGGATCGCCCAGCCCCACGCTTGCGCCGTCGCCGTTATAGACGTGCAGTAACGCCGGGCTGAGATTGAGCTTGTCGGGCCGGTTTCCCCAGTTAAGCCAGACCACCGGCACACCCGCTTCACGCAGCGATGGCAACAGGGATTGCAGCGGTGCAATCGGCGCACGCGCCGGCGTCACATCGACGCCAATGTGCCCCAGCCACCCCTCGGGATGACAAAAGTCATTCTGCATATCAATCACCAGCAGCGCGGTGCGCTGCAAATCGAAGGTGATTTCTCTGCCACGGCTGAGCAGGCTAACCGGATGGCAGGAAACCGGTGGCCGCACCATGTTGACCTCGCTGGCCGACACGCGCCATTGGTTGTGCGCCGCACTTCCCAGGGGATTCAGTCCTGACATATTAACTCCCGCTTAATACACGCAAATCTTCTTCATCCAGCGCCATCGGCTGGCCGCTGTGGATCAGTTCCGCAAACCCTTCGTTCGGTGTCATCACGGTCAGGGTGTACAGCTTGCCGCTGCCGGTATTGCGGATCAGATGTTCATTACCCGGATGCAGCAGCAGCGCATCGCCCTTGCCGATGGTCACCTCATCGCCATTGCAGCTCGCCACGCCCTCACCTTCCAGCACGTAGAAGAACTCGTGAGCATGGGCATGTTCATTGGGTGGCGTTGCGCCGCCGACGGTAAAAATCTCCACCACGAAGATGTTTTCAATACCGTCCTGCTGCTGGTCGAACAGCACCGCAAAGTAGTTGGTGTCTTTCGGGCTGATGCGGAAGACCTGAGCCTCCGCGGGGTTAGTCAGGCGGAAATTTTTCATCCATTACTCCTTGCGATAGGGTTGAGTTAACGCCGCAGGCTGCACCGTGCGTCCAACGACGCCCGACATGGCGAGGATCGTCAACAGATAAGGCAGCGCCAGCAGCACCTGCGGCGGCAGGCTGCTTTCAAACAGCTGAAGCGACAGTTGCAGCGCATCCGCCGCACCAAAAATACAGGCGGCAATCAGCGCTTTAACCGGGCTCCAGCGGCCAAATATGACGATGGCCAACGCGATAAATCCCTGGCCGCTGACAATATTGTCGCGGAACAGACCAATCTGCGCGGTGACCAGATAGCTTCCCGCCAGGCCCGCGCCCAGACACGAGAGCAGTACGCCCCAGGTGCGGATGCGCAGCACGTTGAGGCCCGCGGCATGCGCCGCCCGAGGGTTTTCCCCGACGGCACGCAGCGAAAGGCCGAACCGGGTATGGAACAGGCCATAGTGCGCAATGCCGACTAACAGCAAGGTGAGATACAGCGGCAGAGGCTGGGAGAACAGCACCGGCCCGATGCCCGGCAGCGTGGAAAGACCGGGAATATGGATGGCGTTAAGCATGGCAATGGTGGGCGAAGAGCTGTCGCCCATCACCAGCGAGTAGGTCCAGGTTGCCACGCCGCCGGCGAGGATGTTAAAGACGATGCCAATGACGATCTGGCTGGCATGCGCCCGTAAATAGAGCGCGGCCAGCAACACCCCTACCACCAATCCGGCCACGCCGCCGGCGATAAAGCCCAGCGCGGTAGAACCGCTGTAGACGGCGGTCATATAGCTGGCCAGCGCCCCCATCAAAATGGTGCCTTCAAGGCCAATATTCAGCACGCCCGAGCGCTCAGCATAGATTTCGCCGAGGGCTGCCAGCAATACCGGGCCGGCCAGGCGCACCGCTGCCGCCAGCCAGGTGACAATAAACGCCGTATCGATATGCATCAGTGCAGTCATGACTTCTCCTCCATCAGAGAAGAGTGCGGCGAACGAGCAGGCCAGCGCAGACGGTAATAGCGCAGGATATCGCCCGCGAGGATCAGGATAACCACCAGGCTTTGCAGGATAAGCACCACCGAGGTGGGCAAGCCCGTCTGGCGTTGCATCGCGCTGCCGCCAACCTCAAGCCCGCCATACAAAATGGCGGTTGGGATCACCAGCAACGGATTGAGTCTGGCAAGCAACGCCACCACCACGCCGATAAATCCCACGCCGCCCGATAAGCCTTCCATCAGACGATGCTGCACACCCAACACCGCACACAGTCCCGCCAGTGCGGCCAGTCCACCGCCCAACAGCACCGCCTTCATTTGACGGCTGGCAACATCAATGCCGCTGTAGCGCGCGGCTTTGGGATTGAGTCCGCTGACAATGATTTCAAAGCCCGCCGGCGTCGCCCGGATCAGCCACCAGACGTACAGCGTGGCGATAAGCGCGATGCCTAATCCCCAGTGCGCCCGCATACCGTCCATAATAAACGGCAACCAGCTCTCTTTCGGCAGACGCGGCGTTTGCGGCAGATCGCCCATCGCCCGCATCGGCCCGGAGACCAGATACTGGATCAGGAAAATGGCGACATAGTTCGCCATCAGCGAGATCAGCACATCGTTGCCGCCAAACCGTACCCGCAGATATCCCACCCAGCCGGCCCACAGCGAACCGGCGACAAAAGCCGCCACGATAACGGCGGGCCAGTAAGCCCAGTCCGGCAAACTCCACGGCAAGCCCTGCGGCGTGCCGGCTAACGCCACCCAACTCGCCGCCGCGGCGCCCACTAAAAAGCAGCCTTCAAAGCCGATGTAGCCGAGCCCCGCGCGCCAGATCACAATCGTCCCGAGCGCAATCAGGATCAACGGTGTGGCCTGCACCAGCGTCTGCCCGATGCCACGCACCGAGCCGAACGCTTCGCTGAATAAAAAGCCATAGGCGCTGAGTGGATTGCCGCCGAAAGGGATAAACAGCAGTCCGGCGAGGAAAAAGGCCACCAGCATGGCGCCGGAGGTGGTGATGGCAATGGCGGTTGAGGAGTCGGCGGGTGCCAGTCGTTTTTCAAGCAGCCTGGTCATTGTCGGCTCCTGAAACAAGTTTGCCACCGGCCATCAGTTCGCCGAGCTTTTCGGCCGTGGCGTCTGAGGCATCGAGGATCCCGGCGATTTGCCCGCTGTACATCACCGCCACCCGGTCAGACAGGTTGAGGATCTCTTCCAGCTCGGCCGAAATCATCACGATAGCGCAGCCGCTGTCGCGTGCGGCCAGCAGCGCCTGCCAGACCGCTTCCACCGCGCCAACGTCCAGCCCACGCGTCGGCTGTTCCACCACCAGTAACTGCGGTTTACGGGCCACTTCGCGACCGAGGATCAGTTTTTGCAGATTGCCGCCGGACAGTTTTCCGGCTTCGAAGTCGGTATCCGGGGTGCGGACCTTGAAATGATTGACGATCGCCCGTGCGTGCAGCGCAATTTTCTTGTGGTCGAGCAGCCAGCCGCGAGCATGGGTAAAGGTTTGCTGCGCGCCTAACATGGCGTTATCCGCAATCGACAGCGAGGTCACCGATCCGACGCCCCGACGATCGGCGGGGATAAAACCCATGCCCTTCGCGCGTCGCCCGGCAGGAGACAGCTCGGTGATATCTTCGCCTCCCAGCCAGATGCGCCCGGCTTCCACTTCGCGCAGATTCAGTAACGCTTCAGCCAGTTCGGACTGCCCATTACCGTCGACACCGGCAATGCCTAAAATTTCACCGGCGGCCACTTTCAGCGAGGCTCGCCAGATTTTTTGCTGACCGGATTCGTCCCGCACCGCGATATTGTCGACGTGCAGCACCTCTTTTCCCGGCCGACAGGGCGATTTATTCACCCTCAGCACCACATCTCGTCCCACCATGCGCCGGGCAAGATCGGTTTCCGACGTCTCGCTGACCGCCACGGTATCGATCATCTTGCCGCCGCGCATCACCGAGACGCGATCGGCTATCGCCATAATTTCATACAGTTTGTGCGTCACAATGATTACCGAGCGCCCTTCGGCACGCAGTGATTTCAGCGTGGCAAACAGCCCTTCTTTTTCCTGCGGTGTCAGCACCGCGGTGGGTTCATCAAGGATCAACACCTGGGCATCGCGATACAGCAGCTTGAGGATTTCAACCCGCTGCTGCACGCCAATCGGCAGATGCTGTACCTTCGCCCAGGGATCGACCGCCAGACCATGACGATCCGACAAGGTCTGCAAACGCGCCGCCGCCGTGCGTAAATCCAGCCGACCGCTGCGGGTCTCTTTCAGTCCGAGGATCACGTTTTCCACCACGGTCATCGGCTGCACCAGCATAAATTCCTGATGGACCATGCCGATGCCACAGGCAATGGCATCACCCGGATCGCGCAACGTCACCGGCTTACCTTCGATAACGATCTCGCCTTCATCGGGCTGATACAGGCCATAGAGGATCTGCATCAGGGTACTTTTCCCGGCGCCGTTCTCACCGAGCAGCGCATGAATTTCCCCGGAAGCCACCTGCATCGTCACACAGTCATTGGCCGTGACGCGCGCAAAACGCTTGGTGACCTTATTGAGCGCGACACGGACTGACGGAGTTGATGCCATATCAAAAATCCTTTGCTCACACGTTAGGAACGATGCTGCCGTTATCCAGCTGCTGCCAGATGGCGGTAAACGTCTGCCAGGCCTCGGCGCTGACCAGCTTGCTGTTGTATGGCTCGCTGCCGTAAACCACCGACCAGGCTTTGGCGACCGTTGGCGACCACTCTTTGCCGCCCATAAAGCGTTTACTGGCGACCGAGTGGCCGACTTCTTCTACCATCCAGTCAAGGTTCTGCTTCAGGCTGCAGGCGATATACGCCGGCGCCACGTCCTTCTGATCGGCATAACAGCCGATGGCCTTGACCTTCGCCGCCGCCGCGCCTTGCAGCGCCCCTAAGCCGGTCACATCGGCGGTATGCCAAATCACATCCGCACCGTTGCCGATCAGGGTGGTGGCCGCTTCCCGACCTTTGGCCGCATTGTCATAATCGCCGGTTACCACGCCCAGGCCTTTTACTCCCGGACGCGTTTTCTCCGCGCCGGCAATAAACGCCCGCATCATCGCCTGCTGCGTCGGGTTATCCCCGCCGCCGACAAAGCCCACCGCCTTGCCCTTATCGGAAATCAGCGCCGCCAGCGCGCCGGCAGCATAAGCCGACTGCAGGTAGGCCAGATTGACGTACTCAACGTTGGCAGGTGCTTTGCTGTCTGGCTTGAAGGTCGACGCAAAGAAATAGGTGTCCGGATAATCAGGGCCGACTTCAGCAAAGGCCGAGCCGTATTCGAAGCTGTGTCCGATAATCAGCGAATAGCCGTCGTCGGCATAACCGCGGATAGTCTGTTCCATCTGCGCCTGCGGCACGCTTTCGCTCCAGGCAACGGTGAAGCCCTCTTTTTTCAGGGCCTGTAATCCCTGATAAGCGAGCATGCTCCAGCCGCCATCGGCGACGGAGCCGGGTAATAACAACGCGATCTTAATGCTTTTATCGGCCGCCAATGCACGCTTCGAAAGTAACGGCGCCAGAGCCGGTAACATCACCGCACCCGCCAGCATTTTTGCAAATCCCCTGCGACTTACACCTGCCATTTTTTTGCCCCCTCAACTGAAGATTGTTCAGTTATGCCGCGATTTTCGTTACCTTAAAAGCACATATTTTCGTACTCATTGATGCCTTAAAGGCAACGCAGGAGTTTTGCATGTTGCAACACCGGCTCTGGACCTACCTGGATGAAGTGGCGCGCTGCGGATCGATCCGCAAAGCCGCAGGTCGGCTGCATATCTCAGCGTCGGCAATCAACCGCCAGATCCTCGCGCTGGAGGAAGAACTGGGCACGCCGCTGTTCCAGCGCTTGCCGCGTAAAATGGTGTTAACCGCGGCGGGCGAAGTGTTGATCCACCATGTGCGGCAGACCTTTAAAGAGCTGGAATGGGCGCAGATTAAGATTGAAGAGCTGAAGGGATTACGGCGAGGCGAAGTGACGGTGGCGATGATGAGCGGGCTGGCCGCCAATTTGATCCCGCGAATGGCCGCTGAATTTCGCCGGGCAAATCCGCGGGTGAAACTGATCCTCCGGCAGATGACCACCGGCGATGACATTACCGCCGCGGTGGGATCCGGTGAGGCCGACCTCGGGCTGGGGTTCGATTTTGACCTGCCGCCCTCGTTGCGCATGCTGGGCAGCGCCGTCGGCAGACTGGGCGCAGTGGTTGCTCCCGGCCATCCGCTGGCCGATAAAACCAGCCTGAGGCTCAGCGACTGCGTGCCTCATCCGCTGGTGATTGCCGATAAGTCGATGGTGATCCGCCCGTATCTGAATGAGCTGTTTGCCCGGGCGATGGTCACCGTGCATCCGGTAATTGAAACCAACTCAATCGAAGTGATGCGCCAGGCGGCGATGTTCGATCAGGCGCTGACCTTTTTAACGCCGTTTGATATCGAATTCGATCTGCGCAGCGGGCGTTTGATGTATATCCCGGTACGTGAACTGTCGCAGCAGGCACAAACGCTGATGCTGATTGGTCACGACCGGGGCACCAGCGCGATCGGCAGCGTGCTGGCAGAAACCATCAAAGTGATGATGGGACAGATGGCGTAACGGCGTTGCCGCGAAGACAACGCCCGTGGACCTTTAGCGCTGGAAAGGAGGTTGATAAGCCTGCACTTCCTCAATCAGCCGGATCAGGGCCTCAGCCGCCCGATCGGTTTCAATCTTACCGCGTTCAGCATCTGCCGCCGCCGCATTGCCGGTGGTGCCGGACGGATGCAGATCTTCCGCCATCCAGCCAAAGCCGACGCCGCCTTCCGGGGTCAGAATACCGCCCGTTTCCGCCAGCGCCACCGAGGCGGAAACAAAGTTCTGCGCATAGTCCATCTGCACCAAATCCGGGTGCAGATGCAGCATCACGCTGGTTTCGGACTCCCCGCCGTGAATGCCGTGCTGTAACTCCTCCGCGCTAAACAGGTCGGAAGAATCAATGGTGCGGAACCAGCTGGCGCCGACCGCAAACAGATCGAGTTCGATGCGCAGCTGGCGACAGACGATTTCCATCAGCTGCGGTTGCCCACCATGGGAATTCCAGAAAATCAGTTTACGGATCCCGGCACGCCAGGCGCTTTTCGCCACCTCAAACCAGACTTTACCCAACACCTCATAAGGAAGGGTTAAGGTGCCGGGAAAATTGAGGTGCTCATCGGATTTCCCCACCGGCAGCGCCGGGAGGATCAGTACCGGCAAATCCGCCGGCATTAACTCGACCGCGCGCGCAATAATGCCCGCGTTGATGGCGGCATCCACCCGGACCGGCAGGTGCGGACCATGCTGCTCGACGGCGCCAATCGGCAGCACCGCGATCACTTTATCCATGTCCAGCTCACTGAATTCTCGGGTGGAAAGATCCCACCACCAGCGTGACGACGGCATATTCATCTGGCACCTTCTCCTGCATCATTTTTGTCAGTCTGCGGATATTCGTGGCCGAATTGAAGCAGCAAAAATGCGGCGCAGCGTTGCTTTTTTGGCATCAGAGAGTGGCAAAGATGACACCCGTGCGCGAAACATGGTACCAATGCGTGATCGATGTGACTTTACTCAGGGAGGTATGCGCATGTCAGCCAAACATCCGGTTATTGCCGTCACCGGCTCCAGCGGGGCGGGAACCACCACCACCAGCCTGGCCTTCAGAAAAATTTTCCAGCAGCTGAATCTGCATGCCGCCGAAGTCGAAGGCGACAGCTTTCACCGTTATACCCGTCCTGAAATGGATATGGCGATCCGTAAAGCGCGCGATATGGGCCGCCATATCAGCTATTTCGGCCCGGAAGCCAATGACTTCGCCCTGCTCGAACAGACCTTCGCGGAATATGGCCGGTCAGGCAGCGGCAAATCCCGCAAATATCTGCACACCTATGATGAAGCGGTACCCTGGAATCAGGTTCCGGGAACCTTTACGCCGTGGCAACCCCTGCCGGAACCGACCGACGTGCTGTTTTATGAAGGGCTGCATGGTGGCGTGGTGACGCCGCAGAACAATGTCTCGCAGCAGGTTGATTTGCTGGTTGGCGTGGTACCGATCGTTAACCTGGAGTGGATCCAGAAACTGGTGCGCGATACCAGCGAACGCGGCCACTCACGCGAAGCGGTGATGGATTCGGTGGTGCGATCCATGGAGGATTACATCAACTTTATTACGCCGCAGTTCTCCCGCACGCACATTAACTTCCAGCGCGTGCCGACGGTGGATACCTCTAACCCGTTCGCGGCGCGCGGTATCCCGTCGCTGGATGAAAGCTTTGTGGTGATCCATTTCCAGGCGCTGGAAGATATCGACTTCCCGTATTTGCTGTCGATGCTGCAGGGATCCTTTATCTCGCACATCAATACGCTGGTGGTGCCGGGCGGCAAGATGGGGCTGGCGATGGAGCTGATTATGGGGCCGCTGGTGAAGCGTCTGATCCAGGGTAAGAAAATAGAGTAAGCCCCGCGGGCACGGGGCTTAGGGCGGCGATGGGATGACTTACGCCGGTAACTCAATCACTTCATAGCTGTGGGTGATTTCCACGCCCTTGCCCAGCATCAGTGCCACCGAGCAATATTTCTCCGCGGAGAGATCGACGGCACGCGACACCGCTTTATCGCCTAAGGCCACGCCGGTGACGATAAAGTGCAGATTGATGTGGGTGAACAGGCGCGGGGCCTCTTCACGGCGTTCGGAGCTGAGCTTCACTTCGCAATCCTTTACGTCGTGGCGGCCCTTCTGCAGAATGGAAACCACGTCGATTGCGCTGCATCCGCCCGCGGCCATCAACACCATCTCCATCGGGCTCGGGGCTTTATCGCCCGCATTTCCGTCCATCAGAACCTGATGCCCGGATGAGGATTCTCCCAAAAACGTTAACCCTTCAACCCACTTGACTCGAGCCTGCATAACAATTTCCTCTAATTCATTCAGTTATCGCCAGATTACGCTTTAGGCAGAAAAACGGCAATGCGGCAATTTTCGCACTATGCTGAAGCGAGACAACACAAGACACTCGTTGAAAGCTGTGCTACAAACAAAGCTGTAATATTTTCGTCAGTACTCTACAGGCACGACGAAACGAATCGCATAACGAGCCAGGCTTTTAACAGAGGCCCGAATAAATTTCCTGATGGGAAACGCTTGACTATTTCAACGCCTGGCAGGGAACTCTGCCCCTGTATTTAGGCACGATTACAACAGAGGATAACAGCGAATGGTTCTCGGCAAACCGCAAACAGACCCGACACTTGAATGGTTCCTGTCTCATTGCCATATTCATAAGTATCCATCCAAGAGCACGCTGATTCATCAGGGTGAAAAGGCAGAAACCCTCTACTATATCGTCAAAGGTTCAGTAGCGGTGCTTATCAAGGATGAAGAAGGCAAAGAGATGATCCTGTCTTACCTCAATCAGGGCGACTTTATTGGCGAGCTTGGCCTGTTTGAAGAAGGTCAGGAGCGTAGCGCGTGGGTACGCGCGAAGACAGCCTGTGAAGTGGCTGAAATCTCTTACAAAAAATTCCGTCAGCTGATCCAGGTTAACCCTGACATTCTGATGCGCCTGTCTGCACAGATGGCGAATCGCTTGCAGGTCACTTCTGAGAAAGTGGGCAATTTAGCTTTCCTCGATGTGACGGGTCGCATCGCGCAGACCTTGCTGAACCTGGCAAAACAACCGGACGCCATGACGCACCCGGATGGGATGCAGATCAAGATCACCCGCCAGGAAATTGGGCAAATCGTTGGCTGTTCTCGTGAAACAGTGGGACGCATTTTGAAGATGCTGGAAGATCAGAACCTGATCTCGGCACACGGTAAAACTATCGTTGTCTACGGCACTCGCTAATCGGCTCTGATCCACGGCGCAACACCTGGTGTTGCGCCTTTTTATTTGGTGTGGAGTGATGTGGCGTCGACTGATTTATCACCCGGAGATCAACTACGCATTGCGCCAGACGCTGGTGCTCTGTTTACCGGTAGCGATGGGATGGCTACTGGGCGACTTGCAAAAAGGGTTGCTGTTTTCCTTAGTCCCTGCCTGTTGCAACCTCGCTGGCCTTGATACTCCTCATAAGCGCTTTTTCAAACGCCTGATCGTTGGCGGAAGCCTGTTTGCCTTCAGCAGTTTCCTGATCCAGTATCTTGCCGGTCACCACGTTCCCCTGCCCGTGATCCTGTTTTCGATGGCGATGCTGCTGGGCGTCACCGGTGAAATCAGCCCGCTGCATGGCCGCCTGCTGCCCGGCTCGCTGATAGCCGCAATCTTCACCCTTAGCCTGGCAGGACGCATGCCGGTGTGGGAACCGCCGATGCTCTACGTGCTCGGCACCATCTGGTACGGCGTGTTCAACTGGGTCTGGTTCTGGCTGTGGAAAGAGCAGCCGCTGCGGGAAACCTTAAGCCTGCTCTATCGCGAGCTGGCGGGTTACTGCGAAGCGAAATACACCCTGCTGACCAAACTCACCGATCCGGAGAAAGCCCTGCCTCCGCTGCTGGCGCGCCAGCAAAAAGCGGTCGACCTGATCACCACCTGCTATCAGCAGATGCATATGCTGTCAGCCACCAACAACAATCACCACAAGCGGCTGACCCGCGCGTTTCAAATCGCGCTAGATTTGCAGGAGCACATCTCCGTCAGCCTGCATCAGCCGGAAGAAGTGCAAAAGCTGGTGGAGCAAAGCCATGCCGAAGCGGTGATCCGCTGGAACGCGCAGACCATCGCCGCCAGGCTGCGTGAACTGGCCGACGATATCCTTTACCACAAGCTGCCCGAGCGCTTCACCATGGATAAGCAGCTTCAGGCGCTGGAGAAGATCTCACGGCAGAATCCGGATAACCCGGTGGGCACCTTCTGCTATTACCACTTCAGCCGGATTGGTCGGGTGCTGCGTACCCAGCGTCCCCTTTATCAGCGCGATTTGATGGCTGACCGGCAGCGCCGACTGCCGCTGCTGCCGGCCATCAAAAGCTATTTGTCGCTGAAATCGGCCGCCTTGCGCACCGCCGCCCGCTTTGCGGTGATGCTGACCTTTGCCAGTTCGCTGGCGCTGTTCTTTAATCTGCCCAAACCCTACTGGATCCTGATGACGGTCATGTTTGTCAGCCAGAACGGTTACAGCGCAACGCGCGTCCGCATCCAGCACCGTGCGCTGGGCACGCTGGCCGGGTTGGTGATTGCCGCGGTGACCTTGCGCCTGCAGGCACCCGAATCCATCGTGCTGCTGGTGATGCTAGCCATTACCCTTATCAGCTACCTGTTTATCCGTAAATTCTACGGCTTTGCGATGATTGGCTTTACGGTCACCGCAGTGTATTCGTTGCAGCTGCTCTCGCTTAACGGCGCAGACTTCCTGCTGCCGCGTTTACTGGATACGCTGATGGGTTGCCTGATTGCCTTCGGCGGCACCATCTGGTTGTGGCCGCAATGGCAAAGCGGGTTGCTGCGGCAGAATGCGCATGACGCGCTGGAAACCTATCAGGATGCGCTGCGGTTATTGCTGGGGAATGAACAGGACCCGGTGAAGCTGGCCTATCAGCGTATCCGCGTTAATCAGGCGCACAACGCCCTGTTCAACTCGCTCAATCAGTCGATGCAGGAGCCAGGCTTTGATCCCAGCTATCTGGCGGATATGAAACTGTGGGTGACGCACAGCCAGTTTATCGTCGAGCATATCAATGCCATGACCACGCTGGCGCGGGAACACACCATGCTGACCTCGTCGCTGGCGGAGCGTTATCTGCAGGCCTGTGAGGTTGCGTTGCAGCGTTGCCAACAGCGGCTGGAGTATGACGGGCCGAGCTCAGAAGCGAACGTGCTGGATACGCAGATGGAGTTGAATCAGGGGCCGGTGACCATCCTGGAAAGGCATGTGAAGCGGATCCTGGGGCACCTCAGCGTGATGCACACCATCTC
The DNA here is from genome assembly GCF_000196615.1 of Erwinia billingiae Eb661. Taxonomy (NCBI): domain Bacteria; kingdom Pseudomonadati; phylum Pseudomonadota; class Gammaproteobacteria; order Enterobacterales; family Erwiniaceae; genus Erwinia; species Erwinia billingiae. Next base: position 4,628,222 of record NC_014306.1, read on the forward strand.
GTCACTGGCGTGGAGCGCGCGGCCGCATCATGGGCGCTGGTTGTCCCGACGGTTAAGGAAGTCGACGTAAGCAGAATGGTGCGGAGAACGGCAGGCGCGGATCGGGAGCTGAGCCACTCAGCTCCCGTTTTTGTCGGTTAAGACAGGACTTTTTCGACGGCTTTGGCGAAGCGCGCCATGCCTTCTTCAATGTCGGTCGGCTCAATCACCAGCGAGGGCGCAAAGCGGATCACATCGGTACCGGCATTCAGGATCATCACCCCTTCAGCGGCGGCGGCATTCAGAATATCGCGCGCTTTGCCCGCATGTTGTGGCTTCAGCGCCGCACCAATCAGCAACCCTTTACCGCGAATGTCGCTGAAGAGATCCAGCTTCGCGTCCAGCGCTTTCAGCGCGGTGACAAACTGCTCACGACGCGTTTCCACCCCGCTCAACACCGCTTCGGTATTGATGATATCCAGCGCGGCTTCGGCAATGGCACAGGCCAGCGGATTTCCGCCGTAGGTGGTGCCGTGCACGCCTGGCGACATGGTGGAGGCAATTTCGTTGGTGGTCAGCATCGCACTGACCGGGAAACCGCCGCCCAGCGCTTTCGCGGTGCTGAGGATATCGGGCGTCACGCCGTAATGCTCATAGGCGAACAGCTTGCCGCTGCGACCCATACCGCTCTGCACCTCATCCAGTACCAGCAACGCCTGATGTTCGTCACAGAGTTTGCGCAGCCCCTGCATAAATTCAACGGTCGCGGGCATCACGCCGCCTTCACCCTGAATCGGCTCAACCACGATGGCGCAGGTGTGATCGTCAATGACCGCTTTGACCGCATCCAGGTCATTGAACGGCACATGCACGATATCGGCAGGTTTCGGGCCAAAGCCGTCAGAATATTTCGGCTGGCCACCGACAGAAACGGTAAACAGCGTGCGGCCATGGAAGCCGTTGTGGAAAGCGATGATTTTGCTTTTGTACGGCGAATGGCGTTTAGAGGCGTAATAGCGGGCCAGCTTGAAGGCGGCTTCATTGGCTTCAGCACCGGAGTTTGCGAAGAACACGCGCTCGGCGAAGGTGGCGGCGATCAGCTTGCTGGCAAGGCGCAGTGCGGGTTCGTTAGTGAACACATTGCTGGTGTGCCAGAGGGTTTCACCCTGCGTTTTTAACGCTTCCACCAGCACCGGATGGCAATGTCCCAGCGCGGTGACCGCAATCCCACCGGAAAAATCGATGTACTCTTTGCCCTGCTGATCCCAGACACGGCTCCCTTTGCCTTTCACTGGCACAAACTGCGCTGGTGCATAAACAGGCAATATCACTTCATCAAATGTCGCCCGCGTTACCGCTAATTTATCCGCTGCCATTGACTACCTCATCATTTGTAACGTTGCAGGAAAGTGAAATTATAATCATAAAATATGCATAATAAATCACTCAAAGGCAATTTATTTACGCGCGAGAAAATTCGCCAGCAGCTGATGCCCTTGCTCGCTAAGGATACTTTCCGGATGGAACTGCACGCCCTGCAGCGGCAAATGGCGATGGCGGAAGCCCATAATCTCGTCCGGTTGCCCGTCTGCGAGGGTCCAGGCGGTGATTTCAAAATCATCGGGCAGCGAGCCGTTTTCCACAATCAACGAATGGTAGCGGGTGACGGTGAGCGGATGATTCAGCCCGGCAAACACGCCGCCATCGTTGTGTTCAATGGCGGAGACTTTCCCGTGCATCACTTCGCGCGCCCGCACCACGCGCGCGCCAAACGCCTGGGCAATCGCCTGATGCCCCAGGCAGACGCCCAGAATCGGCAGCTTTCCGGCGAAGGCGCGGATAGCCGACAGAGAAATCCCCGCGTCGTCAGGCGTGCAGGGCCCCGGAGAAATCACCAAATGTTCGGGCTGTAGCGCCGCGATCTGCTCAAGGGTGATCCGATCATTCCTGTGGACTTCAACCTCGGCGCCCAGCTCGCAAAAGTACTGGTAAAGGTTCCAGGTAAATGAGTCGTAGTTGTCGATAAGCAGTAGCATGGTGGCTCCGGGCGGGATCAGGACCGCGCTATTCTACGCACTTTCCGGCCGTTCGTTTACCACTTTGCCAAACGCGGCGGTCAGTAAGCTGAGATCCCCGTCCAGACTCGCCTGGTTCGCGGCCTGCCAGCTTTCCGCATCCATATTCTTCCACTGAATATCAAACCCGGCCTGGATGATCACCTGCTCAAACAGCAGTCGCTGAGCGCGCCCATTGCCGTGCAGGAACGGATGCAGCACCGTGAGTTCGCAGTAATACCACGCCAGACGTTCAGTCAGCGTTTCCAGCGGCAAATCGGCCAGGCCATTCTCATCTTCGAGCGACTGCATCAGCGCATTGCCTTCTTTCTCGATATATTCGAAATGGCAGCACGGCGTGTCGCCCAACTGGATATCAATGCGGCGCAGTTCGCCCGCATCCTCAAGGACATCCTGAAATAAGGCATGGTGAAGCGCCCGCAAATGGGGAAGTCCGGGATGAGCAGGGCCGGGATCGAAGGCGGTGCCGTCTAACTGAAAACTGGCGAGGAAATTGGCTTCCAGTCGTTGCAGCCAAAGGCTGTGTTTTTGTTTCTCGGTGACTTTTTTGGACATGCTGCCTCCATGACGAAGTGATTGCTGCTTAATGCGGCCGGGCGGCCGCGTGCAAGATGCCTGCACTCAGTATAAGCAGCAATCACCCATCGGGAGATTAAGGCAGTACTTTTGCGGAGAGGATCACCACCGGTTTCACCGGAACATTCTGGTAAGGACCGACGTTCTGCGACTGAACCTGGGAGATTTTATCCGCCACGTCCTGGCCTTTCACAATCTTACCGAACACCGCATAGCCAAAATCACGCTGGCCATGGTCGAGAAAAGCGTTGTCCGCGACGTTGAGGAAGAACTGGCTGGTGGCACTGTCCTTGTCCGCGGTACGGGCCATTGAAATGGTGCCGCGCTTGTTCAGCAGGCCATTGTCGGCTTCGTTTTTAATCGGCGCGTTGGTCGGCTTCTGCTGCATATCCGCAGTAAAGCCGCCGCCCTGCACCATAAAGCCGGGGATCACGCGGTGGAAAGTGGTGTTGTTATAAAAACCACTGTTGACGTAATCAACGAAGTTCTTGGTGGAGATCGGGGCTTTCTGATTGTTGAGTTCCAGCTCAATGTTGCCAGCGGAGGTGGTCAACATCACATGCGTGTCTCCCTTGGCTGCCAGAGCAGATACGGAGATCGAGGACAGCGCGAGAACGGTCGCAACCGCTGTCAAAGTACGTTTTAACATGAAAGATTCCTTACAAAGGGCTACAGGCAAGAAAACTGATTGTAAAGAGGCGCTTACCCGTGCGCCAGCGTTTTACCTATATTTACGTCGAAACCTGTCCGGGCAATCGCTTGCGAGAGCCGATAAAGCGTGAGCTTGCTCACGTTATTCATGAATATGAAAACAAATGTTTCATTAATTATTTAAGCTGATCACGATTATCGTTACACTTCCGACGCTTACCGTGGGCGTCCTGCTCCACACTCCCTTTGACTCACAGGTTTCCAATTATGACTAATCGCGATCGCATCGGGCTTACCTGGATCAGCTTCTTCTCTTATGCGCTTACCGGCGCAGTGGTTATTGTGACCGGGATGGTGCTGGAAAATATTGCTGACTATTTCCAGTTACCTGTTGCCCAGATGAGTAATACCTTTACCTTCCTGAACGCCGGTATCCTCGCTGCGGTGTTTCTGAATGCCTGGCTGATGGAAATTATTCCGCTGAAGCGCCAGCTGATCTTTGGTTTTGTGCTGATGGTGTTGGCGGTGCTGGGGCTGATGAACAGCCACAATCTGAGCGTCTTCTCTCTGTGCATGTTTGTGTTGGGTGTAGTCAGCGGCATTACCATGTCGATCGGCACCTTCCTGATCACCCATCTGTACGAAGGCCGTCAGCGCGGTTCGCGCCTGCTTTTTACCGACTCCTTCTTCAGCATGGCCGGAACGATTTTCCCGATTATTGCCGCCGCCATCCTCGCACGATCGCTGCCGTGGTACTGGGTGTATGCCTGTATCGGCGTGATCTACGTGGCTATCTTTGTGCTGGCGCTGTGCTTTGAGTTCCCGGTGCTCGGCAAGAAAGCCCCAAACCAGCCGCAGGGTGAGAAAGAGAAATGGGGTGTTGGCGTGCTGCTGCTCGCCGTTGCTGCCCTCTGTTATATCCTGGGCCAGCTTGGCTTTATTGGCTGGGTACCGCTGTACGCCACCAAAACCATGGGCATGGATATCAGTCAGGCTGGCGGTCTGGTCGGTAACTTCTGGACCTCGTACATGATCGGCATGTGGGCATTCAGCGCCATCCTGCGTTTCTTCGATCCGCAGCGCATTGTCACCGTGCTGGCCCTGCTGGCGACCGCACTGATGTACTGGTTTGTCACCTCGACCGACGCGTCGATGCTGAAGTGGATCATGATCAGCCTGGGCTTCTGCTCCAGCGCGATTTACACCACCATCATCACCCTCGGCTCGCTGCAGACCAAAGTCTCCTCGCCGAAGCTGGTCAACTTTATCCTGACCTGCGGCACCGTCGGCACCATGCTGACCTTCGTGGTGACCGGGCCGATTGTTGAGAAAGGCGGCGCACATGCGGCGCTGTTAACAGCAAACGGTCTGTATGCCGTGGTGTTCGTGATGTGTCTGCTGCTGGGCTTCGTCAGCAAGCATAAGCTGCCTGGCCATATGTCCGCGCACTAAGCACCACACAGATCAACGAAAGGCCGGGAAACCGGCCTTTTTTATTGCCTGCGGGAAAGGCTCAGCGCCTGAAATCCACCGGCTCGCTTTCCTGCAGATGAATGGTGGTTTCGGCAGGCCGGGTCTCTGCAATCACCCTTCCCTGACGAATCGAGTAGCGCACCGGCACCTGACGACGCACGGCATCAAAACCATTCTCCGCCGGCAAAATAATCAGGTTGGCGCTGTTACCTGCCTCGAGTCCGTAATCCGTCAGGTTCATGGTTTTGGCGCTGTGATGGGTGATCAGATTAATGCCGGCATCAATCTGGCCGTAACCCATCAGCTGGCAGACGTGCAGCCCCATATGCAGCACCTGCAGCATATTTGCCGTGCCTAACGGATACCAGGGATCGAACACATCATCGTGGCCAAAGCAGACGTTGATCTCCGCGTCGAGCATCTCTTTCACCCGCGTAATGCCCCGGCGTTTAGGGTAAGTATCAAACCGCCCCTGCAGGTGAATATTGACCAGCGGATTGGCGACAAAGTTGATGCCGGAGAGCTTCAGCAGGCGGAACAGCCGCGAGGTATAGGCACCGTTATAGGAGTGCATCGCCGTGGTGTGGCTGGCAGTGACGCGCTCGCCCATTTTCTCGCGCAGCGCCAGCGCGGCGACCGTCTCGACGAAACGGGATTGTTCATCATCGATTTCATCGCAATGCACATCGACCATTCGCTGATACTTCTGCGCCAGCGCGAAGGTTTTATGCAGCGACTCCACGCCATATTCACGGGTGAATTCGAAATGCGGAATAGCGCCAACCACATCCGCTCCGAGCTTCAGCGCTTCTTCCAATAACGCTTCGCCATTTGGATAAGAGAGAATGCCTTCCTGGGGGAACGCCACCAGCTGAATATCGACCCACGGCGCCATCTCGGCCTTCACTTCCAGCATCGCCTTCAGCGCGGTCAGCGTGGGGTCGGACACATCCACATGGGTGCGTACGTGCTGAATGCCGTTGGCAATTTGCCATTTCAGCGTCTGCTTCGCCCGCTGCTTAACATCGTCGTGGCTTAGCAGCGCCTTGCGTTCCGCCCAGCGCTCAATGCCCTCGAACAGCGTTCCCGACGCATTCCAGGCCGGTTCGCCCGCGGTCTGCGTGGTATCCAGGTGAATATGCGGCTCGATAAATGGCGGAAAGGCTAATCCTCCTTCCGCATCCAGCGCATCCACCGTGGGAGGATCCTGCGTCTGCGGGGAAATCTGCACGATCCTGCCGGCGTCGATCTCAATTTGCCAAAGGCCTTCCCGCGCCGGCAAACGAACATGCGTAATCCATTTCAAATTAACAGCCTGCATACACGCTCCTGAGGGTCAGTGATCTCTTCTTTAACCATAACATTGTTTACGCCGGCTGCACGGCAGATTGTCAGTCACCGGCTGATGCGTTTCAGCTGAAGTTCTGCAAATTCCAATACTTACAATAAAAGCCAGAAAATCAGCAGCATACCCATAAAGGAGTATTTAAAAAGCGCTTTGATGTACATCAATAAGCCGGAGGTCGGGCGCGCTATTGTAGCGGCATTACATTGCATTGTGAGGCAAATATGAGCACCCGACTCGTCATCATTGGCAACGGCATGGTAGGCCACCGGCTGATTGAAGAACTGCTGGAAAAGGCGACGCCCGGCCAGTTTGCCATCACCGTTTTTTGCGAAGAGCCTCGCGTGGCCTACGACCGCGTACACCTTTCCGCCTATTTTTCCCATCATACCGCGGAAGAATTATCGCTGGTCCGCAACGACCTGTACCTGAAAAATAACGTCGAGGTGCTGATTGGCGAACGGGCGATCACCCTGAACCGGCAGGAGAAGGTAATCATTTCCAGCAGCGGTCGCGTCGTACACTATGACAAGCTGGTGATCGCCACCGGCTCCTATCCGTGGGTACCGCCGATCAACGGCGCGGACGGTCAGGACTGCTTTGTTTACCGCACCATTGAAGACCTCAACGCGATTGAAGCCTGCGCGCGCCGCAGCACGCGCGGTGCGGTGGTCGGCGGCGGATTGCTGGGGCTGGAAGCGGCTGGCGCGCTGAAAAACCTCGGCATTGAAACCCATGTTGTGGAGTTTGCCCCGGTGCTGATGGCGGAACAGCTGGATCCCCTTGGTGGCGCGCAGCTGCAGCAGAAAATCGAACGGATGGGGGTGAAGGTTCACACCGGTAAAAACACCCAACGCATCACCGACCGCCCGGAAGGCGGCAAACGCATGCAGTTTGCCGACGACAGCGCGCTGGACATCGACTTTATCGTCTTCTCTACCGGTATTCGCCCGCAGGATACCCTCGCCAGACAGAGCGAGCTTGCCCTCGGCCCGCGTGGCGGCGTGCTGATTGATGACCACTGCCTCAGCTCTGATGGCGACATCTATGCCATCGGCGAATGTGCCGCCTGGCAGGGCCGCATCTATGGTCTGGTGGCGCCGGGCTACAAAATGGCGCAGGTCACCTGCGATCATCTGTTGGGCAACGACAACCTGTTCGCTGGCGCGGATATGAGTGCAAAGCTCAAACTGCTGGGTGTGGATGTGGGCGGCATTGGCGATCCGCATGGCCGCACGCCGGGTTCACGGAGCTATGTTTATCTGGATGAGAGCAAGGAAATCTATAAGCGGCTGGTGGTCAGCGAGGATAACAGGCGGCTGCTCGGTGCGGTGCTGGTGGGCGACACCAGCGATTACGGCAACCTGCTGCAGCTGATGCTCAATGCCATCGAACTGCCTGAGAATCCGGATGCCCTGATCCTGCCGGCCCATGCCGGGAGCAAACCCTCAATCGGCGTCGACTCGCTGCCGGACAGCGCGCAGATTTGCTCCTGTTTCGATGTCACCAAAGGCGATCTGGTCAGCGCCATTCAGGGCGGCTGCCATACCGTGGCTGCCCTCAAAGCAGAAACCAAAGCCGGAACGGGCTGCGGCGGCTGCGTGCCGTTAATGACCCAAGTGCTGAATGCCGAACTGAGCCGTCAGGGCATCGAGGTAAATCATCACCTTTGCGAGCATTTCAGCTATTCGCGCCAGGAGCTGTATCACCTGATCCGCATTGAAGAGATCAAAACCTTCGATGCGCTGCTGGCGAAATACGGTAAAGGCTACGGCTGCGAGGTCTGTAAACCGACCGTCGGCTCGCTGCTGGCTTCCTGCTGGAATGAATACGTATTAAAGCCTGAGCACACCTCACTGCAGGACAGTAACGATATCTTCCTCGGCAATATTCAGAAAGATGGCACCTACTCGGTGATCCCACGATCCGCCGGCGGAGAGATCACCCCGGAAGGGCTGATGGCCATTGGCGACATTGGCCGCCGCTACAACCTCTACACCAAAATCACCGGCTCCCAGCGCATTGGCCTGTTTGGCGCGCAGAAGGATGACCTGCCGGCGATCTGGTCACAGCTGATCGCCGCCGGCTTCGAAACCGGTCACGCCTATGCCAAAGCGCTGCGCATGGCCAAAACCTGCGTGGGCAGCAGCTGGTGCCGCTTTGGCGTCGGCGACAGCGTCAGCCTGGGCGTCGAGCTGGAAAACCGCTACAAGGGCATCCGCACGCCACACAAGATGAAGTTCGGTGTCTCAGGCTGCACCCGCGAATGTGCCGAAGCCCAGGGCAAAGACGTAGGGATTATCGCCACCGAGAAAGGCTGGAATCTGTATGTCGCCGGGAACGGCGGCATGAAGCCGCGCCATGCGGATTTGTTGGCAGCCGACCTGGATAAGGAAACGCTGATCCGTTATCTCGACCGCCTGATGATCTTTTACATCCGCACGGCCGATAAGTTGCAGCGCACCTCGCTGTGGCTGGAGAGCCTGGAAGGCGGCATCGACTACCTGAAACGGGTGATCATTGACGACTCGCTGGCGCTCAATGCGCAGCTGGAAGCCGAACTCGCCAGACTGCGCGCGCGGTTTGTCTGCGAGTGGAAAGAGACCGTGGACGATCCGCGTCAGCACGCGCGCTTCGCCCACTTTATCAACGATTCACGGCGCGACCCGCTGGTACAGGTCATCGGCGAACGCGAGCAGCATCGCCCGGCACGGCCGGAGGAGCGCATCCCTGTTGTTCTGATGGAGGAGCAATCATGAGTCACTGGCAACCGGTCTGTTCTCTGGACAGCATCCTGCCCGCCACCGGCGTGTGTGCGTGGGTGAACAATCAACAGCTGGCGATCTTCCGCCCACGCGCCGATGAGACGGTGTATGCGCTGAGCAATATCGATCCCTTTGCCGGGGTCAGCGTCTTGTCGCGCGGATTAATCGGCGAGCATCAGCAGGCGCTTTGGGTTGCCAGCCCGTTGAAAAAGCAGCGTTTCCGTCTGCATGATGGCCTCTGTATGGAAGACGAAAGCCGTTCCATCACCTGCTACCCTGCCCGCGTCCGTGACGGTCAGGTAGAGATTGCTGTTTGATCCCCGACTGATATGTAAAAATCCCGCACCGGCCGCGTTCTGGCGGCCCTTTTCTTTCTGACTGGTGAGCGTTGTATGGACTATCTTCCCCTGTTTTGTCAGCTGCGTAACAGAGCCTGTCTGTTAGTCGGCGGCGGTGACATTGCCGAACGTAAAGCGCGAATGCTGCTGAAAACCGGAGCCGACCTGACAGTCTGTGCAACCCATTTCTCCCCGCAGTTCCGGCTCTGGCAGCAGGAAGGCAAGGTCACCTTGATTGAGGGCACCTTCCGCGCGGAGATGCTCGACGGTTGCTGGCTGGCGATCGCCGCCACCGACGACGATGCGGCGAATCAGCAGGTGGGCGACTGCGCCGAGGCACGACAGGTGTTCTGTAACCTCGTCGATGCCCCGCAACAGGCCAGCGTCATTATGCCGTCCATCGTTGACCGCTCGCCGCTGATTGTCGCCATCTCCAGCGGCGGCCGTGCGCCGGTGATGGCCCGACTGCTGCGGGAAAAAATAGAGGCGCTGTTGCCTCAGCATCTGGGGAAAATCGCCGCCTATGCCGGTTCTCTTCGCCAGCGGGTTAAAGATCGGTTCGTCGAGATGGGTCAACGCAGACGGTTTTGGGAAAAAGTGTTTCATCACGATCGGCTGGCGCAGTCGCTGGCTAATCAACAAACCGACCAGGTTGCGCAGCTGACCGAAGCGCTGTTTGCGGAACCGCTGGAGAACCGCGGTGAAGTGGTGCTGGTTGGCGCAGGACCTGGCGATGCCGGGCTGCTGACGCTGAAAGGCCTGCAGCAGATCCAGCAGGCTGACGTGGTGGTGTACGATCGTCTGGTGTCCGATGCGGTCCTCGAACTGGTGCGCCGCGATGCGGAGCGCATCTTTGTTGGCAAGCGGGCCGGTTTCCACTGCGTACCGCAGGAAAGCATTAATCAGCTTCTGCTGGAACAGGCGCAACAGGGCAAACGGGTGGTGCGTCTGAAAGGCGGCGATCCCTTTATCTTTGGCCGCGGCGCGGAAGAACTGGAGGCGCTGCTGGACGCGAAGATCCCCTTCTCAGTGGTGCCTGGCATCACCGCCGCATCAGGCTGTTCAGCGTACAGCGGCATTCCGCTGACCCACCGCGATCATGCGCAAAGCATCAGACTGGTCACCGGGCATCTGCAGGCGAATGGCACGCTCGACTGGCAAAACCTGGCGGCGGAGCAGCAAACGCTGGTGTTCTATATGGGACTGTCACAGGCGGGAGAGATCCAGACGCAGCTGCTGGCTCACGGCATGGCGGCCGATATGCCGGTGGCGCTGGTAGAAAGAGGTACGTCGCCCCAGCAACGGGTGGTCAGCGGCACGTTACAGCAGCTGGCAAGCCTGGCAGCAGAAGTCAGCAGCCCGTCATTGATTATTGTTGGCCGGGTGGTGGCCTTGCGGGAAAAATTGCGTTGGTTCTGAGGAATGGAAAGATAAACCAGAAGCGAAAACGTCCGCTTCTGGTTTATTCAACGGCCGTTACGGCTGCGCAACAAAGCCGATGGCTTCGTAGACTTTTTTCAGCGTCACCTGCGCCTGCGAACGGGCTTTCGCCGCGCCATCACGCATGATCTGATCCAGCAGCGCTTCATCATTACGGAAGCGGTAATAACGCTCTTGCAGATCGGTCAGCATGCCGGAAACGGCTTCGGCAACCGCGCCTTTCAAATGACCATACATCTGGCCTTCAAACTGCTGCTCCAGCTCAGGAATACTGGTGCCGGTCACGCCAGACAGGATATCCAGCAGGTTAGACACGCCCGCCTTATTCTTCACGTCATAACGTACCACCGGCGGCTCATCGCCATCGGTCATCGCGCGCTTGATCTTCTTCACTACCGCTTTTGGATCTTCCAGCAGGCCGATGACGTTATTACGGTTATCGTCAGATTTGGACATCTTCTTAGTCGGCTCAAGCAGCGACATCACGCGCGCGCCTGATTTCGGGATAAACGGCTCTGGCACCTTAAAGATATCGCCATACAGCGCGTTAAAGCGTGACGCCACGTCACGGCTCAGTTCCAGATGCTGCTTCTGGTCTTCGCCTACCGGCACCTGCGTGGTCTGGTACAGCAGGATATCGGCCGCCATCAGCACCGGATAGTCAAACAGACCGGCGTTGATGTTCTCTTCGTAGCGCGTCGATTTGTCCTTGAACTGCGTCATGCGGCTCAGTTCGCCGAAATAGGTGTAGCAGTTAAGGATCCAGCTCAGCTGAGTATGTTCAGGCACATGCGACTGAACAAAGATGGTGCTTTTTTCAGGGTCGATGCCGCACGCCAGGTAAAGGGCCAGCGTATCCAGCGTCGCTTTACGCAGTGCGGTCGGATCCTGGCGCACGGTGATCGCATGTAAGTCGACAATACAGTAGATGCAGTCATGGCTATCCTGCATGCTGACCCACTGACGCAGCGCACCCATATAGTTACCGATGGTCAGTTCGCCGGAAGGCTGTGCGCCGCTAAATACGATGGGTTTGCTCATGTTTTTCGTCCTGATAATTACAGCCCGAGTGCGGGCAACAAATCGTTAAAATGGTCCAGTACAACGGTAGGCTGGCTGGCGGCAATCGGCTCACCGTAGTTATAGCCAAACGTCATCCCGATTGAGGGACAACCGGCAGCCTGAGCCGCCAGAATATCATTGCGGGAATCACCGACAAACACCAGCTCCTCCTGCAACAGGCCGAACGTGCCTAACACCAGAAACAGCGGTGCCGGATGCGGTTTTTTCGCCACCACATCATCACCGCCGATAATCAGCGAGAAGTAGTCTGCAATGCCCAGTGAAGATAACAACGGCGCGACGAAAGGCGTCGGTTTGTTGGTCACCACCGCCATTGGCAGGCCTTTCGCTGCCAGTGCCGCCAGCCCTTCCTTCACGCCCGGAAACAGCTTGCTGCCGCTTTCGATGGTGGTGGCGTAATGGGTATCCAGCAGCACGCGCGCATCGCGGATCAGATCGTCTTCCGGCTGATGGCCTAACGCCCAGGTCAGCGCGCGTTCAATCAGGATATCCGCACCGTTACCGATCCAGGTGGAGACGCGTTCAACGCCTGCGGCCGGTAAGCTGAGTGCCGTTAATGCCGCATCGACCGCGCTGGCCAGACCTGGCGCACTGTCAATCAGCGTGCCGTCCAGGTCGAAAGCCAATGCGCGAACCTTAGTGAAATGAGCCATGGCGTGATTTCTCCAGTTCGGTGCGCATATCGTCGATCACTTTTTTGTAATCCGCTTTGCCAAAGATCGCTGAACCGGCAACAAACATATCTGCGCCCGCATCGGCAATCTCAGCGATGTTTTCAACCTTCACGCCGCCATCCACTTCCAGGCGAATGTCATAACCGCTCTGGTCGATCAGCTTGCGAACCTGGCGCAGCTTATCGAGGGTGCCGGGAATAAAGGATTGACCGCCGAAGCCCGGATTGACTGACATCAGCAGAATGACATCCACTTTATCCATCACGTAATCCAGGTAGCTGAGCGAGGTGGCCGGGTTGAACACCAAACCGGCTTTACAGCCGTGCTCTTTAATCAGCTGCAGTGAGCGGTCGACATGCTCGGAGGCTTCCGGGTGGAAAGTGATGTAGCTGGCACCGGCTTTAGCAAAGTCCGGGATCAGACGATCGACCGGCTTCACCATCAGGTGCACATCAATCGGCGCGGTAATACCGTAGTCGCGCAGCGCTTTCAGTACCATTGGCCCCATGGTCAGATTGGGAACGTAGTGATTGTCCATCACATCGAAATGCACGACATCGCCACCGGCGGCCAGCGCTTTTGCTGTGTCTTCACCCAGACGGGCAAAATCCGCAGACAGAATTGATGGGGCAAGTAAAAACTGTTTCATCCATTTCTCCCAATTAGCGCGCCTGACGACAGGCACGTACCGCAGTTGAGGGCTAACTCCCGGCGAACAACGCCAGCAGTTCATCCACCTGATTACGTCCGTTACTGTTGCGACTGATCGAACGCCGCGCTTTGATTTGATGCAGCTTTGCCGCCTGATACCATTCGCGGGTTAGCGGGGTATCGTGATTGGAGATCAGCACCGGAATGTGGCTCTCCATCGACAGCTTCTCCGCCAGTTGCGCCAGATGCTGTTGTTGCAGCAGGCTGAAACTGTTGGTGTGATAAGCGGTAAAGTTCGCCGTCGCTGACAGCGGTGCATACGGGGGATCGCAATAGACCACCGCCCCTTTATGTGCACGGCTCAGGGTAACATCGTACGATTCACAGACAAAGGTGGCGTTTTGTGAACGTTCAGAGAACCAGTACAGCTCGTCCTCCGGGAAATAGGGTTTGCGATAACGGCCAAAAGGCACGTTGAACTCACCGCTCAGGTTGTAGCGACACAACCCATTGTAGCAATGGCGGTTGAGATACAAAAACAGCAGGCCACGGCGGTAAGGATCCTCACAGCGATTAAACTCAGCACGGCGAGCGTAGTAGAACTCGGCGTCGTTGGTTTCACTGGTAAACAGCTCGCGGGCATCGGTGGTGAACTCGCTGACGCGGGTTTTAACGATGTTGTAGAGGTTAATCAGGTCGCTGTTGATATCCGCCAGCAGGTAGCTCGGAAATTCAGTGTTAAGAAACACCGATCCGGCCCCGACAAAAGGCTCAATCAGACAGTCGCCTTCCGGCAGATGACGATGGATATCTTCAAGCAGCGGGTATTTGCCACCCGCCCATTTCAAAAAAGCGCGATTTTTTTTCATGCCGTCGTTTTTATTACACTTATTTTTCTGGCTGCGATGACAACAACAACCTATCTGCGCTTTGAATAGTTAGCCCTCCGAAGAGGGCTAACAGTTTCATCAGTAAATCAGGCTCGCCTGACCTCTATTCAGTGGACTCTTTCTTCACCTGGCTGACTGGCTTCACCCATGGGTTTTGTGCACGAACCTCAGCAGGCAGCGAGGCTACGGCGCGCTTCGCATCTGCTGGCGCGGCATACGAGCCGCTGACCAGCACATACCATGGCTGACCGTTACGTGCGGTTTTATACACGTGATAGCTGCTCAGGTTTTGTTTCTTCGCCCAGGCATTCAGGGTATCTGAACGCGAGGCGCTGCTCAGCTGCAGCGTATAGCTGCCACCCGGCGTTGAGCTAGAGGCTTTTGACGGCTCAGAGGCGCTACGCGCGGCTGGCGTGGTGGCAGCGTGCTTAGTCTCTTTTGCAGCAGGTTTAGCCGTGGCTGGCTTGTGGGCAGTTGCCGGAGCCTGATGCTGAGTCGGATGACGTGGCTGGCTGGCGGCGGGCTTAGCTGCGGTTGCAGGCGGCGTATTGCCACCCGGCGCAACGGTTGCCGGTGCGGTAGGCAATGAGCTGCCGGAATCCTGCGCACCCTGTGCGGCGGCATCGACCTGACCTTGCTGATTGCTCAGGGCATTATTCAGATCGCCCGGCAGCTCAACGCGCTGCTGATTAGCCGGGGTTTGAACCGGTGCAGCCTGAGTTGGCGTGGAAGAGATTGGCGGTGCGCTGAGTTCCTGCGGGCCATTGCTGGTCGCCGGCGGGTTTGCCGCGGTGGTATCAGGCGCAGGCTGGGATCCAGACTGGCCGCTCATTGATGAGGAACCAGAAAGATCGATATTTTTATCGCTGCCGGACTGTGCAGGTGTTGTAGCCGCAGTACCGGTTGGCGCAGCTGGCTTCTCAGCCGTCTGGCTTCCGTTGCTGTCACCCGGCGAGTTCAGCGCGGAGCCGATACCAATCACCAAAAGCAGCAGCACCAGAATACCGACGCCCATCATCATATGCTGGCGGGATACCGGGACTTTAGGGGCAGAAGACGTCTTGCGGGATCGCTGCGGGCGGCGATCACTGGTGTCAGGTTTTAACTCGTCTTCCGGTTTAAACTCGTCCATTCAACCTCCTACAGTAGAGCAGCGACGCCACTCAACATCCTCTGAGCGGCGGATAACTTGATCGTTGGGCACAAGCCCGATGTAACAGCTTCAGACTGGCAGGCAGTCGTTGATCGCAGCCAGCACCGTATCATGGGCCACGCCGCTGCGCACTTCGGACTGGCCGATAGCGAGAGGTAACACCAGACGAAGTTTTCCAGCCAGTACTTTCTTGTCACGCATCATATGCGGCAAATACGCTTCAGCCGCCATCGATTCCGGGCCGGTGACCGGCAGACCTGCACGTTTGAGCAACCGGATGATCCGGTCGGTATCGTCAGCAGAGAATTGCCCCAGACGCTCGGCCGTGCGGGCAGCCATGACCATGCCGGCAGCGACGGCTTCACCGTGCAGCCAGTTACCGTAGCCCATATGGGCTTCGATCGCGTGGCCGTAGGTATGGCCGAGATTCAACAGCGCGCGTTGCCCTAATTCATGTTCATCTGCGGCCACCACGTCGGCTTTCAGCTCGCAACAGCGGCGGATACAGTACGCCAGCGCGGTGCCATCAAGGGCCAGCAGGGCATCGATATTCGCTTCCAGCCAGTCGAAAAACTCAGCGTCGAGAATAATGCCGTATTTGATCACTTCAGCCAGGCCAGACGCTAACTCGCGTGGCGGCAGGCTTTTCAGGCAGTCAATATCAATCACCACCGAAGCGGGCTGATAGAACGCGCCGATCATGTTCTTGCCCAGCGGATGGTTAACCGCCGTTTTGCCTCCCACAGAGGAGTCAACCTGCGACAGCAATGTGGTAGGAACCTGAATAAAGCGCACGCCACGTTGATAGCTGGCGGCGGCAAACCCGGTCAGATCGCCAATAACCCCACCGCCTAACGCGATAAGGGTAGTGTCACGACCGTGAGGTTTTTCGAGAAGAGCGGTAAAGACCTGATCCATGACCGCCAGCGTTTTATACTGCTCGCCATCGGGAAGGATCACCTGGTCAACCTCCACACCAGCGCCTTCCAGCAGCTGGCGCACAGGCGTGAGATAGAGAGGGGCCAGCGTCTGGTTTGTCACCAGCATGGCCCGATCGCCCGCCTTAAGCGGCCAAAAAGAAGCCGGATCGGTAAACAGTCCGGCAGCGATGGTAATGGGGTAACTTCTCTCCCCCAAAGTGACGGTAATCTTCTCCATGAAGCGTTATCACCTTTTTATTACTTTGGCCCGCAGGCGGTCAGAGCTGGACTCAGCTCTTTTCCAACATGTTGATGATCTGATTCGCGACCACTTTCGCACTCTGGTCGTCGGTACGGATCGTCACGTCAGCGATCTCTTCGTAGAGCGGATTGCGTTCTGCGGCCAGCGCTTCCAGCACCTCGCGCGGTGGAGATTCCACCTGCAGCAGAGGACGCTTTTTATCGCGCTGAGTGCGGGCAAGCTGCTTCTCAATGGTAGTTTCCAGATACACCACTACGCCGCGAGCCGAAAGACGGTTACGGGTTTCACGTGATTTTACGGAACCGCCACCGGTCGCCAGCACAATGCCTTGCTTCTCAGTGAGTTCGTTGATGATTTTTTCTTCGCGATCGCGGAAGCCTTCTTCGCCTTCGACGTCGAACACCCAACCCACATCCGCTCCGGTACGTCGCTCAATTTCTTGATCGGAATCGAAAAATTCCATATTGAGTTGCTGAGCTAACTGACGCCCAATAGTGCTTTTGCCGGCACCCATAGGCCCAACCAGAAAGATATTGCGTTTCTCTGCCATTTTTTCGGTATTACTACGACAATTCGTTAATGATACCCCGTCCAACCGGACAGGACATGAACTGAAACCTCATGAGCGTTGTGCGAGAGTCAGAACAAAATTATCTCAACACTGAAGGTGTTTTGGCAACCGTTTAAATTGACCTTGCCCATTGCGCGCTATCTGGCGCGTTTCAGTCCGCTTCATTTATCACCCCGATGTCATTGCATCGGCTACGCCGGTTGCGCACGATAAAAAACGGGTTCTGTGTATTCTTCGGAGCCAAACTGTGGCCCATAAATCAAAATCGCTAAACCTTGTAAGCTAATTCCGCCCTTGCGTCAAACCCATATGCCTTCAAGGCCGGAAAAAAGCACCCGGTTACTCAGTTTGGACTAAAAAAAGCATTACTCATCACGAATCAGTCGTGGCGTGATGAAGATCACCAATTCTCGCCTTTTTTGTTCATTAATATCATAGCGAAACAGCGACCCCAGTATCGGAATATCGCCAATCAGCGGAACTTTGCGTTGGCCGCTGGCGGTGGAACGCTGAAAGATGCCGCCCAGGGCCAGCGTCTGGCCGTCTTTTAACGTCACCTGCGTCTGGATTTCCTGTTTGTCGATGGCCAGATATTCGCCCTCGCCGCTGCGCATGGTTCGGCCAGGCACGTTTTGCGTTAGCTGTAACTTCAATAAAATCCGGCCGTTAGCCTGAACCACTGGTGTCACCTCCATGCCCAGCACCGCCTCCTTAAACTCCACCGTGGTGGTGCCGCTGGTGCCGCTGGATACTTCATAAGGGATTTCGGTGCCCTGTTTGATGCTGGCGGGTTGCTGATGGGAAGTAAACAGACGCGGGCTGGCGATAATTTCCAGCTTATTTTCCTGTTCCAGCGCGCTAAGCTCCAGATCGAGCAATTTTCCGTCCAGTCGGGCCAGCGTAAAGCCCGCCGTCAGGGCGGCATCCGCAACAGGCAGGGAGACGGTAAACTGACTGGTGCGCAACGCTTGTGTGATTTGCTCATTGCTGGTGGTGCCCCAACGAACGCCCAACTCTCTCAGGCTCTCCTCGTTGATGGTGACGATATGGGCCGCCAGCTCGATTTGTTCCAACGGCACATCCAGCGCCTGTACCCAACGTCGGGTGGCATCCAACGCTGGGCGCGTGTCACGCAGCAGTAAACTGTTGGTTCGGGCATCGACGGTAACACTGCCGCGCTCACTCATCAGTCGTGCACGCTCCGACTGCAAACTGCTGTTAACGATGCTGGCATCCGCGTGGGCCAACGTCAGCACTTCAGTTATCAGCAGCTGTTCTTTCTCGGCCTTCTCACGCTGATGTTCCTGTTCCAGCGCCTCCTTGCGTTGCTGTTCCAGCGCCCGGCTTTCCGGCCACACCAGTAAAATACTGTCTTCGGTTTCGACACTGAGCTGAGCCATGCGGGCCACCAGCTGAAGCGCCTGTTGCCAGGGAACGTTCGTCAGCCTGAGAGAAAGCGTACCCTGCACTTCTGGCGCCACCATCAAATTCAGGTTCTGCCAGTCTGCCAGCGCCTGCAGTACCTGCCCCACCGGCGCATCGTCAAAGGCCAGCGAGACCGGTCGTTCATTGGCCTTTAACGGCGTCAGTACGCCCATCAGCATCAGCAGACAAACTATCCTTTTCATAAATGCTCCCTTTTAGGTTCCTTTTAAACGCTGGCTCACACCCGTTCAGATCCGCCACGGTAATGCTCAACGCGGTGATCTCCTGCAACTGCCAGCGCTGGTTAAGCTGTTGGCCCTGAGTAAGCTGGATCCACTTGCCTTTTTTCGCCATCAGCCAGGCATGGAAATCGTCAGCCTGGCCAATGATGCCTTTCAGCTGCCAGTGAAAAGGCATCGGATGTTGCTCGCATTCACTCACCAACGGCTGAAAGGGATCGCGACCGGCCTGACTGTCCGCAGCCACCAGCAACAACAGGCTAACGATGGCCCTACAGAGGTTTCCGCGTTCAGTCTTCATGATTCAGGGCCAGCGTCAGATGGAAACGCAGCTGCGCGTGTTCAGGCTTGAGGGTGAAGCTTGATAGCGTCACGCCGGCGGGCAGCGTGCTCAGATAGCCGAACAGGCTTTCCACCTGCGGCCAGCTAACATCCAACGTCAGGCTTCCTCCCTGGCGGCTGGGTTGCCAGTCTGCCAACTCGCCACCAGAAATCTGGGTCAACGTCAGTAAAGAGAAGGCTGTTTTCTGCTCAGGCTGCAGCGCCTGCTGAAGTTGCGCGATTTCCTCCCTGGCACTGACAAAGGATCCCGACGCCATCAGACGTTGCACAAGAAGCTGATACCGACTGCTTTGCAGCCGATGCTGAGCCAGCAGCTTTATCGCCTGCTGGTCGGCCGGTGCGGTCCAAAGATGCCAAACGCACAGTGCAGAAGCACAGACGGCCATGCACAGCAGCGAGCCCTGCACCCAGACCGGTAAACTCAGCCAGCGAGACCAGGCGCTATTCATCTTCTTCTCCTGCAAGCGTCACCAACAGGTTAAAGGCCAGCCTGCCTTGTGGGCCTCGACTCAGCTGCCCGGTTTTTACCTGCGCGGCCAATGCCAGCGTTTGCAGCTGCAGGCGAAACGTCTCCAGATCGCTTATTCCCTGGCAGACTCCTGAGAGCGTCAGGCTGGTGGCGTTTTTAGCCATGGCGCTCAGCCACAGCGTGTCTGGCATCACCTCGGGCAGACTCAGGGCAAAGCTTCGCCAGCGATCAAGGCGATGTTGACGCTGCTGGCGCGCCGCAAGCTGGCGTTGCAGGCCCTCTTTTTCCAGCGTGAGTGCCGACATCTGCCGGGTCTGCTCTTCCAGCCGCTGGCTGGCACCCTGAATAAAGCTGTCCAGACGTTGGTATTGCTGGTTAAGCGCCCGCGTCCCGACCGTTGGCATTCCGGCGGCGATCAGTGTCAGCACCAGCACACCCAGCACCCATGCCCAACGCTGACGCGCCCTTTTCAGTTTGAGTGCCCGCCAGGGCAACAGATTGACCCAAACCATCAGGCATCTCCTGGACGAAGCGCCAGTCCGGCAGCCAGCGAAAAAGCGCCACTGAGCGTGGGTAACGGCGGCTGCTTCAGGGCAAATGCGGCAAAAGGATCCAACCCCTGCGCGCGCTCCGGCAGCGGTTCCTTTTGGTACGAGCTGTAATAAAATGCGTCAACGTCCGCTAACTGCTTCTGCTGTAACGCGGCAAAATCTGGCGCATCCTGCACTGAACTCCAGCCCCAGCGAGGCCTGCCCACAAATGGGCAATACCACAGCCAGTGATCCTGCAAACGGTGAACCAGCGCGGCCGACGGGTTGAGCGGTAACGTGGTTGAAAGGGCGTGCAGTGCCGCGGGCGACAGCTCCAGCACTTGGGGGTTGAGTCTGGCCTGATGAAGGCAGTGCAGCCAGCTCTGAAGCGCATCCTGACGGGCTGCGGTCAGATAGAGCGCTTTGCCGGCGTCGGCCTCCACACGGTAATCCAGCGCCAGCGTCTCCGGTTCAATTGGGAAAAATCGCCTCGCCGCTGCGGTGATGTACCTGCTACGCTCTGGTTCACGCAATTGGCTGCCAGGCAGCTCGATCTGCCGCTGCAGCACCAGTTGCGGAGGAAAACCCACCCGTAGCGAGATGCGGTAAGGGAGCCGCCTGCGCCAGTTTTGCAGCAGGGCGATCACCGGCTCAGGACGTTGCAGCAGCCCGTTAACTAACGTATCTTGCGGCAACGCATGTTGCCACCAGTGGCGAAGTTGCCAGCCGTTCCGACGGCGCTGGATGCCGAGGGCACAGAGTTGCCCGTTTTGAATATCCAGGCCGACTTGCCATGTCTGAAATGCCATTCGCGCGATCTCCATATCGTCAGTATCTAAAAGGACGTATCCAAGCTTCTGGCTTGCCTTTATACTACCGCGCGATTGTTTATAAACTGCCCAATCGACTCAGAATGGAAAATATCAGGTGAAGTTCGTAAAGTATTTATTGATCCTTGCAGTGTGTTGCATTTTGCTTGGAGCAGGCTCGGTCTATGGTTTGTACAAATACATAGAGCCCCAGCTGCCCGACGTTGCCACACTGAAAGATGTGCGTTTGCAGACGCCTATGCAGGTTTACAGCGCCGACAATGAGCTGATTGCTCAGTATGGCGAGAAGCGCCGTATTCCGCTGAAACTGCAGCAAATCCCGCCGGTGATGGTGAAAGCCTTTATCGCTACCGAAGACAGCCGCTTCTACGAGCACCACGGAGTCGATCCTATCGGCATCTTCCGTGCGGCAAGCGTGGCGCTGGTGTCCGGGCATGCGTCACAAGGGGCGAGTACCATCACCCAGCAGCTGGCGCGTAACTTCTTCCTCAGCCCTGAGCGTACGCTGATGCGTAAGATCAAGGAGGCTTTCCTCGCCATCCGCATTGAGCAGATGATGAATAAAGACGAAATCCTTGAGCTCTATCTGAACAAGATCTACCTCGGCTACCGTGCGTATGGCGTGGGCGCCGCAGCGCAGGTTTACTTCGGCAAAACCGTTGATCAGCTGTCGTTGAGCGAAATGGCGATGATTGCCGGCTTGCCTAAAGCCCCTTCAACGTTCAACCCACTGTATTCACACGAGCGCGCGTTACAGCGCCGCAATGTGGTGCTGGGTCGCATGCTGGACCAGAATTACATCACTCAGGCGCAGTATGACGAAGCGCGCAACACCCCGCTGGAAGCCAACTACCACGCGCCGGAAATTGCGTTCTCTGCCCCTTACCTGACCGAGATGGTTCGTCAGGAGATGGTTAAGCGTTATGGCGACAACGCCTATAACGACGGCTTCAAAGTCACCACCACCATCACCCGTAAATTACAGTTGGCTGCCCAGAAGTCGGTGCAGGACAACGTGATGAACTACGATATGCGTCACGGCTACCGTGGCCCGTCGAATGTGTTGTGGAAAGTGGGCCAGAACCCATGGGACCACACGGCAATCGTCAAGTCCCTCAAGGCATTGCCGGTATATGGTCCGCTGTTCCCGGCAGTGGTTACCGAGGCGAACAGTGATGAAGCCACGGTCACCATGCGTGACGGCAGCAGCATCGCGCTGAATCTGGCGGGTATGCGCTGGGCACGTCCATACAAATCCGACACGGCACAAGGCCGCACGCCAAAATCGGTGACGGAAGTGGTTCAGGCCGGTCAGCAAATTTGGGTCTACAAAGTGGATTCCGGCTGGGCGCTGGGTCAGGTGCCGGATGTGAACTCCTCACTGGTTTCGCTGGATCCCCATAACGGTGCGGTTCGTGCGCTGGTGGGTGGCTTCGACTTTAATCAGAGCAAATTCAACCGTGCCACTCAGGCACTGCGCCAGGTGGGCTCGAACATCAAGCCGTTCCTGTACACCGCCGCGATGGACCGTGGGCTGACGCTGGCCTCTATCCTTAACGACGTGCCGATTTCACGTTGGGATGCGGGTGCCGGCTCTGACTGGCGTCCGAAGAACTCACCGCCAACCTACGATGGTCCAATCCGCTTGCGTCAGGGTCTGGGACAGTCGAAAAACGTGGTGATGGTGCGGGCTATGCGCGCAATGGGCGTCGATTACGCGGCACAATATCTGCAGCGTTTTGGCTTCCCGGCACAAAACATCGTTCACACCGAATCGTTAGCGCTGGGTTCCGCGTCCTTTACCCCGCTGCAGATGGTGCGCGGTTACTCCGTTATGGCTAACGGCGGTTTCCTGGTTGACCCTTACTTCATCAGCAAGATCGAAGATGAGCAAGGCAACACCCTGTTTGAAGAGAAACCGAAGGTCGCCTGCCCGGAGTGCAATCTTCCGGTCATTTACGGCGAAACCAAGAAAGCGGTCGCTCTGAGTGAAGACAGCGTGGAAAACGTTGCCGTCTCGAAAGAAGGTGAAAAGACCGCCGTTCCTCAGCCGCAGCTTGAGCAGGTTTCGCAGAAGCAGGCCGAGCAGGATGGCGAGCAGCAATACGCGCCTCACGTGATCAACACGCCGCTGTCGTTCCTGATTAAGAGTGCAATGAACTCGAACATCTTCGGCGAGCCAGGCTGGATGGGAACCGGCTGGCGCGCAGGTCGTGATTTAGGTCGCAACGATATCGGCGGCAAAACCGGGACAACCAACAGCTCGAAAGATGCCTGGTTCTCTGGTTATGGCCCTGGCGTGGTGACCTCGGTGTGGATTGGCTTTGATGACCACCGTCGCGATCTGGGTCGCACCACGGCGTCGGGTGCGATCAAGGATCAGATTTCAGGGTATGAAGGCGGCGCGAAAAGTGCTCAGCCTGCCTGGGATCAGTATATGAAAGCTGCGCTGGATGGCGTGCCTGTTCAACCCCTGACTCCGCCGGAAGGCGTGGTGACGGTGACCATTGACCGTGGCACCGGCAAGCTGGCGAATGGCGGTGGCAACACCCGTCAGGAATACTTCATCGATGGCACCCAGCCTACCGAGTACTCCGTGCATGATGTCGGCACCACGCTGATGGATAACGGCCAGAGTCATGAACTGTTCTGATCGTTAAGCCAACAAAAAGGGACGCGCCGTTATCCGGCGCGTCCCTCTTAATCAACGAAAGCGGGCCTGGTGCCCGCTTTTTTAATAGCGAATGCGGCCCTGCTTCACCAGCCATTCACGGACCAGGAACAGCGCACTGACGTTACGCGCCTCGCAGAAGTCCGGTTCTTGTAACAATCCCAGCAGGTTATCCAGCGGCCAGCGCAGCTGCGGAAGGGGTTCAGGTTCATCTCCCTCCAGCTTCTCTTCATAGAGCTTTTCCGCCACCACGATATTCATTTTGCTGGAGAAATAGGACGGTGCCAGCGTCAGTTTACCCAGCGTTTCCAGCGTTTCCGCGCCGAAACCCGCTTCCTCTTTCAGCTCACGGTTTGCCGCTTCAAACGGGGTTTCGCCTGGGTCAATCAACCCTTTTGGAAAGCCGAGTTCATAGCATTCCAGCCCCACCGCATACTCCTGGATCAGGATAATGTGGTCGTCGATAATCGGCACGATCATTACCGCTTCGCGGTCAGTGGGTTTCATCCGCTCATAGACTCTACGGGCACCGTTACTGAATGCCAGGTCTACGGCCTCAACGGTGAACAGGCGCGAGCGTGCCACGGCTTCCACATTAAGGATTTTGGGTTTCTGCAGTTGTCTGGTCATAGTGGCCCCAGGAAAAAAGCCAAAAAATGAGCGTCATAGCCCGTAAGTCACGGCATATTGACCGTCGTACCCCCATTGTGCGGCACCGGAGTGGGGATGCCAATCATCGCATGGATTATTTTACGTAGTTATAACAAATGCGCGTCGGCTAGCATGAAAAGTTTTAAAAAAAGTCAATCAGGACCAGTAAAAATAGGATTATGCCGATACTGATGCGGCAAATGGGTTGATACCATCACAACAGGGAATCTTATACTAATAATCTAATTTTATGATTTTGCGCGCTATTTTTGTATACACAGCGGATTGCCAGAGCCGTCTAAACCCGCCACAATGTCGGTAACGATATGATCAAAGCCGGGTATCATCATAATGACGACGGGAGCATCGTGGCAGGAATGAGGGAAGCATGAGCACAATAGTCATTATATTGGCTGTAATGCTGGCCTGCTCGATGGGAGCGGGATGTTTCTTTTGGTACGCTATGCGGCATCGCCCGCCGTTGGCGAAACCACTGCCATTCATCAGTCCTCCATTTCGTAAACTGAGCGACGACGAGCGCAAAGCCGTTGAGCGCTATATCAGCCTGCTTGAAAAACATCGCGATAACACCTTACCCGGTGGTACCAGCAGGACAGCCGAACCGCTGGTCCTCACCTCGCAAAGCAGCAACGTCTACCCTGTCACCCGCTCGATTACCCGCTACGGCCTCTCCACTGATGATCCCAACAAATGGCGTTACTACCTGGATGCGGTAGAAGTGCATTTGCCGCCGTTGTGGGAACAGTATATTGCTGAAGAGAACTACGTTGAGCTGATCAAAACGCAATCCATTCCGCTGGTCATTTCGTTAAATGGCCATTCGCTGGTGAATTACGTTTATGAACAGCCCGCGCTGGCCCCGGCTATTCGCCCGGTGTCGCAAAACGCCTCGATCAGGAAAGAAGAGAGCGAAAACATTGAGCTGGTCAGCGTGCGCAAGGAAACCGCCGAAGAGTATGCCCTGAGCCGCCCGGACGGCACGCGTGAAGCGTCCGCAATCTGCATCGCCTTCCTGCTGTTCTTTGTCAGTCTGGTCGGCCCTGAACTGTTGATGCCGTGGCTGGTGCTGGCTGGCGCCGCGATGATTGCGGTAAGCTGCTGGTTCCTCTACCGTCGTCCTGGCGAAAAAGATCTCCGCGAAATTCACTGCCTGCGCGGCGCGCCTAAGCGCTGGGGATTGTTCGGCGAATCGAACCAGGGACAGGTCAGCAATATTTCACTGGGCATCATTGACCTGATTTACCCGCCACACTGGCAGCCCTACGTCTCTACTGATTTGGGCCAGTCGACTGAAATAGATATTTACCTGAACCGCCAGGTTGTCCGCCAGGGGCGTTTCCTCTCGCTGCAGGATGAGGTGCGCAACTTCCCGATTCAGCGCTGGAAAAAGAATCTGGTGCTGGCGGCAGGATCGTTACTGGTAATGGTGCTGCTGGTTGCGTGGATCCCGCTCAGTATGCCGCTCAAGCTGAGCCTGGCGTGGTTAAAGGGCACCGAAAGCGTTCAGGTTCAGACGGTCAACGATCTGGAAAAAATGCCGCTGCATATCGGTGACAGCCTGAAGGTCAACGGCGAAGGCATGTGTTCCATCCCGGCAACCTATCAGGGCAACCGCACTTACGCCTTTATGCCGTTCGACTGCTCGGCAGTTTACTGGAATAACGCCGCTCCCCTGCCCCAGCCGCAGTCCGACATTATTGATAAAGCCACCGCGCTGCTCAGCACCACCAGCATGCAGCTCCACCCGCAAAGCAACACCGATCCAAAGCTCAACCCACAGCTGGCAACGGCTATACAGAAATCCGGCATGATCCTGCTGGACGATTTCTCGGACATCGTCCTGAGAACCCAGGAGTTATGCAGTCAGGATCAGGATTGCGTACGGCTGAAGAATGCGCTGGTTAACCTCGGCAATGCCAAAGACTGGGATACGCTGGTGCGCCGGGCGGATTCCGGCTCGCTGAACGGCATGAATGTGCTGCTGCGCCCGGTCAGCGCTGAAGCGCTGGAAAATCTGGTGAATACCGCCACCTCTTCGTTCTTCTACCGCGAGACACGCCGTGCGGCGGAAGCGCTGAACAGCCCACCGCCAGGCGGCTTCCTGATCCTCAGCGATGAAGGCCGGCAGCTAGTGAACCAGCAGGCACCGAGCGTTTCACTGTTTGATTTCAATGCACCCGACCAGTGGCCCGAGCTGCAACGTCTGGCCGGCATGCTGCTGCACACCCAGTTTTACGCCAGCGGCATCGTCACCAACATCACCACCGATGCAAACGGCACCCGTCATATTGCGCTGCACAGCGCACCGGACAAACTGACGCTGTGGCGTTATCTGGGCACCAGCCTGCTGCTACTGGTGGTTACGCTCAGTTTTGTGATCAACGGCCTGTTGGCGTTGAAGCGCATCCACGGTAATCGCCAGCGCCTGATTGCCATCCAAACCTATTACGACAAGTGCTTCAGCCCCTCGCTGAGCACCAGCCAGAGCATTCGCCCGTTATTCTGAGCCGGTCAGTTTTATGCTATTTTTAAGGCTGACAAGGCGAATGGCCTCCCCTTCTGACTCCCCTGATTATCCTGCGATGAAGCGCCTTGAATTCCAGCGATTCACCCATACATAGGGGTATTCCCATCAAGGAGCAGCGATGAAAGAGAAATCCGCAGAGGCGATTCGGCTGGATAAGTGGCTGTGGGCCGCTCGCTTCTACAAAACCCGTTCTGCGGCGCGCCAGATGATTGAGGGTGGCAAAGTCCACTACAACGGTCAGCGCAGCAAGCCGAGTAAAATCGTTGAGCTGAATGCTGAACTGACGCTCCGGCAGGGAAATGATGAACGCACCGTGATCGTGCTGGCCATCAGCGAACAGCGCCGCCCGGCGGTGGAAGCTCAGCTGATGTACGAAGAGACGGCACAAAGTATTGAGAAACGGGAAAAGATAGCGCTGGCGCGAAAAATGAACGCGCTGACCATGCCGCATCCCGACCGCCGCCCGGATAAAAAAGAGCGACGGGACTTAATGAAATTTAAAAATTCTGGCGACGAGTAATCCGCCCAAACGAGAGAGAATCATGGCTCATCAAGATCAAATGCACCGTTACCTGTTCGAAAACCATGCCGTGCGTGGCGAACTGGTTACCGTTTCCGACACCTGGCGTGAAATCATCAAAGGCCACGACTATCCGTTACCGGTGCAGAAAGTACTGGGCGAACTGCTTGTTGCCACCAGCCTGCTGACCGCCACGCTGAAGTTTGACGGCGATATCACCGTCCAGCTGCAGGGCGATGGCCCGCTGAACCTGGCGGTCATCAACGGCAACAACCGCCAGGAAATGCGCGGCGTTGCACGTATGCAGGGTGAAATTGCGGCAGAAAGCACGCTGAAAGAGATGGTCGGCAACGGCTACCTGGTGATCACCATTTCCCCGGCGGAAGGTGAGCGTTATCAGGGCGTGGTAGGGCTGGAAGGCGAGACGCTGGCGGAGTGCCTGGAAGATTACTTTATGCGCTCTGAACAGCTGCCAACGCGCCTGTTTATCCGCACCGGCGAAATCGAAGGCCAGCAGGGCGCAGGCGGGATCCTGTTGCAGGTGCTGCCAGCGCAGGATGCTAACCCGGATGACTTCACCCATCTGGCCACGCTGACCGAAACCATCAAAACCGACGAGCTGCTCGGCCTGCCGGCGAATGATGTGTTGTGGCGCCTGTATCACCAGGAAGAAGTGACGATTTTCGATCCGCAAGACGTTTGCTTCCGCTGCACCTGCTCGCACGAGCGCTGTGGCGAAGTGCTGGCGACGCTGCCTGAAGCCGAAGTGGACGAAATCCTTGCCGAAGATGGCAAAATCGACATGCACTGTGACTACTGCGGCAGCCACTATACCTACGACGCGGTGGATATTGCGGCGATTCGTAACGGTTCTTCCGCGAGTAACGATCAGCTTCATTGATGCGACTCGCGTCGCAAACTGATGCGTTAATATGCACGAAATGGTCAGGCCTTAACCGGCCTGGCCCTGCACCTTCCTCTCTTCACGCGCTGCTTCTCATTTCTGCTGCTTTTGCCTTTCACTGCATCTTCACACGTGTAGACTGCGCGCGATCGTGTTTTCCGCATGAGGATGGATATGCGGAACATCACGGTTAATGGTCTTCCATTACCCTACACTACGTTGCAGCACAGAGCCGATAAAGGAGCAGTAACATGCGTGATCTGACCCCGCAGGACCTCGTCGCTTATGGCATCACGGACACGGTTGAAATCGTCCATAACCCCGATTATGAAACGCTTTTTCACGAAGAAACCCGTCCAGGACTGTCCGGTTGTGAACGAGGCATTCAGACACAATCTGGCGCCATTGCCGTCGATACCGGCATTTTTACCGGCCGCTCACCCAAAGATAAATATATCGTCCGCGATGACACCACCCGCGACACCCTGTGGTGGAACGATCGGGGCGAAGGTAAGAACGACAACCAGCCGCTCTCTGAGGAAAACTGGCAGGCCCTGAAATCCCTCGTCACGAAGCAACTGTCACACAAACGCCTGTTTGTGGTGGATGCCTGGTGCGGCGCCAATCCCGATAGCCGTCTTTGCGTGCGTTTTATCACTGAAGTGGCCTGGCAGGCGCACTTTGTGAAAAACATGTTTATCCGCCCGGATGACGCCGCGCTGGCCACCTTTGAGCCGGACTTCGTGGTGATGAACGGCGCTAAATGCACCAATCCACACTGGCAAAAACAGGGGCTGCACTCCGAGAATTTTGTTGCCTTCAACCTGACGGAACGTATTCAGCTGATTGGCGGCACCTGGTACGGCGGCGAAATGAAGAAAGGCCTGTTCGCCATCATGAACTATCTGCTGCCGTTGAAGGGCATTGCTTCGATGCACTGCTCGGCGAACGTCGGCGAAAAAGGCGATGTGGCGGTGTTCTTTGGCCTCTCCGGCACCGGTAAAACCACGCTTTCAACCGATCCGCTGCGCCAGCTGATCGGCGATGATGAACATGGCTGGGACGATGACGGCGTGTTTAACTTTGAAGGCGGCTGTTATGCCAAGACCATCAAGCTGTCTGAACAGGCTGAACCGGAAATTTATCAGGCGATTCGACGCGACGCCCTGTTGGAGAATGTGGTGATCCGTGCCGATGGCACCGTGGATTACGATGACGGCAGCAAGACCGAAAACACCCGCGTCTCCTACCCGATTGAGCACATCGATAACATCGTGAAGCCGGTCTCTAAGGCGGGCCACGCCAGTAAAGTGATCTTCCTGACTGCCGATGCGTTTGGCGTGCTGCCGCCGGTTTCACGGCTCAGCCCCGATCAGACCCAGTATCACTT
Source organism: Erwinia billingiae Eb661 (assembly GCF_000196615.1). Taxonomy (NCBI): domain Bacteria; kingdom Pseudomonadati; phylum Pseudomonadota; class Gammaproteobacteria; order Enterobacterales; family Erwiniaceae; genus Erwinia; species Erwinia billingiae. Next base: position 4,657,587 of record NC_014306.1, read on the forward strand.
CCTGTCGGGTTTCACCGCCAAACTGGCGGGCACCGAACGCGGCGTGACCGAACCTACGCCGACCTTCTCCGCCTGTTTCGGTGCGGCCTTCCTGACGCTGCATCCAACGCAGTATGCCGAAGTGCTGGTGAAGCGGATGGAAGCGGCCGGTGCGGAAGCCTATCTGGTCAATACCGGCTGGAACGGCAGCGGCAAGCGCATCTCCATTAAGGATACGCGGGCGATTATCAACGCCATTCTGGGCGGTGAGCTGTCGACAGCCGAAACCGTGACGCTGCCGGTGTTTAATCTGCAGATGCCTGTCGCGCTGCCGGGTGTGGATAGCCATATTCTCGATCCGCGAAACACCTGGAGTGATGAAGCCGAGTGGCAAGGGAAAGCCAACGATCTGGCCCAGCGGTTTATTGATAACTTCGATAAATACACCGATACGCCGGCCGGTGAGGCGTTAATCAAAGCCGGTCCGCAGCTGTAATTCAAAAAGGGCTTAGTCATCGACTAAGCCCTTTTTTTACAGACAGATTTAACCGTTACGCGACGGGCGGTGCCGGCAGGCTGTTGGCCGGTGGCAAAGGCAGATAGGCACGAATGCGCAACCCACCGCGATCGCTGTCACCAATCTCCAGCGATCCCTGATGCGCGTCGATAATACGCTGCACAATCGCCAGACCTAATCCCGTTCCGCTGGTGCTGCGGGCGCTGTCTCCGCGCACAAACGGCTGGAACAGGTGCTTCAGCTGATCGGGCCGGATGCCCGGACCATCATCTTCAACCTGGAACCAGGCGCGCTGCAACTCGCTGCCGCTGCTGACCTTTATCCAACCGTTACCATAGCGGGCGGCGTTCACCACCATATTGGCCACCGCACGTTTAATGGATAGCGGGTTGATATCGACCATCAGTTCGCTGGTCATCACCTCGTTCTCAATCTCACGCTCATAGCCGCTTTCCGCCGCGACCACTTCGCCGAGTACGCCATTCAGGTCCGCACGCTCAAACTGCATCTCCTGGCCGGTACGCAGATAATCAATAAACTGCTCGATGATGGCGTTGCACTCTTCGATGTCTTTATTGATCGACTCAGCAAGATAGCCATCTTCCTGAGACATCATCTCGGTTGCCAGACGGATACGCGTCAGCGGCGTTCGCAGGTCATGACTGACACCCGCCATTAACAGCGTGCGGTCATCGGCCAGCTGTTTAACGCCAGACGCCATCTGATTAAACGCCCGGGTAACCGAGCGCACTTCTGACGCTCCGTACTCTCTCAGCGGCGGCGGAATAATGCCTTTACCCACCTGGATTGCGGCGTGCTCCAGCTCCACAAGGGGTCGATTCTGGATGCGGATAAACAGCCAGGCACCGCCAATCGCTAACAGCATGATCGCCAGCGTGTAGCGGAACAGCGGCGAGAAGTCCCCCTGATGAATTTCCGTCAGCGGCACCCTGACCCAGATATCCGGCGACAGCCAGGTTTTCAGCCACACCACCGGGGAGTTTTTATTCACCTCGACGCGAACGTCGGTCGGCCCACCCAGTTGCTGCGCCATCTGTTGGCTGAGGAATTCGTAATGCTGCGCCCAGCGCAATCCGCTCTCTTCCGCCGCCGCATTGGTATACAGCGAAATGCCTAACTCGCGGTATATCTCACGGCGGAATGCAGGTGGCACCTCAAGCTGCGTGCCATCCTCCAGCTGTAACCGATCGGTCATCAGCATTCGCACTTCATACGCCAGCACTTTGTTGAACTGCTGCAGGCTTGGCAGGATGGCAAAGTTCAGCACCACCAGATAGGTCGTGACCAGACTGACAAACAGCAGGGTCACGATCAACAGCAGCGTACGGGCAAAGGAACTGCGGGGAGAGAAGCGGATCCGCCTCATGCCTTACTGCCGTCCGGCACGAAGACGTAGCCCAGGCCCCAAACGGTCTGGATATAGCGTGGGTGCGCCGGATCTTCTTCCACCATGCGACGCAGGCGGGAGATCTGCACGTCAATCGAACGTTCCATCGCACTGTATTCACGGCCACGCGCCAGGTTCATCAGCTTATCGCGGGACAGCGGTTCACGCGGGTGGCTGACCAGCGCCTTCAGCACGGCGAACTCGCCGCTGGTGAGTGGCATAGGCTCGTCTTCACGGAACATTTCACGCGTGCCGAGGTTCAGTTTGAACTTACCGAAAGCGATCACCGCTTCTTCCTGCGACGGCGCGCCCGGCAGTTCATTCGCCTGACGACGCAGAACGGCACGGATACGGGCCAACAGCTCACGCGGGTTAAACGGTTTTGGAATGTAGTCATCAGCGCCGATTTCCAGGCCAACGATACGATCCACTTCTTCGCCTTTCGCCGTCACCATAATGATCGGCATTGGGTTGCTCTGGCTGCGCAGACGGCGGCAGATAGACAGGCCATCTTCGCCAGGCAGCATCAGGTCCAGCACCATCAGGTGGAAGGATTCACGCGTCAGCAGACGATCCATCTGCTCAGCGTTCGCCACGCTACGCACCTGGAAACCCTGTTCGGTCAGATAGCGTTCCAGCAACGCACGTAAACGCATGTCGTCATCCACGACCAGAATTTTGTAGTTCTCTTGCATGTCGATACTCCCAAAGGCGCAATTGCCCGAGCTATTATTTTCAAAAAAGATGCCTGAATGTAACAGTCAATAATGGTTTATATTCTAGCCGAAATTGTTACAAAGCATATTAAACAGCAGCTTATCTTTAATTTTGGCGGAAAAACCTGCGCTAATGCACAGCTTTTCAATGCCGAATAGTCAGAACAAACAAACAGTAAGCGCGGGCAGAAAAATGCAGAAGGGATTTGCATCAGTGCGCGCCGCACAACAAAATAGTCGCAGCATTCCCGTGAAAGAAATGGATTACGATGAAAACCCAACTGATTACCCGCGAAGGTTACGACAAGCTGAAGCAGGAACTCGACTTTCTCTGGCGGGAAGATCGGCCTGAAGTGACCAAAAAGGTGACCTGGGCGGCCAGCCTCGGTGACCGCAGTGAAAATGCCGATTACCAGTACAACAAGAAACGGCTGCGCGAGATTGACCGCCGCGTGCGCTATCTCACCAAATGCCTCGAGCAGCTGCGCATCGTGGAATACTCGCCGCAGCAGGATGGCAAAGTTTTCTTTGGTGCCTGGGTCGAGATTGAAAACGACGCGGGCGACGTGAAGCGTTTTCGCATCGCCGGCTACGACGAGATTTTTGGCCGCAATGACTACATCTCAATCGATTCACCGATGGCCCGCGCGCTGCTGAAGAAAGAGGTCGGCGATTTGGCGGTGGTGCCTACGCCGGTTGGCGATGCGCACTGGTATGTGGTGGCGATCGACTACGTTAAACAATCCTAATCACGCGGATGTGGGCGCTGAGTGTCGCCCGGCGACTGGCAATTTCCGCCTGCAATCCGTATAACTGTCCGCTGTCTATAAGCCATAAAGTAACCGATGATGAAAGATTCGCTGAGCCGCATTATTGCAAGTGAGCTGCAGGCGCGAGCAGAACAGGTTGATGCCGCTGTCCGTCTGTTGGATGAAGGGAATACCGTGCCGTTTATCGCACGTTATCGTAAGGAAGTGACCGGCGGGCTGGATGATACCCAGCTGCGTATGCTGGAAACCCGCCTGAGCTACCTCAGGGAGCTGGAAGAGCGACGCCAGTCGATTCTGAAATCCATCGGCGACCAGGGCAAGTTAACCGATGAGCTGAGCACCGCCATCAGCAACACCCTGAGCAAAACCGAACTCGAAGACCTTTACCTGCCTTATAAGCAAAAGCGCCGCACGCGCGGAATGATTGCGCTTGAAGCCGGTCTGGAACCGCTGGCCGACACTCTGTGGCAAGATCCTTCACACGACCCTGAGCAGCTGGCCGCGACCTTTGTCGATGCCGATAAAGGCGTTGCGGACACCAAAGCCGCCCTTGATGGCGCGCGCTATATCCTGATGGAACGCTTCGCTGAAGACGCCTCGTTGCTGGCCAAAGTGCGTGACTACCTGTGGAAACATGCCCACCTGGTGTCGCGCGTCGTCGACGGCAAACAGGAGGAAGGCGCGAAGTTCCGCGACTACTTCGATCACCACGAAGCGCTGGCCACCGCACCATCCCACCGTGCGCTGGCGATGTTCCGCGGCCGCAATGAAGGCATCCTGCAGCTGTCACTGAATCCCGATCCGCAGTTCGATGAGCCGCCACGTGAAAGCCACGGCGAGCAGATCATTATCGATCACCTGCAGCTGCGCCTGAACAACGCACCGGCTGATGGCTGGCGTAAAGCGGTGGTCAGCTGGACCTGGCGCATCAAGGTGCTGCTGCACCTCGAAACCGAGCTGATGGGCACCGTGCGCGAACGCGCCGAAGATGAAGCGATCAACGTCTTTGCCCGTAACCTGCACGATTTGCTGATGGCGGCACCGGCAGGCATGCGCGCCACCATGGGCCTCGATCCGGGTCTGCGTACCGGCGTGAAGGTGGCGATCGTTGATGCCACCGGCAAGCTGGTCGCGACCGATACCATTTATCCGCATACCGGCCAGACGGCAAAAGCCGCGGCGGCCGTGGCGGCGCTGTGCACAAAACACAACGTTGAGCTGGTTGCCATCGGCAACGGCACCGCGTCCCGTGAAACCGAGCGCTTCTACCTGGATATTCAACAGCAGTATCCGCAGGTCAAGGCGCAGAAAGTGATCGTCAGTGAAGCCGGCGCATCGGTCTATTCCGCCTCTGAACTGGCCGCGCTGGAATTCCCTGACCTCGACGTGTCCATCCGTGGTGCGGTGTCGATTGCCCGCCGCTTGCAGGATCCGCTGTCTGAGCTGGTGAAAATCGACCCGAAATCCATCGGGGTTGGCCAGTATCAGCACGACGTCAGCCAGAGCCAGTTGGCGAAGAAGCTGGATGCGGTGGTCGAAGACTGCGTGAACGGCGTTGGCGTTGATTTGAACACCGCTTCCGTGCCACTGCTGACCCGCGTGGCGGGCCTGAGCAAGATGATGGCGCAGAACATTGTCAGCTGGCGCGACGAGAACGGCCGTTTCCAGGATCGTCAGCAGCTGCTGAAAGTCAGCCGTCTGGGACCGAAAGCCTTTGAGCAGTGCGCGGGCTTCCTGCGCATTAACCAGGGCGATAACCCGCTGGATGCCTCAACGGTTCACCCGGAAGCCTACCCGGTGGTGCAGCGCATTCTGGCCGCCACTCAGCAGGCGTTGAATGACGTGATGGGCAACCCTACCGAGCTGCGCAACCTGCGTGCCGTCGACTTTACCGATGAGAAGTTCGGTGTGCCGACCGTCACCGATATCATCAAAGAACTGGAAAAACCGGGCCGCGATCCGCGTCCTGAGTTTAAAACGGCCCAGTTCGCAGAAGGTATCGAGACCATGAACGATCTGCTGCCCGGCATGGTGCTGGAAGGCGCGGTCACGAACGTCACCGGCTTTGGCGCCTTCGTCGATATCGGCGTGCATCAGGATGGTCTGGTGCATATCTCTTCGCTGTCAGATAAGTTCATCGATGACCCACACAAGGTGGTCAAGGCGGGTGATATCGTTAAGGTGAAGGTGATGGAAGTCGATTTGCAGCGTAAGCGCGTTGCGCTGACTATGCGTCTTGATGAGCAGCCAGGCGAAGGCAACGCTCGCCGTGGCGGCGGCGGCAATGCCGGCCGTGACAACGCGAAACCCGCTCAGGGCAAACCGCGTCCACGGCAGGCGGCTCAGCCCGCAGTCAGCAACAACAGCGCGATGGGTGATGCGCTGGCCGCGGCGTTCGGCAAGAAACGCTAAGCAACACGCGCGGATCTGCCGGTCCGCGCGTCATTTCACCTGTGTTTAGTTTCGCTCCCCTCAAGCTTGTTCTGCATCAATAAGAGCGTGAATCGTTCTCATTATAATTGCCACCGTTGAATATCACGGCGCCTCCCGCCGCCAGGTGGAACTATGCAGATCGTCCCGCAGCAGTACTATAAAATCGTCAGCTTCTCTCCCTCCGTCAGCGCCGCGTTCCGACAGAAACTGCTGGCGCTTGGGCTGTTGCCCGGCGCCCATTTTCAGGTCAAGCGCATTGCCCCGCTGGGCGATCCGGTGCAGATCGAAGTTCGCCGCGTCAGCCTGATGCTGCGGAAAAAAGACCTGGCTTTCCTGCAACTGGAGCCTCAGCGCTGAGGGGACGATGAAGATGAAAACCTGCACCATTGGCCTGATTGGCAACCCGAATTCGGGTAAAACCACCCTGTTTAATCAGTTAACCGGCGCGCGGCAGCGAGTAGGCAACTGGGCTGGGGTGACGGTCGAGCGCAAACAGGGGCAGTTCGCGACGCAACGCTATGCTGTGCAACTGGTCGATCTGCCCGGCACCTATTCCCTCACCACCCTTTCTGCCGACAGCTCACTCGACGAGCAGATTGCCTGTCACTACATGTTAAGCGGCGAAGCCGATCTGGTGATCAACGTGGTCGACGCCAGCAATCTGGCCCGTAACCTATGGCTGACTCAGCAGCTGCAGGCATTGGGCGTGCCCTGCATCATCGCTCTGAATATGCTGGATATCGCCGCCAGCCAGCAGATTGATATCGATATTCCTTCCCTTGAAAAGCAGCTCGGCTGCCCGGTTATTCCGCTTGTTTCCACTCGCGCGCAGGGCATTGAACAGCTTAAGCAGGCAATTGATGACCATTCACGGCGTGCCGGGCAGTTTGCGGTCAGCTATCCCGCCGGGATCCTCGCGCAGGTGGCCACGCTGAGTGACGCGATGCACGGCGAGCGATCGCCGGTACAACGCCGATGGCTGGCGTTACAGCTGCTTGAGGGCGATATCTACAGCCGCTCCCAGGCCAGCGACGCCGCAGCCTTGCTGCAAACGTTCCCTGACCTGGCGGAAGCGCCGCTGAAGATTGCGGCAGCCCGCTATCAGGCCATTGATGCGGTGTGTGACGCGGTGACCGTGCCGCATCGGGCAACCGCGCACCGGCTTTCAACCCGGCTCGACAGCCTGGTTCTCAACCGCTGGCTCGGCCTGCCGATTTTCTTTGGCGTGATGTACCTGATGTTCTTCTTTGCCATCAACCTTGGCGGCGCGCTGCAACCGCTGTTTGAGATCGGATCGGCGGCGATATTTATTCACGGCACGCAGTGGCTTGGGGCCATGGCGCACTTCCCGCTGCCGCTCACGTTGTTCCTGGCACAGGGCATTGGCGGCGGTATCAATACCGTGATGCCGCTGGTGCCGCAAATCGGCCTGATGTATCTGTTCCTCTCGCTGATGGAAGACTCCGGCTATATGGCGCGCGCGGCGTTTGTGATGGATCGTCTGATGCAGGCGCTGGGTCTGCCCGGCAAATCCTTCGTGCCATTGATTGTCGGTTTTGGCTGCAATGTGCCGTCGGTGATGGGCGCCCGCACGCTGGATGCGCCGCGCGAGCGCCTGATGACCGTGCTGATGGCACCGTTTATGTCCTGCGGTGCCAGGCTGGCGATCTTCGCCGTATTTGCTGCCGCCTTCTTCGGCAAAAGCGGCTCGCTGGTGGTGTTCAGTCTTTATCTGTTGGGCATTGTCGCTGCCATTGTGACCGGGCTGCTGTTGAAAAAAACCTTACTGCGTGGGGAAGCGTCGCCGTTTGTGATGGAGCTGCCGACCTGGCACGTGCCCCATCTGAAAAGTCTGCTGCTGCAAACCTGGCAGCGGCTGCAAAGTTTTGTGCTGCGGGCCGGCAAAGTCATCGTGGTGGTTAGCGTGCTGATTGGTGCGCTGAACAGTTTCTCGTTCAGTGGTCAGCCGGTGGACAGCATCAACGATTCGGCGCTGGCTACTGTCAGCCGCACCCTGACGCCACTGCTGTCGCCGATGGGTGTGCAGCCGGATAACTGGCAGGCCACGGTCGGCCTGGTAACCGGCGCGATGGCGAAAGAAGTGGTGGTCGGGACGCTGAACACGCTGTACACCGCTGAAGCCCTGCACGAGCAGCCGTTTGACGCTGCCAGCTTCAGCCTGACCAGTGAGCTGAAAGACGCGCTGACAGAAACCTGGGACGGGGTTAAAGAGACCTTCAGCCTGAGCGTGCTGCTGAATCCGGTTGAAGCCAGTAAGGGCGACGGCGAAATGGCGACCGGCGCGATGGGGGTGATGCACAGCAAATTCGGCAGTGCCGCCGCCGCTTACAGCTATCTGATCTTCGTGCTGCTTTACGTGCCCTGTGTGTCCGTGATGGGTGCCATTGCGCGGGAAAGCAGTCGCCGCTGGATGTTTTTCTCGATTGGCTGGGGGCTGAATCTGGCTTACTCGCTGGCAACCGCGTTTTATCAGTTGGCCACCTTTAGCGATCATCCTCAATCCAGCAGCCTGATTTTACTGGCCGTTGCCGCTTTCAATCTGCTGCTGTGGCTGCGGCTGAAAACCCTGACCTTACCGCCGGAACGTCTGTCATTGAGCGTCGTCAGCCACTCACCGTGTGCGGGCTGTACCAAAAGTGGGCGCTGCCACTGATTTCCCTGACGAGACGCTGAGCGTCTGGCCGTTGAAGTTGCGATTCTGCTTCAACGGTCTACAGTGAAAACTATCGTGCTGTGGATAAATGCGGCGGCTCACTGCATCTCAATGGATAACATTACTCCCTTACTCGACAAAATTTACGACGGCACCTTTCCCCTCGTCTGCAGGGAAAAGTTGGCGGATGCTATTCTGCGCACCCGCAACGAACTGAATCATCAGCGTAAAGCGCATTGGGATGAAAAAGACGTGGTGCTGATCACCTACGCCGATCAGTTCCGCGAGGCCGATACGCCCACGCTGCGCACCCTCTCACGCTTCTATCAGCAACATTTGCAGTCCAGCTTTACGTTGGTTCACCTGCTGCCCTTTTTCCCTTATTCATCGGATGATGGCTTTTCGGTGATTGATTACCATCAGGTCAACGGGATTTGCGGGGACTGGTCAGATATCGCCGAACTGCACGGCCAGACGCGATTGATGTTTGATTTTGTCTGCAACCATATGTCCGCCCACAGCGGATGGTTCAGGCATTTTCTGGCGCAGGATCCGGGCTGGGATGATTTCTTTATCAGCATGCCACCGTCCACCGATTTGAGTGCGGTCACGCGTCCAAGAACCTCGCCCTTACTGACGCCGTTTCAGATGGCGGACGGTCAAACCCGCTTTATCTGGACCACCTTCAGCGCCGACCAGATCGATCTCAATTTTGCCAATCCTGAAGTGCTGCTGAGCATGGTCAACGTGCTGTTGGATTATCTGGCAAAAGGGGCCGATTATGTCCGGCTGGATGCCGTTGGCTATATGTGGAAAACGCCCGGAACCTCCTGCATCCATCTGGAAAAGACCCACCTGCTGGTCAAACTGTTTCGCGCCATCGCCAATGCCGTGGCGCCAGGCACGGTGATCATCACCGAAACCAACGTGCCGCACAAAGACAACATCAGCTATTTGGGCAACGGCCAGGATGAAGCGCAGATGGTGTATCAGTTTTCACTGCCGCCGCTGGTGCTACACGCCATTCACAACGGATCGGCACGCGCACTGAAACAGTGGGCAGCCTCACTTGATGGCTCTGGCGGCACGACGACCTGGTTTAATTTCCTCGCGTCCCACGATGGCATCGGCCTGAATCCGCTCCGGGGCATTTTGCCGGAAACCGAAATCGTCTCGCTGGTCAGGGATTTGGCGATGGAAGGGGCGTTGGTTTCGTATAAAAACAATCCGGATGGCAGCACCAGCCCTTACGAAATCAACGTCACGTATATGGATGCCCTGAACAAAAAAGACGATGACGACAGCACCCGGCTGCAACGATTTATGTTGGCCCACGCCCTGTTGCTGGCGTTTCCTGGCGTGCCTGCGCTCTATATCCAGAGCATACTGGGCTCGCGCAACGATATGGATGGGGTGAAAGCCGCCGGACATAACCGGGCGATTAACCGGCAGAAGTACAGCCTCAGCCAGATTGAAGCGGAATTAAGCGATACCCATTCGCTGCGATATCGGGTTTATCACGCACTCGCCAGCCTGGTGCAACTCAGAACCCGGCAAACCGCCTTTCATCCGGATAATCCCATGCAGGTACTGGAAGGTGATAACGCGCTGTTCGTTATGTATCGCTGGTCCGAGAAAGATCATCAGACGTTGCTGTGCATATATAACCTCAGCAACCGGGAGATCGCATATACGCTGCCGGACGCCCGACGCTATCGCGATATTATTACCGACAGGATTTTCGACGGTGAGAAACCACTGACGTTAACGCCGCTCTCTTATATGTGGCTGAAGAGCTGATGGGAATGCGGAAATAACAACAGGCAGGGAAACCCTGCCTGTTGAGAGAAATTCAGACCCCTGTTAAACCGTGCTACAGCGGCCTTTAACACCTGAAATTACTTATACACGTCGGCAGCAGCACTGAATTTACCGTGCTCACGTCCGGCGATCACCAGATAGTATTTCCCACCTTTTTCATCCGCTTTTTGAGACAGATCTTTTTTAGCATCCATCGGAGAAGTCGCTTCCGCGGTAGTGGTCACAGTACCAATTTTTTCGAGATTCATTGTTTTAACTTCTTCTTTGGTCACTTCTTTAGCCGCCATGGCCGTAAAAGAAACCGAGCCTACCAGCAGGCTAATCGCAACAGTTTTAAAGATTTTCATCAAAGACACTCCTGTATAGTTGTTAGGAATAAGCAATCGCTTGATGAGAATTCAGGGAGGGAAAAATGAGCCAACTCCCTGACAGCTCAGAGGTAATCAGTAAGCGATCCTGCTTACAGAGGTAATTATTACCCGTAATAAATAATTCGCCAGTTTTTGGCCAAAGTTTATGCGCTATTTTTCGAGCCGAAATCAATCAGTTGCTGGCAGAAAACCTCAGGATGGGAAATAAACGGCGCGTGCGCGGCTTTTTCCACAATCGTGGACTGGCTGGCAGGCCACGCGGCATCGAGCAACGGCACAATTTTACGCGGCACCAATCCATCCAGCGCGCCATAGATACGTAACAGCGGTACCGTCAGCGCTTTCATCTCTTCACGCAGGTCGACCGTGCGTAATATCTCCAGTCCGGCATCCAGCACGGCACTGTCGGGAGCCGGCAGATCCAGCACCACGCTTTTCAGCAAGCGGGCATCCTGCCTGGCGCTTTCGGTGCCCAGCGTTTGCAAGGCAAGGAAACGCTCGACGGTGCGCTGAAAGTTTTCACTGAGCTGCTGCTGGAAACCCGCCAGCGTCTCAGGTTTGATGCCCGGCCAGCCATCTGCGGCAGAAAACGCCGGCGAGGAGGCGACGGTGATCAATCCGCTGACGCGTTCAGGATGCAATAAGGCCAGCTTGCTGGCGACCAGCCCGCCTAAAGACCAGCCCAGCCACAGCGCTTTTTCCGGCGCCTGCGGCAACAGGGTGGCGACCATCTGCTCAACGCTCATTGGCGAAAAATCCCGGCTGCGACCGTAGCCTGGCAGGTCGACCAGGTGCAGACAAAAATGCGGACTCAGTCGCTCAACCACGTTTTGCCAGACATCGGCATTCAGCCCCCATCCGTGCAGCATCACAAGATTGCGATCGCCGGTGCCGATTGTCTGCCAGTAAAGCTGTGTCATCCGTTATTGTCCTGTTTTTGCCATGGAGGCCGCTATGCTACCAATGCCCACCACATGTTGGCTATGCCAGATGCCGCTGACGTTTGCCCATCACGGCATTTGCAGCGTTTGTCTGCGCCACCTTCCGCCGTTGCCCACCTGCTGTCCGCGCTGTGGCCTGCCGTCTGCCAGTGCCAGAAAGGAATGCGGCGCCTGCCTGCTGAAACCCCCTTACTGGCACCAGATGATTATGGTCAGCGACTGGCGACCACCGCTCAGTGACTGGGTGAAGCGGTTAAAATTTTACCAGGCCACCGCACTCTCAGCCATGCTGGCGAGGCTGCTTTTGCTAAGCTGGTTAGATGCGCGCCGGAAGCACAAGCTGCGCAGACCTGACCTGCTGCTCTGTGTACCCTTACACCCATCACGCGCCTGGCGACGGGGCTATAATCAGATGGATGACGTGACCCGCCATCTCGCCCGTTGGCTTAAATGCCGTTATGCCCTGGCTGGAATTTCCCGGCACAGGAAAACGCGGATCCAGCACCAGCTGCTGGCCACCGCCCGAAGACGAAATCTGCGTGGGGCGTTCAGGGTTGAAATTGCGGTGAAAGGCCTGCATATCGCATTAACAGATGATGTGGTCACCACCGGCAGCACCGTGGGAGAGATTAGCCGCATTTTGTTGGCCGCAGGCGCGGCCAGCGTGCAGGTATGGAGCCTGTGCCGAACCTTGTAGAGCGTCGGCGATGGGCGTAATATCGTTAATTAATTGTATAAACTATTGAGCAATCGCCATGATCCTAATTACTGATTCTGCGCAAGAGCACTTCGCAAAACTGCTGTCGAAACAGGAAGATGGCACACAAATCCGTGTATTCGTAATCAATCCAGGTACGCCAACAGCCGAATGCGGCGTCTCTTACTGCCCACCCGATGCAGTAGAAGCCACCGACACCGAACTGAAGTTTGAAAAGCTGTCGGCCTATATTGATGAACTCAGCGCCCCTTATCTGGAAGAGGCGGAAATCGATTTCGTTACCGATAACCTCGGTTCTCAGCTGACGCTGAAAGCGCCTAACGCCAAAATGCGTAAGGTGGACGATAATGCCCCGCTGATTGAACGCGTTGAGTACCAGCTCCAGGCGACCATCAACCCACAGCTGGCCAGCCATGGCGGTAAAGTTTCGCTGATGGAAATCACCGATGACGGTTACGCTATCCTGCAATTTGGTGGCGGCTGTAACGGTTGTTCTATGGTCGATGTGACCCTGAAGGAAGGCATCGAAAAAGAACTGCTGGTGGCTTTCCCTGAGCTGAAAGGCGTACGCGATCTGACTGAACACCAGCGCGGCGAACACTCTTTCTACTGAGTGGCATTAACGGGCGGATCCTTCCGCCCGTTTTCATTTCCGGTTTTACTCCCCCGCTTTCTTAACGGATTTCCCGCTTAGCTCACCCGCCTTGCGCCTGCGATTAATATCCTTAATCAGCCGGTTAACCCGCACATCGGCAAACATCTCTTCCAGCGTCATGCTGAGCTTTCTGCGCCAGTTCGGGTATTGATCGGTGGTTCCGGGCACGTTGACCGGCTTATCCATATCCAGCCAGTCCTCCGGTTGCAGACCCAGCAGCGCACTGTTGCTGTCGGCAATAAATCGCTGCATCCCGCGATTCAACTCCGGGGTCATTTTCATCACGCTGGCTTTTTTGCCGTTGCTTTTAGACAGGCAGCCATACTGATGCAAGGCCGTCAGCAGAGCCTGCTTCTGTCTGGCGCGATCCTGATACAGCCGGTGCAGCACCACTTTGTCCGGGTAGAGCCCAAGCCGCTCCCCTAATACCAGATCGCCGGCATTCCAGAAGCCGCGCAGCGTTGGCAAGTCGTGGGTAGTGGCACTCGCCATCGACTGACGGGGCCAGGCGGCGGGTGAATGGTACTGGTCCATATTCTGCTGCTCGAAGTACAGCACCTTCCAGGAGTAGATACCGCCATCTCGCAGCAGTGAGACGATCTCCTTCGGCACCGTGCCCAAATCTTCGCCAATCACCATGCACTGATTGCGCTGGCTCTCCAGTGCGAGGATTGCCAGCAAGTCTTCCACCGGATAGTAAACATAGGCACCGAAGTTGGCGGTTTCACCGTAGGGGATCCACCATAGCCGCAGCATCGACATCACATGATCGATGCGCAGCGCACCGCAGCTGGCCATATTCGCCCGTACCAGGTCGATAAATGGCTGATAGCCTCTGGCTGCCATAACGTGTGGATCCATCGGTGGCAGCCCCCAGTTTTGACCCAGCGGCCCCAGAATATCCGGCGGCGCCCCGACGGAAGCACCGAGGCAATACAGCTCCGGATCGCACCAGGTTTCCGAACCGCCTTCGGCCACGCCAACCGCCAGGTCACGGTATAAGCCGATCGGCATCTTGCGCTGCTGGCTCAGCTGCCAGCAGGCATCAAACTGCCGGTTTGCCAGCCACTGTAACCACAGCCAGAAGCGGATTTCACTCTCCTGCTGCTGGCAAAACTGCTGCACTTCTTTCGAGTGGGCCTGCTGCAAGGTCTTCGGCCACACGGGCCAGCCCCAACGATCGGGGTTGTCCGCCAGCATAATGCCGTGCAGCGCATCATAAGCCGCCTGCCAGTAGAGGCTGCTACCGCCTTCGGCGATAAAATCCTCAAATTGCACCACGTCGGGATCGCTATTTTTGCGCTGGGTAAAATGCTGCCACGCATGACGCAGCCCGCTGATTTTCAGCTCGCCAACCCGTGCATAATCCACCCAGTCACTTTCACGGGCTTTGGCCAGCTGCTTTTGCGTGCCTTTTTGTTGCCACCAGCGTTGCGCCGCTTTGCCCTGCTGGAAATCCGGCACCTCAGCCACAGCGATATACAGCACGTTCAGCCAGCGCCGGGACGAGGGACTGTACGGGCTGGCGCTTTCCGGGTTCGCGGGATACAGCGAATGGATCGGATTCAGGCCGATAAACGCGCCACCCCGATCGGCCACTTCCGCCAGCAAGCGTTTTAAATCGCCGAAATCCCCCATTCCCCAGTTCTGTTCAGAACGCACGGTATACAGCTGAACGCAGGATCCCCACAGTTTTTTGCCCTGCAGCAACGGCTCAGGTTCATAGCAGCGCTTAGGGGCCACAATGATCCGGCACTGCCACTGCTTTCCAGCCTGCTGAAGATGCAGCTGATGGTAGCCGAAGGCCAGATTGGCCGGCAGCCGGATCGCTTCCCCACCGTTCACCGTTCCGCTGTGTTCCCGCCCGTTCTCCATCATCAGCTGCCACTGATATTCGCCCTTTCCACCGACCGGCAGTTGCAGCAAACGCTTACGAATAAACACTTTGCAGGCCGGTACCGGCCCGGGTTTTTCTTTGTGCTTCCCCGACATCGCCGCCAGCAGACGCTGACGGATGGCCACGCTGACCTCTTCCGCCTCACCACGGGCGTTGATGTATTTTGTGGCGATCCCGGCGGCGGCGGCTTCCTGTTCAAATTTCTTTTTGTCCATTGCGGCTCCTTAGCGCTTCGCCTGCCAGATACGCTGCTGATAATCGCGGATTGAGCGATCGGAACTGAACATCCCGGTACGGGCAGTGTTCAGGATGGTGGCGCGGGTCCAGGCTTCCCGATCGCGCCACAGGGTTTCCACCCGCTTTTGCGCCTCGATATAGCTGTTGAAATCCGCCAGCACCAGCCAGGGATCGCCGCCCTTATCCAGGCTGTGCAGCATCAGGTCGAAGGCATGTTTATCACCATCGCTGAAGAAGCCTTTTTCCAGCTCCTTCAGCAGGCCATCAAGATGCTTATCCTTCTTACGCAGCTTTTTCGGTGAATAGCCGCCCGCTTTCAGCGCCTTCACTTCATACACCGAGTTACCGAAGATAAAGATATTCTCTTCACCGACCTGTTCGGCAATCTCAACGTTTGCCCCATCCAGCGTGCCGATAGTTAACGCGCCGTTCAGCGCCAGTTTCATATTGCCGGTACCGGACGCTTCATAACCGGCAGTGGAGATCTGTTCGGAAAGGTCCGCCGCCGGGATCATCAATTCCGCCGCCGTAATCCGGTAGTCAGGGATAAACACCACTTTCAGCTTGTCGCCTACCAGCGGATCGTTGTTGATTTTCTCCGCCACTTTATTGATGGCGTAGATAATATTTTTGGCGAGGTAGTAACCCGGTGCCGCTTTGGCACCAAACAGGAATACGCGCGGAACAACGTCTTTCTCAGGGTTTTCGCGCAGCGCTTTGTAGCAATGCAGGATGTGCAACAGACCCAGATGCTGGCGTTTGTACTCGTGCAGGCGTTTGATTTGCACATCGAACAGCGCATCCGGGCTGACCACAATGCCGGTCACCCGCTTGATATAGTCGGCCAGCCGCACCTTGTTATCGTGTTTGATCTGGCGATAACGCTTACGGAAGGCTTTATTATCGGCAAAGGGTTCTAGCCCTTTCAGCACATCCAGCTGATTGGCCCATTCGACCTTCAACGTCTCGTCGATCAGCCCGGCCAGCGCCGGGTTACACTGTTTTAGCCAGCGGCGCGGGGTGATGCCGTTGGTGACATTGTGGAATTTGTTCGGCCACAGCTGGTGATACTCGGGGAACAGATCTTTCACCACCAGCTCAGAATGCAGTGCCGCCACGCCGTTAACCGCAAAGCCACCGACCACGCAGAGGTTCGCCATCCGCAGCTGATGGTCGTAGAGCACCGCCAGCTTCTCCCACACCGCCTCTTCGCCAGGCCAGTGCTGCTCCACGACCTTTTTGAAGCGTTTGTTGATCTCGTTGACGATCATAAAATGGCGTGGCAACAGCGTGCGGAACAGTCGTTGATCCCAGCGCTCCAGCGCCTCCGGCATCAAGGTATGGTTGGTGTAAGCGAAGGTTCTGCTGGTGATGGCCCAGGCGTCGTCCCAGCTCATCTGATGATCATCAAGCAAGACGCGCAGCATTTCAGGAATGGCGATGGTGGGATGGGTATCGTTTAGCTGGATGACTTCATAATCCGGCAGCTCGGCGATATGGCGCCCGGCCAGATGATGGCGGCGCAGAATGTCGGCCACCGAGCAGGCACACTGGAAATACTGCTGCATCAGGCGCAGCTGCTTGCCTTCCTGATGATTATCATTCGGATACAGCACTTTGGTCAGCTTCGCTGCGTCAATCCCCTGCTGTTCAGCCTTGAGGAACTTGCCGTCATTAAATAATGTCAGATCAAAGGGATGCGCATGCGTGGCCTGCCACAGTCGCAGTGGCTGAGTGATGCCGTTGCGATAGCCGGTGACGGGCAGATCCCAGGCCTCACCACGCAGCGTAAACGCCGGTTCCCAGCGGGAGATGCCGCCCTGTTTAACCACTTTACCGCCCAGCCCAACGTTCACATCCAGCGCCGCGTTATGGCGGAACCACGGATAGCTGTTGCGCTGCCAGTCGTCCGGCGCTTCAAACTGCTGGCCGTCAACAAAGGACTGGCGGAACAAGCCGTACTGATAGTTCAGCCCGTAGCCGATTGCCGGTTGTCCCACCGTCGCCATCGAATCGAGATAGCAGGCCGCCAGCCGACCCAGCCCCCCGTTGCCTAATGCCGGATCGACCTCTTCTTCCAGCAGCTCGCTCAAATCGCACTGGTGCTTAGCCAGGCTGGCTTTAACCTCATCATACCAACCGAGATTCAGCAGGTTATTGCCGGTCAGCCTGCCGATTAAGAATTCCATTGAAATGTAGTTAACGTGGCGCTGTTTCCTGGTCGGTCTGGCCACCGGCAAGGCCGCCAGCATCTCGGCCAGTGCGCCGCTAAGGGCCTGCCACCATTGATGCTGCGTCATTTCACTGGCTGAAGCTAAACCAAGATGTTGCCACTGACGGGTAAGGGCCGCGTCAAAACGCGCCTGATTGAATTTCTGCTGCGACATACCGCTTCCTTATTAAAAGGGAAAAATGGCAAAGTGCAAACCGGCTTACGACTCTTACAGTTAAGACCGGAACAGAATAAATTGCTCGTTGAGGGAAAGATAAACTTGATACAAAAGAAGAAAGGAGAAAAGCGCGCGGCATCCTTGCCACAGTGTGCAGAGCCCGGGCGTTAGCACAGCTCCAGATGCACTTCGTGCTGCTCGATGGTCTGCATCACGCTCGGTGGCGGCGTCTCATCGGTAAACAGGTAGTCGATCAGGCTCATATTTCCCAGATTGACCATCGCGTTGCGGCCAAACTTGGAGTGGTCAGCAACCAGCATGACGCAGCGAGAGTTTTCAATAATCGCCCGCTTGGTACGCACTTCGTGATAGTCGAAGTCCAGCAGAGAACCGTCCATATCGATGCCGCTGATCCCCAGAATGCCGAAGTCCAGGCGGAACTGAGAGATATAGTCGAGCGTCGCCTCACCCATAATGCCGCCATCACGGGTACGCACTTCGCCACCGGCAACGATCAGACTGAAATCGGGTTTCGACATCAGCAGCATCGCGACATTCAGGTTGTTGGTTACCACCCGCAGATTGCTGTGATTCAGCAACGCGTGCGCCACCGCTTCCGGCGTGGTGCCGATATCAATGAACAGCGACGCGCCGTCAGGGATCTGGCTGGCAACGCGCTGGGCAATACGCGCTTTTTCGGCCGACCACATCATCTTACGATCCTGCCAGGCGGTATTTTCCGAACTGGATGGCAGGGCAGCCCCGCCGTGATGACGTTGAATTTTATTCTGTTCTGCCAGGTCGTTCAGGTCGCGACGGATGGTTTGTGGGCTGACGGCAAAATGATCCACCAGCTCTTCCGTACTGACATATCCCTGACGACGCACTAATTCGATAATGGCGTCATGACGTTGCGTTTGCTTCACAAAACTCTCCTGTCCAGGCGTCCCTGCTGATGAATGCTTTAGGATCTTTTAACGTGTCGGGTATCAACAAATGCCATGGCCAGACCGACCAACAGGCCGGTAACGTGCGCGGCGTTGGCAATAGACAAGCCAAACCAGCCCATGTAGCCCACCACCAGCCAGACGACCGCGAAGGCCATCAGCCCACGTTCAAGGTAGATGCCACTTTGCGGGTCGCGCTCGCCTCTCAGCCACGCGTAGCCCATCAGAGCATAGACGGCGCCAGACAGGCCACCAAACATCACCCCACTGTATTTGGACTGCATCCAGCCACTGAGCAGCGCCGAGATCAGCAGGATGACAAACAGCTTGCCGCTGCCCAGCCTTTTTTCCACCGCGCCGCCCAGATACCACCACCACATCAGGTTAAAGGTGATGTGCAGGATCGAGAAGTGCAGCAGCGCATGGGTGAACCAGCGCCACAACTCAAAGTGCTGGTCTGCATCAGGCCAGGCCAGCAGGCTCATGACCGTCTGGTCGCCAAAAATCTGCATCAGGACAAAGACCACGATGCACATCACCATCACGGACAGCGTTAGCGGTCCGGCGCGCTCACGGATATTGGCCAACAGTGAGGAGCCCTGATAATGAATGCCGGACGAGGTGCTGCCTGAATGCCAGCTCGCCGCCTGATAGCGCGGGTGGTTCGGGTCGCGAATAAACTGGCTAAGTTCGTTTTCGACCAGATTGACTTTCGAATCATCATCCAGCCAAACCGTATAATGGTTATCGTGCTCCACACGCAGCTGGATGCCACGGGTTGCCATATAGTCCACAAAGGCTTGCGCCATGCGGGGGTTGGAGAATTCAGTGATGCGCATCATCGCCGTCGAAAGTCCCTGTTAATTAAAACGAAAGAACAGTATACCGCACTGTTTGAAGAGGGTCAGTTAAAGCGCAACGGCTTCCACCTGCTGCGGGAACACCACACGCCAGGCTTCAAAACCCCCATCAACGCTGAACACCTGATTAAATCCCTGGTTCAACAGATACTGCGCGGCACTTTTACTGCTGATGCCGTGATAGCACATCACCAGCACCGGCGTGTCGACATCCGACTGCGCGATAAAACCGGGCAGCGACTCATTGGTCAGATGAAAGGCCCCGCTGGCATGCGCGGCGGCATAACTCTGCGGATCGCGGATATCAACCAGCAGCGCGTTGTTGTCGGTCATCTGTGCCTGTGCCTGCTGCACGCTGATGCACTCAAATTGTTCCATGGTGGGTTCTCGTCAAAGTCAGACAAATCAGCCTTATTGTAACGCGAAGGTTGCCTGGAATAACCCGATATGTTGCAGGGTTAAGCGGCTTTTCTTTGCTCAATTATGTTACCTGCATCACGCATAAATGTTTTTATTCGGTTAACGCTGGCATCAATGTGCGAATACGATTATTATAATGCTCGAAAACGAACATTTAAGAACTATTCCGAACATCGGGGGAAGATGACGTGGAAACCAAAGATTTGATCGTAATCGGCGGCGGCATCAACGGCGCTGGCATTGCGGCTGATGCTGCAGGACGCGGCCTGTCTGTGCTGATGCTGGAAGCGCAAGATTTGGCCTGCGCGACCTCTTCCGCCAGCTCCAAACTTATCCACGGTGGCCTGCGCTACCTGGAGCATTACGAATTCCGTCTGGTCAGCGAAGCGCTGGCAGAACGTGAAGTGCTGTTGAAGATGGCACCGCACATCGCTTTCCCAATGCGTTTCCGTCTGCCGCACCGTCCGCATCTGCGTCCGGCGTGGATGATCCGCATCGGTCTGTTTATGTATGACCATCTGGGCAAACGCACCAGCCTGCCGGGCAGCAAAAGTTTGCGTTTTGGCTCAGATTCGGTACTGAAGCCTGAAATCGTGCGCGGTTTCGAATATTCCGACTGCTGGGTGGACGATGCGCGCCTGGTTGTGCTGAATGCGCAGGAAGTTGAGAAGCGCGGTGGCGAAGTCCGCACCCGCACCAAAGTGACCCGCGCATGGCGTGAAAATGGCCTGTGGATGGTTGAAGCCGAAGATATCGACAGCGGCAAAACCTTCACCTGGCGTGCCAAAGGTCTGGTCAATGCCGCTGGCCCATGGGTTAAGCAGCTGTTTGATGATGGCCTGAAGCTGAAATCGCCATACGGTATTCGCCTGATCAAGGGCAGCCACATCGTGGTGCCACGCGTGCATACGCAGAAACAGGCTTACATTCTGCAGAACGAAGATAACCGTATCGTGTTTGTGATCCCGTGGATGGACGAATTCTCGATCATCGGAACCACCGACGTGGAATACAAAGGCGATCCGAAAAACGTCCATATCGACGACAACGAGACCGAATACCTGCTGAAAGTGTTCAACGGCCACTTTAAGAAGTCGCTGAGCAAAGAGGATATCGTCTGGTCTTACTCCGGCGTGCGTCCACTGTGCGATGACGAATCTGATTCACCGCAGGCGATCACCCGCGATTACACGCTCGACGTGCGCGATGATAACGGCCAGGCACCGTTGCTCTCTGTCTTTGGCGGCAAGCTCACCACTTACCGTAAGCTGGCTGAGCACGCGATGGAGAAATTGTCGAAGTACTATCCGAAAGCGGGTCCGGCCTGGACCAAAACCTGCGTGCTGCCAGGCGGAGATATTGCCGGTACGCGTGAAGATTACGCCGCCAGTCTGCGTCGCCGTTATCCGTTTATTACTGAAGGGATGGCCCGTCACTACGCCCGGACTTATGGTAGCAATACCGAGAAGCTGTTAAGCGGCGCGACCAGCCTGGAAGAGTTGGGCGAGCTGTTTGGTCACCACTTCTATGAAGCCGAACTGCGTTATCTGGTGGAAAACGAGTGGGTGCGTGAGCAGGATGATGCCCTGTGGCGCAGGACCAAAATCGGTATGTGGCTGAACGATGAGCAACGCGCCCGCGTTGGCGAATGGCTGGCTCAGCACGCGAAGAAACCGGCGCTGTCACTGGCTTCCTGATTCATCCCGTCGACGTAAAGAAAAGGGGCAGAATGATTATTCTGCCCCTTTTACATTTCAGCTTTTAACGCGCGGGATTACAACCGTACCGGTTTGATCCCCCAAATCTCGTCAGCGTATTCCTGAATCGTCCGGTCCGAGGAGAAGTAGCCCATATTGGCGATGTTCAGCAGCGCCTTGCGGGTCCACTCATCCGGGTGACGATAAAGCGCATCCACCTTATCCTGGGTATCAACATAGCTGCGATAGTCGGCCAGCAGCTGGTAATGGTCGCCCAGATTGACCAGCGAATCGAACAGATTACGGTAGCGGCCCGGTTCCTGAGGACTGAAGGTGCCGGTGGCGATTTGCGTCAGCGCCTGATGCAGTTCCGCATCCTGCTCGTAAATCTTGTGCGCGCTATAGCCATTCTTGCGCAGCGCTTCGACCTGCGGCGTAGTGTTACCGAAGATAAACATATTCTCCTCGCCCACGTGCTCCAGCATCTCGACATTGGCACCATCCAGCGTGCCGATGGTCAGCGCGCCGTTCAGCGCAAATTTCATATTACTGGTGCCGGACGCTTCGGTCCCCGCCAGTGAAATCTGTTCCGAGAGATCTGCCGCCGGAATGATGATCTGCGCCAGACTGACGCTGTAGTTAGGCACAAAAACCACCTTCAGCCGGTTTCTCACCAGCGGATCGTTGTTAATGACCTTCGCCACATCGTTGATCAGGTGGATGATATGCTTCGCGGTGTAGTAAGCCGAGGCGGCCTTACCGGCAAAGATATTAACGCGCGGCACCCAGTCAGCATCAGGATCTTCTTTGATGCGGTTATAGCGGGTGATCACATGCAGCACGTTCAGCAGCTGACGCTTATATTCGTGGATGCGCTTAATCTGCACGTCAAACAGCGCGTGCGGATCGATAACCACCCCCATTTTCTGCGCAATATAGTCGGCCAGCCGCTTTTTGTTGTGCAGCTTGGCATCGCTGATCTGCGCCAGGAAGCTGGGGTAATCGATATGCTGCTTCAGCTCATCCAACTGGCTCAGCTCGGTACGCCAGGTGCGGCCAATCGCCTCATCCAGCACCCCGGAGAGTTCAGGATTCGCCAGCGCCAGCCAGCGACGCGGGGTCACGCCGTTGGTTTTATTGCAGAAACGGCCAGGGAACAGCGCGGCAAAATCCGCAAACAGCGACTGCACCATCAGATTGGAGTGCAGCTCAGAAACGCCGTTCACCTTGTGGCTGACCACCACCGCCAGCCACGCCATACGAATTTTTCGGCCATTGTTCTCATCAATGATCGAAATGCGTGACTGCAGATCCCAGTCGTCCGGGTAGTAATCCTGAATGGTTTTCAGGAAGTAATCGTTAATATCAAAGATGATTTGCAGATGGCGCGGCAGGATCTTGCCGATCATATCGACCGGCCAGGTTTCCAGCGCTTCGGTCATCAGCGTGTGGTTGGTATAGGAGAACACCTGACAGGTGACTTCAAACGCATCATCCCAGCTGAACTTATGCTCATCGATCAGCAGGCGCATCAGTTCCGGGATCGCCAGCACCGGGTGAGTGTCATTCAGGTGAATGGCAATCTTGTCGGCGAGGTTATCGAAGGTTTGATGCATCCGCCAGTGGCGGCTGAGGATATCCTGCACCGTGGCCGAGACAAGGAAATACTCCTGACGCAGCCGCAGTTCCCGGCCAGAATAGGTCGAGTCATCGGGATAGAGCACGCGGGACACGTTTTCCGAATGGTTCTTATCTTCGACCGCCGCAAAGTAATCGCCCTGGTTGAATTTCCCCAGATTGATTTCATTACTGGCCTGCGCTGACCACAGGCGCAGGGTGTTAGTGGCATCGGTGTCATAGCCCGGGATAATCTGGTCGTAGGCCATCGCCTGCACTTCTTCGGTTTCCAGCCAGCGCGATCGGCTGCCTTCCAGCTGGATACGTCCGCCGAAGCGCACTTTGTAGCGGGTGTTAAAGCGCTGGAACTCCCAGGGATTACCGTATTCCAGCCAGTAGTCCGGGGACTCGGCCTGGCGACCATCAATGATATTTTGCTTGAACATGCCGTAGTCGTAGCGAATGCCATAGCCGCGGCCAGGCAATCCTAACGTGGCAAGGGAATCCAGGAAGCACGCAGCCAGTCGGCCTAAACCACCGTTCCCCAAACCCGGATCGCTCTCTTCTTCAATCAGGTCTTCCAGATTGAAGCCCATCTCCTCCAGCGCGGCCTGAGCATCATCGTACATGCCCATCGCCAGCAGCGCGTTGGAAAGGGTTCTGCCTACCAGAAACTCCATCGACAGGTAATACACCTGCCGCACATCCTGGGAAAGCTGCGCGCGGTTGGAACGCAGCCAACGCTCAACCATCCGATCCCTGACCGCCAGCAGCGTGGCATTCAGCCATTCATGCTTGTTGGCAATCGAGGGATCTTTACCGATGGTAAACATCAATTTATAGGCAATCGAGTGCTTCAGCGCATCGACGCTGAGCGTGGGAGCGGTATAGGTGAAAGGTGCGTTCATATCAAAATTCCCATAGCCATTACAACAGTCGTTGATAGAGATCGCGGTAGGCCACAGCGGCCACCTGCCAGCTAAAATCCATCCCCATCGCCTGACGCTGCACGTAGCGCCAAAGTGAAGGACGGGACCACAGTACAAAAGCACGGCGGATAGCCCTCAGTAAAGACCAGGCATTGCTGTCCTCAAAAACAAATCCGCTGGCCATGCCATCGGCGAGGTTTTCCAGCGAACTGTCATTGACCGTATCCGCCAGTCCACCGGTGCGCCGGACCAGCGGTAAGGTGCCGTATTTCAGGCCGTACAGCTGGGTCAGTCCACAGGGTTCAAAACGGCTCGGGACCATAATCACGTCGGCACCGCCCATAATGCGGTGGGAGAATGCTTCATGATAGCCAATCTGTACACCCACCTGGCCCGGATATTCGGCCGCCGCCGCAAGAAATCCTTGTTGCAGTACGGCATCTCCGGCGCCCAGTAATACCAGCTGTCCGCCCTGCTCCAGCAGGCCAGGCAAGGCTTCCAGCACCAGATCCAATCCTTTCTGTTTGGTCAGCCGGCTGACCACCGCAAAGACCGGGACCTTGTCATCAATCTTCAGGCCCATGGTGATCTGCAGCTGGCGTTTGTTCTCGACCTTGGCATCCAGCACATCGCGGTTATAGCGCGCGTTAAGCAGCAGGTCTTGCGCCGGGTCCCAGATGGCCGGATCGACCCCGTTGAGGATCCCGGTCAGCCGGCCCTCAAGCTGTCGCTGCTTCAGCAGATCTTCCATGCCGTAACCATACTCCGGCAGGGTGATCTCCCGGGCGTAAGTAGGACTGACGGCGGTAATATGGTCAGCATAAAACAGGCCGGCCTTCAGGTAAGAAATCTGCCCGAAGAACTCCAGCCCGAACATGTTGAAGAATGACCAGGGTAACTGGATGTCATCCATATGCTTGGCGGCAAACAATCCCTGATATGCCAGATTATGGACAGTAAATACCGATTTTGCTGGACGGCCACGAGCCGCCAGATAGGCGCAGGTTAGCCCGGCATGCCAGTCATGCGCATGGACCACCTCAGGTCGCCAGTAAGGATCCAGCCCACAGGCCAGTTCACAGCCAATCCAGCCCAGCAGCGCAAAGCGGAGATAGTTATCCGTATACGCGAACTGTGACTCGTCGTGATAAGGGCTGCCGGGTCTGTCATACAAACCCGGCGCATCTATCAGGTAAATCCCTACGCCATCAAACTGCCCATAGAGCAGCTCCACGTAGCCCGCGAACGTTTGCAGCCTTGCCACGACCTCTGTGTCCGGGATCCCTTTCTTTAAATCAGGGAAGCCTGGAAGCAGGACTCTGGTATCAATGCCTTCTGCAATTTGCGCCGCCGGTAATGCCCCAACAACATCAGCAAGCCCGCCGGTTTTAAGCAGCGGGAAAATTTCTGAACAGACATGTAAAACCTGCATTATCGGCTCCTTTACGGTGTGCTGACGCGGTCCTCCGCATCAAAAACCTTGCCCAGACTGAACTGCTTCTTAGTTAACTGCGCCAGCCCAATTTGGCCAGCATGGATCGCGTCACCAGTACGATCCCCTCTTCGGAACGGTAAAAACGCCGCGCATCGTCATCGGGATTTTCACCGATTACCGTACCCTCCGGCAGCTCGCAGGCTCGGTCAATCACACAGCGGCGCAGGCGACAGGATCGCCCCACGACCACATCCGGCGAGAGAACTGAGGATTCGATATTGCAGAAAGAGTTGATTCGAACGCGGGAGAACAGCACCGAATTCACCACCACCGAGCCGGAAATAATGCACCCGCCCGACACCAGCGAATTCATGGTCATACCGTGACTGCCTGAGCGATCCTGCACAAATTTCGCCGGGGGAAGCGGCTCCATATGGGTGCGGATCGGCCAATCGCGGTCATACATATCTAACTCTGGCGTCACCGAGGCCAGATCGAGGTTGGCTTTCCAGTAAGCTTCCAGAGTTCCCACATCGCGCCAGTAAGGCGGCGCGGTCTCATCACTTTGCACGCAGGAGATGCTGAAGGAGTGCGCCAGCGCCTCACCGGTGGAGACAATCTGCGGCAGAATGTCTTTACCAAAGTCATGGTTGGATTCGGGATTTTTAAGGTCTTCTTCCAGCAACTCATAGAGATAGTCTGCGGTAAACGCATAGATCCCCATGCTGGCCAGCGCCTGCGTTTTATCGCCCGGCATATGCGGCGGATCGGCCGGTTTTTCGAGGAATTCCACTACGCGGCTTTCATCGTTAACCGCCATGACGCCGAACGCGCTGGCTTCTTCGATCGGCACAGGCAGACAGGCGATGGTGCATTTGGCGTCATTTTCCACATGGTCCAGCAACATCCGCGAGTAATCCATTTTGTAGATATGGTCACCCGCGAGGATCACGATGTACTTCGCCTGATAACGACGAATAATATCGAGATTCTGCGTGACCGCATCCGCCGTCCCGCGATACCAGTGTTCCGTTGCCTGACGTTGCTGCGCAGGCAGCAGGTCGACAAACTCGTTCATCTCCTCGTTGAGGAAAGACCAGCCACGCTGGATATGCTGCACCAGCGTGTGGGATTGATACTGGGTGATCACCGCGATCCGCCGGATCCCGGAGTTCAGGCAGTTCGACAGCGCAAAGTCGATAATGCGAAATTTGCCGCCGAAGTGGACAGCAGGTTTTGCACGTTTCGCGGTGAGATCTTTCAACCGGGTACCGCGTCCACCGGCAAGGATGAGGGCTACAGTTTGTGTCGGCAATTGTCTTGCCAGCATCAGGGGATCGTTCTTCTCTAATTTGATCATGTCTGACTCCTGTTATGATTGCTTTTGGAACACGCACACACCGTGGGCTGGTCCAT
Organism: Erwinia billingiae Eb661; assembly: GCF_000196615.1. Taxonomy (NCBI): domain Bacteria; kingdom Pseudomonadati; phylum Pseudomonadota; class Gammaproteobacteria; order Enterobacterales; family Erwiniaceae; genus Erwinia; species Erwinia billingiae. Next base: position 4,684,435 of record NC_014306.1, read on the forward strand.
GCCAGACAGTTATAAGGATCGGGTTATCATCCCCGGCGAAGGGTGGAATGGCATGCCATTCCCCTTGAGGCAGTTGTAAATCGCACACTTCTTCGGTGGCGTTAAACGTAATTAACCAGTTCTGAGACAGGCGAATTTGCAGACGATGCGCCCCGTTTCGCCACTCCTCAACGCTCAACGGCTGACCCGTGGGTCCCAGCCACTCAACGTTTCCATCCCCTTCCTGCCACCAGCTATCGCTCTGCAGCGCAGGGATCTTGCTGCGCAGATGGATTAAGGCGGCAGTGAAGTTAAACAGCCCGCTGTCATTGTTTTCCCAGTTAAGCCAGGTCAACTCGTTATCCTGACAGTAGGCGTTATTGTTGCCGTGCTGGCTGTGGCTGTGCTCGTCACCCGCTAACAGCATCGGTGTGCCTTGCGCCAGTAACAGCGTGGTCAGCATGGCGTGCACGCTGCGGCGGCGATGTTTAGCCACCAGCAACGGCGCGTTCAGCCCTTCCACACCGTGGTTGTGGCTGAAATTGCTGTTGTTGCCATCGCGGTTATCTTCACCGTTGGCTTCGTTATGTTTGTCGTTGTAGCAAACCACATCGCACAGGGTGAAACCGTCATGGGCGGTGATCAGATTGATGCTGGCCGACGGCAATCGCCCAGGCTGTTGGAACACGTCGCTGGAGGCAGCAAAACGCTTCACCAACTCGCCATTGGAGATGTCGCCATACAACCAGTAACGGCGCACAACGTCGCGGAAATGGTCATTCCATTCGGCAAACGGCGGCGGGAAGTTCCCCACCTGGTAACCGCCTGGCCCGATATCCCAGGGCTCAGCTATCAGCTTGCAGGCCGATAACAGGGGGTCGGCCTGGATTGCCTGGAACATCTCCGCATCGCGCTGGTATTCCGGCGTACGGCCTAAGATGGTGGCGAGATCGAAGCGGAAGCCATCGACGTGGCACTCCTCCACCCAGTAACGCAGGCAGTCCAGCGTCCAGCTCATCACTTTCGGATGGCTGATGTTCAGCGTGTTGCCGCAGCCGGTCCAGTTCTGATAGCCACCCTGATCGTCGAGCCAGTAATAGCTTTTATTGTCGACACCGCGTTTGGACAGCGTCGGGCCGGTCTCTTCCAGCTCGGCGGTGTGGTTAAACACCACGTCGAGGATCACTTCGATGCCCGCCGCATGCAGCGCCTTCACCGCCTGCTGGAACTCATCGCGCGGATGCACCCCGTTAACGCCGGAGGCATAACGCGCATCCAGTGCATAAGGCGCCAGCGGGTTGTAGCCCCAATAATTGGTCAGCCCAAGGCGCAGCAAACGCGGCTCGTGAGCAAAATACGCCACCGGTAACAGCTCCAGGCTGGTGATGCCGAGGCGCTTGAAATAGCTGATCATCACCGGATGACCCAGCGCCGCATAGGTACCCTGGATCTCCGCAGGAATGCCCGGATGGCGCTTGGTCAGCCCACGAACGTGTGCTTCATAAATGACGGTCGAGCCCCAGGGCACGCGCGGTGGCTGGTCATCTTCCCAGTCAAAATCATTGGCCAACACCACGCTTTTTGGCGCCACTGCCGCGCTGTCTTCGCAATTCATCTCCGTTTCACCGCACTGGAAACGCGGGTCGTCGGTGACTTCGCCTTCCACTTCGCGGGCACAGGGATCGACCAGTAATTTGTTGGGATTGAAGCGGTGTCCGGCGTCGGGCTGCCAGGGGCCATACACCCGGTAGCCATAGCGCTGGCCGGGTTTTATCGCCGGCAGATAGCCATGCCAGATATCGCCGGTATGTCCCGGTAAATCCACGCGTGTTTCCTGGCCCTGCTCGTCAAACAGACAGAGCACCACGCGCTCTGCATGCTGTGAGAACAGCGTAAAGTTCACGCCTTTGCCGTCGTAATCAGCGCCGGAAGGCGTGGCTTTGCCAGGAAGCACGGGGCTCATCACGCCTCCCTCGCCAGCCAGACGGTGGACAGCGGCGGCAAGGTCATGCTCACCGAGTGTTCACGATTGTGGCTGGGCTGCGGATCGCTGTGGATTGCGCCCTGATTACCGGCATTGCTGCCGTGATAATGGCTGGAGTCGGTGTTGAGCACTTCCCGCCAACTGCCCGCGCCGGTGACGCCAAAGCGGTAGTTCTCACGGGTGACCGGCGTAAAGTTGCTGACAACCATCAGCTCGTTGCCCTCGCGATCGCGGCGCACAAAGACAAACACCGAGTTTTCGAAATCATCCACCACCAGCCATTCGAAGCCCATCGGGTCGAAGTCGAGCTGATAGAGCGCGGGATGCGCGCGATAAGTGTGGTTTAAATCGCGTACCAGCCGCTGCACGCCGTTATGCCAGTTGTCGTGCCCTTCCAGCAGATGCCAGTCGAGGCTGACGTCATGGTTCCACTCTTTGCCCTGCGCAAACTCGTTGCCCATAAACAGCAGTTTTTTGCCGGGGAAGCCGAACATCCAGCCGTAGTAAGCACGCAGGTTGGCGAATTTTTGCCAGGCATCGCCCGGCATGCGGTCCAGAATCGATTTCTTGCCGTGAACCACCTCATCGTGCGACAGCGGCAGCACAAAGTTTTCGGTGGAGTTATAGAGCATGCCAAAGGTCAGGTTGTTGTGGTGATGCTTGCGATGCACCGGATCCAGCTTCATATAATCCAGCGTGTCGTGCATCCAGCCGAGATTCCACTTGTACCAGAAGCCCAGACCGCCCATTTCCGGCGGACGTGAGACGCCAGGGAAATCGGTCGACTCTTCGGCCACCGTCACCGAACCCGGTGCGGCGGAGCCCAGCGTGCGGTTGGTGTAGCGCAGGAAGGCGATAGCTTCCAGATTCTCTCTGCCGCCCAGGTGGTTAGGCACCCATTCCCCTTCGGCACGGCTGTAATCGCGGTAGATCATTGACGCCACCGCATCGACGCGCAGCCCGTCAATGCCGAAGCGCTCAATCCAGTACAGGGCGTTGCCCGCCAGATAATTGCTGACCTCGCGGCGGCCGAAGTTGTAAATCAGCGTGTTCCAGTCCTGATGGTAGCCTTCGCGCGGATCGCCGTGCTCGTACAGCTCGGTGCCATCAAACTTTGCCAGGGCAAAGTCATCGGAAGGGAAATGGCCCGGCACCCAGTCGAGCAGCACGTTCAGCCCGGCTTCATGCGCCGCGGCAACGAAGTTACGGAAGTCATCACGGGTACCAAAACGCCGGGTTGGCGCGTACATGCCGGTCGGCTGATAGCCCCAACTGCCATCGAACGGATGTTCGTTAATCGGCATCAGCTCAAGGTGGGTGAAGCCCATCTCTTTGGCATAGGGCACCAGCTGTTCGGCCAGCTCTTTGTAGCTCAGCCAGAAATTGTTATCGGTGTGCCGACGCCATGACCCCAGATGCACCTCATAAATCGAGATCGGTTGGTCAAAATCATTGGCGCGACGACGGGCCTCCGGCATCTCGGTTTTCGGGGGTATCCCACAAATCATCGAGGCACTGTCCGGCCGCATCTGCGCTTCAAATGCATAGGGATCGGCCTTCAGCCGCAGCTGACCGTGCAGATCGATAATTTCGAATTTATACAGCTGCCCGTGGATCGCGCCGGGAACAAACAGCTCCCAGACGCCAATCTCCTGGCGAAAACGCATCGGATGGCGACGGCCATCCCAGAAGTTGAAATCACCCACAACCGAGACGCGCTGGGCATTCGGCGCCCAGACGGAGAAGCGCGTGCCGATAACGCCATCAATCACGTCCGCATGGGCGCCCATAGTTTCGTACGGGCGAAGGTGCGTGCCTTCAGCCAACAGCCAGCTGTCCATTTCCGCCAGCAGTGGACCAAAGCGGTAGGCATCATCAATCAGGTTTTGCTGACCATGCCAGGTGACGGCCAGCTGGTAGCGGAAGGGGTTTTTACGTCGTGGAACCACGCCGTGGAAAAAACCACGGGAGTCCAGGCATTCAAGCTGAGCGCATTTGCGCCCGGTATTGGTTTCAATCACCCAGACTTCGGTTGCATCAGGCAGCATTGCCCGTACTTCGAGGCCGCTCTCGGTCTGATGCATACCAAGGAACGAAAATGGGTCTGCATAGTGGCCGGAAATTAATTCATTAATAAGCCGACGATCCGTAAGCTCGGACATGACTTTCTTCCCTTGATGGTTGGCAGGCAATCTCTTGTTACCCCAAAAAGGCAACGAATGCTCTGCTCTTTATTGAACCAAAAGCACGCTGACCGGAAAGGTAGCCATCCAGTGCGAAAACCGCCGCAGCGTGCGACAACTTCATCAGATAAGGTAAAGCGTTTCGGGCCGTGTCCCGCCAGCAGTACCGGCCCGTTATGTTTCAATGATATTTTTAAGCATAGCCAGGGCGCGGCTAAAGCCAGCACCGAAAACATAAAAATATGCCTTTCAGATCAAACTTTCGGAGATTGGTGACGGACAAGTCGGAAAACGCGGGAGGGAAAGCGCAGCAGGAGGCGGATGGCAAATAAAACACCCCGCTGCCAGAGGCGAACGGGGTGTGGGTAACGCGGCGTTTAAGGTTTAGCCAACCAGCAGACGCAGCATGCGACGCAGCGGCTCAGCGGCACCCCATAGCAGCTGATCGCCGACGGTGAAGGCAGACAGATATTCCGGCCCCATATTCAGCTTACGCAGACGCCCTACCGGCGTTTTCAGCGTACCGGTCACCGCAGCAGGCGTCAGCTCACGCATGGTCAGCTCGCGGTCGTTTGGCACCACGTGGACCCAGTCGTTATGGGAAGCCAGCAGCTGCTCCACTTCTTGCAGCGGCACGTCTTTTTTCAGCTTCAGCGTGAAGGCCTGGCTGTGGCAGCGCAGCGCCCCAACGCGAACGCACAGTCCATCGACCGGGATCACGCTGGCTGGCTGCAGTATTTTGTTGGTTTCGGCCTGGCCCTTCCACTCTTCGCGGCTCTGACCATTTTCCAGCTGCTTGTCGATCCACGGGATCAGGCTGCCAGCCAGGGGCACGCCGAAGTTATCGGTCGGCAGCACGCCGCTGCGGCCCATCTCGGTCACTTTACGCTCGATGTCGAGGATCGCAGAGGCCGGGTTCTGCAGCTCTTTCGCCACGTGGTTATGCAGCATGCCCATCTGCGTCAGCAGTTCACGCATGTGACGTGCGCCGCCGCCGGAGGCCGCCTGATAGGTGGCCACTGAAGCCCACTCCACCAGGTTGTTAGCAAACAGGCCACCCAGCGACATCAGCATCAGGCTGACGGTACAGTTACCGCCGGCGAAGGTTTTGATGCCTTTGTCCAGGCCCTGATGGATAACGTTATGGTTGACCGGATCGAGGATAATCAGCGCATCGTCGTTCATACGCAGGGTTGAAGCGGCATCAATCCAGTAACCCTGCCAGCCGGCAGCACGCAGTTTTGGATAGATTTCAGTGGTATAGTCGCCACCCTGACAGGTAATAATAATATCCAGCGCTTTCAGCGCCTCGATATTGAAGGCATCCTGCAAGGTTCCGGCAGACTGCCCGCCAAACTCAGGGGCCGGCTGGCCGTGCTGAGAAGTCGAGAAAAAGACCGGGCGGATCACGTCGAAGTCACGTTCTTCTACCATGCGCTGCATAAGAACGGATCCAACCATGCCACGCCAACCGATAAGTCCTACTGATTTCATGATGCACCTGCTGCAGACCACTGGCTTGCCCGGCCAGTCAATGGCGGGGGGAGAGTAGACCTGACCTGTTAAAGTTATAAGAAAGAAGTATGGTTAACACCTTACAAAATGCTGCAAAAGTGGCAAGTGAATTAAATCGATTATCGGCAAATTTTTAGCAATATCGCTAATATACCCGTAATAATTCAGCAAACGGGCAGGCGGATAGCGCCAGACCTGTCGGCTGGAAAATGCAGGGTATTGGCCGCTAACGGCGCTTAACAGAGATGGATACGATGACTGAAATGATCTCAGCAACGATATTATTGTTGCTTATTATGGATCCGCTGGGCAATTTGCCGATTTTTATGTCGGTTTTGAAGCATCTGGAGCCTAAACGTCGACGGGTGGTGTTGATTCGCGAAATGCTGATCGCGCTGGTGATCATGCTGCTGTTTCTGTTTGCCGGCGAGAAAATCCTCGCCTTCCTGAATCTGCGCACGGAAACCGTGTCGATTTCCGGCGGCATCATTCTTTTTCTGATCGCCATTAAAATGATCTTCCCTTCCCATGAAAGTAGCAGCAGCGGATTGCCTGCCGGCGAAGAACCCTTCCTGGTGCCGCTGGCCATTCCGCTGGTGGCAGGCCCGTCGCTGCTGGCCACCCTGATGCTGCTGTCGCATCAGTATCCCGATCAGATGACGCATTTGGTCGGCGCACTGATGATTGCCTGGGGCGCAACGGTATTTATCCTGCTGATGTCCGGCGTATTTTTACGGCTGCTGGGGGAGAAAGGCGTTAACGCGCTGGAAAGGCTGATGGGCTTGATTCTGATTATGCTGGCGACCCAGATGTTCCTCGATGGTATCCGGGCCTATCTGAAGATTTAAACAAAAAGGGCGCTCATTGAGCGCCCTTCTGCTATTCAGCTGCCCATCAGGACAGCAGCTCGAAGGCAATCATGCCGACGATAGCGCCGACGGTCCCCAGAATGGTTTCCATCATCGTCCAGGTTTTCAGCGTCTGGGCTTCCGTTGCGCCGGTAAAGCGGCCGAACAACCAGAAACCGGCGTCGTTGACGTGGCTGAAGATAATCGAACCCCCGGCGATACAGATCGACAGCGCTGCCATCTGCGCGCCTGAGTAATGCAGCGGCTCAATCACCGGCATAATCAGGCCAACCGTGGTCAGGCAGGCAACCGTTGCTGAACCCTGAATGATACGCACCGCACCGGCCAGAATAAAGCACGCCAGCGCAACCGGCAGACCCGCGCCGGTCAGCGCGTTACCCAGTGCCGGGCCAACGCCCGAATCCACCAGCACCTGCTTGAACACGCCACCGGCACCAATCACCAGCAGGATAATCCCGGCAGGTTGCAGCGCGCTGCCGCAAATCTGCATCACCCGCTCTTTATCCATCCCCTGACGGTACGCCAGGCCATAAATCGCCACCAGGCAAGCCAGCAGAATGGCGATAAACGGATGGCCAATAAACTCCAGCCACTCGTACAGACGCGTGCCGGGATCGGTAAAGCGGGCACCAATGGTTTTCAGCCCAACCAGCACCAGCGGGAACAGGATCAGCGACAGGCTGAAGCCAAACGACGGCAGCTTACTCTCGTCAAAGTCCGGATGGGTGGTTTCGGTGGGCAGCGTGAAGGTCACATGACGGCTGATAAAGTTACCGAACAGCGGACCGGCAATCAGCATGCTTGGGATCGCCGCGCACACGCCCAGCAGGATCATCCAGCCAAAGTCGACGTGCATTTGCGAGGCCAGCAGCATCGGCGCAGGGCCGGGGATCAGGAAGGCCGCGGACGCCGCCACGCCGGCAAACAGCGGAATGACCAGCTTCACCAGGTTGTCGTTGGTCCGACGCGCCACGGCAAAGGCAATGCTTATCAGCAGCACGATCGCCACTTCAAAGAACAGCGGCAGCGCGCAGATTAAACCGGCCACGCCCATCGCATAATGCGCGCGGCTCTGGCCAAAGGTCTTCAGCATCTTGATGGCGATCTGATCGACCGCGCCCGTTTCATGCAGAATTTTGCCGAACATCGCCCCCAGCGCAACCACAATCGCGAGGAAGCCCAGCGTACCACCCATGCCTTTCTGCATGGTGTCCGCAATTTTATCGAGCGGCATACCGGAGAAGATCCCGGCCCCGACAGAAACTAACATCAGAGCGACAAAGGCGTGCATACGCGCTTTCATCACCAGGAACAGCAGCAGTAAAACAGAACCCGCTGCGGTCAAAACCAGTGTTGCAGTAGCCATTACATCCAACTTATTTTTTTATCGCGCCTTCGATAGTGGTAATGGTCGCAGCCACAACCTCATCCAGCGTCTGATTAATGTCCACGACCAGCACATCGCGCTCATCAGTGCCCGGCTCTTCCAGCGTGGAAAACTGGGTGACCAGCATTTGCGGCTTGAAGAAGTGCCCTTTGCGCGCGCGCAGACGGGATTCAATGGTGTCGAAATCGCCCTGCAGATAGACGAAGGACAGGTTGTCGTTGCCTTTGCGCAGGATGTCGCGGTAACTCTTTTTCAGCGCCGAGCAGACAATCAGCGAGATGTCGTTGGTGCGCTGCATGGCGAATGCCGCATCGTTAATCGCTTCCAGCCAGGGTTTGCGGTCATCATCATTGAGCGGATGGCCTTCAGACATTTTCTCGATGTTGGCGCGAGGATGAAGAAAATCCCCGTCAAGAAACGCCGCCTTCAACTGGTGTGCAACGGCGTTGGCAACAGCTGATTTGCCGCTTCCGGATACGCCCATCAACACGAACACGTAATTGGACGAAGGGGTAATTTTCATTATTTATGCTCCGGCAGAGAAGTCTATTGAGATGGCCGTTCTGGGTCAGCCCAATTTGTTATCGGTAACATTGTCTGGACGGCCGTCCTCTAAGGCAACAGCTGGGGAGGAAAAAGCTGGTAAATGTGAAGTAGCTCAAAAAAATGACAGTTTCAGAGTGATGGCGGCACAAAGGGACAACTTTCATCCACAGCGCGCGGGCAGCAAACCCTCTCGCCCACACGCAGTGGATAAATCCGCCCTGCCGTCAGATGCTGCCACCTTCCGAAATGGTAAAGCCGACATTCACCTGTTTGGCGTCGCGCAACTCACCGCGGATGCTGGACAGCAGCAATGCGGCAGATTCACGACCCATTTTTTCACGCGGTGTCACCACCGTTGCCAGTTCAGGTGTTACCACCTGAGTAATATCATGGCCGTGAAAACCGGCAATCGCCATTTCCTGGGGCACCCGCAATCCCTGACGCTGGCATTCGAACATCGCGCCGACCGCCAGGTCATCGTTGGTACAAAACAGGCTGTCGGTATCGGGATAGCGGCGCTGGGCTTCCTTCAGCAGGGTTGCGCCCATCGAGAAAGAGGACGCCTCTTCCATCATGATGCTGCGCGGCTCCAGGCCGGCTTCCCGCATCGCCTTCTCGTAGCCCTGCTGCTTAAGCAAGGTACGCTCATCCAGGCGGGCGCCAAGGTACACCGTACGGCGATGGCCTTTCTGCAGAATGGCATGGGTCATTTGGCGCGCGGCTTCAACGTTATCGAAGCCGACCGCCATATCCAGGCAAGGCGACACCGAATCCATCATTTCCAGCACCGGGATGCCGGCGGTTTCCAGCATCCGCAGGCTGGCGGCGGTGTGGGTGCGTTCGGTGAGGATCAGGCCATCAATGTTCCAGGCCAGCAACGAGCGGATTTGCAGCTCTTCTTTTTCCGCGCTGTAGCCAAAGTGGCCCAGCATAGTCTGGTAGCCCGCGGCATCGGTCACCGCCTCAATGCCGCGCAGCACATCGGCGAACACCTGGTTGGTCAGGGAGGGCAGCAGCACGCCAATGGCGCGACTGGTGGAATTAGACAAAATATCGGGGGCTTTATTGGGGATGTAACCCAGCTCATCCAGCGCCTCGGCAATCCGGCTCTGTAAGGCAACAGAGACCTGATCGGGATTACGCAGATAGCGGCTAACGGTCATTTTGGTGATGCCCACACGATCGGCAACATCCTGTAATACCGGTCTTTTCTTCTTCATTGTTGTAAAGGGTCAGGGGAGAGATGAAGAGAGTGTAACAAAATTGAAAGGGAAACGGTGAAGGGTGCGGTAAACCGCACCCAAAGTGTGACGGACTTAAACAGCAGGCAAATCGAACAGCAGGATTTCGGCATCGCTACCGGCTTCAATCGCCAGAGCCGCTTCATCCCAGACCGCAAACGCATCGCTGGTGGAGGCTTTTTCACCGTTGACGGTGACATCCCCTTTCACCACCTGGATCCAGATACGGCGTCCGGCTTCAATTTCCACAGCGCCCTGTTCGCCCTGCTTCAACGCCCAACGCGAGAGCGTCATATCCTGGAACACTTTCAGCGAACCGTCACGAGCATCGGGAGACAGCACCAGCTGGCGGCCCTGCACGTCATCGAAGCGGCGCTGAGCATAGCGCGGCTCGATGCCGGTTTTTTCCGGGATAATCCAGATCTGATACAGATGCAGCGGCACCTCTTTGCTGGCGTTGTACTCAGAGTGACGCACGCCGGTACCGGCGCTCATAATCTGGAATTCACCCGCCGGGATCTGCTCTTTGTTGCCCATGCTGTCTTCGTGCTCAACCGTACCGGACAGCACGTAAGTCAGGATTTCCATGTCTTTATGCGGATGGGTACCAAAACCCTGTCCACCGTCGATCACATCTTCGTTAATCACCCGCAGCGCCGAGAAGCCCATAAAGTTGGCGTCATGATAGCTGGCGAAAGAAAATGTGTGGTAGCTGTCCAGCCAACCGTGGTTAGCGTGACCGCGATCTTGTGCTTTGCGTAGATAAATCATGTTCAATCCTCCTCAACGTTTTCACATAGTCTGGACCTGTTCTGGAGGGGATGATAGCGGATAAAATTGTCTCCTCTGTTCAAATTATTCGATGGAATCGAGAGCAGTTAAACAGACAATTTGTCGCTGGATTGCGGCGGAGGTAAACGGCAGGCAAAAAAAAAGCCAGCACCCGAGCTGGCTAAATAATACTTGGAAGCAATGTGAGCAATGTCGTGCTTTCCCGATGGTCCGTGAAGCCCATGCCGGGAACGCATGACAATAATAATCATTATCATTCGCACTTGTAAAGCATTTTTTTGCTTGATTTATCGGCTAAAGGCCATGATCTTAAAGAGGATTAGCGGAAAACAAGGAGCAGGGAAATGAGTGAGATCGTTATACGTCATGCCGAACCGACTGATGCTGAGGCGCTTTTTCGCATCCTCAGCCAGCCCGAAACCTATCGCGATACGCTCCAGCTTCCGCATCCCTCGCAGCAAATGTGGCAGCAGCGGCTGGACTCACCGAAAGAGGGTCAGCAGCGGTTTGTCGCCTGCATTGATGGCCAGGTGGTGGGCGATCTGACGCTGGAACTGAACAGCCGGTTACGTCGTCGTCACACCGCATCGTTTGGCCTCTGCGTCGATGTTCATCATCGCGGCAAAGGCGTGGCTTCGGCGCTGATGAAAGAGATGATCGTCCTTTGCGATAACTGGCTGAGCATCGAACGCATTGAGCTGACGGTATTCGCTGACAACGCCACGGCGATTGCCCTCTATCAGCGCTTCGGCTTTGTTACCGAAGGCGTTGCCCGCCGTTTTGCGGTCCGCGAGGGTCAGCAGGTGGATGCGCTGTTTATGGCGCGTCTTAAAAATGCGCCATCGCCGGTCTAAACATTGAACGGCGTGGCCACGATCACCCGTGAAAACGCCGTTTGCTGCGCTTCTTCCGCCGGCAGGAAACCATGAAAACGCAGGATGGCACTGAACGCCGTGCGCGCATCCTCCCGCAGATCGTGGTCAATTACCGCGTCCAGCTTCTCCGCCGTCAGTAACTGGCGGTTCTCCTCATCCAGATCGTGGCCAATAAAGACTTTCACCTCACGATCCATCGCCGCAAAGGCCCGCAGGATGGCGCTGTTGCCGCCGCCAACGCTGTAAACGGACTGGATGGTGCTGTCCTGTTCCAGCGCTGCGCACATCTGGGTAAAGGTCAGCTGATCGATGCCATAGCCTTCGCTGACCGCGACGGTATTCAGCCAGGGCGCGCGTTGTTGTAGCGTCGCCATAAACCCTTCCATACGCTGCTCTTCGCCGCGAAATCCCGCGCTGCTTAGCGCCACAGCCACCGTTTGTGCCTCAGCCGGCAGCCAGCGCGACATCAGCCAGGCCGCCGTTCGCCCTGCCCCTTCATTGTCCATGCCGACATAACGAATGCGCTCGCTGTGCGGCAGGTCGGTGACCAGGGTTACCACCGGGACGCGCAGCGCGGCCAGTTCGGCAACCGCGCTTTCCAGCAACGGATGGTCACTGGCCTTTAGCAGCACGCCGTAGCTGTCATTGCCACAGCGGCGCAGTTCACGCACCAGCTCTTCTGGCGTGGTTTCCTCAACAATATGGCAGCGCAGAGTCAGCCGGAACGGCGCAAAGCTTTTTATCTGGCTGAGCAGCGCCGCCAGCGTCAGCGAGCTGAAGCGCTCAGGCGCATGCATCACTAAATCGATCGGCAAGGTACGGCCGCTGGCCAGGCTGGCGCGCTGCTGCAACTCCAGATCGCGGATGGCCTGCGCAATCCGCCGTGCGGTGCGCGGATGCACGCTGCCCCGCTGGTGCAGCGCCCGATCGACCGTGGCTTTACTGACGCCCGACTGGGCCGCGATTTGCTTAAGTGAAAACGGGTTAGCCATAAATTGAGGTCTTTTTGAGGTCATGCCGACGTATTGTTAATCAAATGTAATTGCTAAGGTCAGGGTCAGCAAGTGAACAGACCTTACCTTCCCCGACAAAAAGAAAGGACAAATAATGAGCCTGACTGAAAGCACTATCTTCAACAATAAGGTGTTCGTGGTCACCGGTGGCACCCAGGGACTGGGCGCGGCGGTGGCCCAGCTGCTGGCGAAGCGTGGCGCGCGCGGCATCGTGATCTGCGGACGTAATACCGACGCCGGACGCCAGCAGGTCGAAACCCTGAGCCACTCCGGCTGTGAAGCGATCTTCGTCGAAGCCGACATCAGCTCACCGGCCGCCTGCGAAAAGGTGGTCGCCGCGGCAGAGTCCTGTTTTGGCACGCTGCACGGGTTGGTTAACTGCGCGGGCATGTCCGATCGCGGCACCATCCTCGACACCTCGCCGCAACTGTTCGACGCCATTATGGCGGTCAACGTGCGGGCGCCCTTCTTCCTGATGCAGGCGGCGATCAAGCTGATGATCGCCAAAGGCGTTGAGGGCAGCATCGTCAATATCATCACCATGACTTCACACGGCGGCCAGAGCTTTCTTAGCGCCTATGCCGCGTCAAAGGGCGCGCTGGTGACGCTGACCAAAAACGTTGCCTTCAGCGCCATGCGGAACCGCATCCGGGTCAATGGCCTCAACATCGGCTGGATGGATACGCCACATGAGGACGATATCCAGCGGCAATACCATCAGGCAGAAGACGGCTGGCTGGAAAAAGCGGAGCAGCAGCAGCCCTTTGGCCGCCTGCTGAAACCGACTGAAGTTGCCCGTGGCGTGGCTTTCCTGCTCTCCGAAGAGTCAGGAATGATGACCGGCGCGGTGATCGACTTCGATCAGTCGGTGGTTGGCTGTGGTGATAACGGTGGCTTCCAGCCATCCCATGCGTTGACGCTGTGAGGTGCCCAATGACTCAGATTTATATTAATGACAGCCAGATTTCGCTGGATGATTTCGCCACCCTCTGTGCGCAGACCTTGCCGAAGGGCGACTTCCCGCTGGCCCGCTCCGCCGAAAAAAACGTGCTGATTTACCACCGTGACGATCTGCTGAAAGCCGCAGAAACCGACCGTCAGAAGCTGCTGGCCGAGCTGCATCGCGCATTATCCAGTGGGCCCGGCGTGTTTGTGGTGCAGGGTTTGTATGAAGACCTTTCCGCCGTGGATCGCAGCAGTATGCTGTTTGAGGAAATTCTCGCCAGTGAAGCCGCCAGCGGCGGCGGTGGCGATCACTTTGCCAAAGCCGGCAGCAATGGCCGTATCTGGAACGCCCTGCAAAAGGTGGCAGAGCGCGATGCCGATGCGTTTATCGATTACTACAGCAACCCCTTACTGGCGTTGATTTGCGAAGCCTGGGTGGGGCCTGGCTATGAAATGACGGCGCAGGTGAATCAGGTGCGTCCGGGCGGCAAAGCGCAGCAGCCGCACCGCGATTACCATCTGGGTTTTCAGGTTAATGAGGTTGTCGCCCGCTTCCCGCTGCCGTTGCAGATCCTGTCGCAATATCTGACGCTGCAGGGTGCGGTCGCCCACAGCGACATGCCGTTAGCATCTGGCCCCACGCAGCTTCTGCCGTGGTCACAACAGTATGCCGAAGGCTATCTGGCCTGGCGCGATCCGCGCTTTATCGCCTTCTTCCAACAGCACGCCATTCAGCTGCCGCTGAAAAAAGGCGATGGGCTGTTCTTCAATCCGGCACTGTTCCATGCCGCCGGGAATAACGTCACTGCGGATCATATTCGCACCGCCAATTTGCTGCAGGTCTCGTCGGCCTTTGGCAAAACGATGGAAAAAGTGAATCACGTCAAGGTGCTGGAGGCGATCTATCCAGCCTTACTGAGCAAAACACTGAGCGAAGCGCAGCTGCACGCGGTGGTGGCCGCGAGTGGTGAAGGCTATTCCTTCCCCACCAATCTGGATACCGATCCGCCGTTGGGTGGGCTGGTGCCGAAGACTCAGCAGCAGTTGATTCTGGAGGCGTTGCAACAGGGCTGTTCAGGCGGGGCGTTTAATCAGCTGCTCGCCGCACATGAACGAAAAAGAGAGGCGTAAGCGCCTCTCAGGAAGGAACCTGCAGAACCCCCGACCGTCGGGGGTTCTCAGCCGGTTAGTAACCCGCCGTTAAATCATCAATGGTGCGCGGATCGGATGCGCCATACAGCATGCCGTCCGGCCCAATCATAATACTCTGCGTGCTGCCCATCGCCGGCATCACCTTCACATGCTGACCTTTGGCTTCCAGCAGTTTCAGGCTGTCCGGGCTGAAGCCCTTTTCAACCCGCAGCTGATCCGGCAACCACTGGTGATGGAAGCGTGGTGCGTTGGTCGCTTCGGCGATATTCATCCCGTAATCGATGCTGTTGACCACCATTTGCAGCACGGTGGTGATAATGCGGCTGCCGCCAGGGCTGCCGGTCACCAGCCAGGTTTTGCCATCTTTCGCCACGATAGTCGGCGACATTGATGACAACGGTCGCTTATACGGCCCCACCGCATTGGCTTCGCCGCCCACCAGGCCATAGACGTTCGGCGTGCCCGGCTTGGCAGAGAAGTCATCCATTTCATTGTTCATCAGGATGCCGCTGTTACCCGCCACGATACCGCTGCCAAAATAGGTGTTCAGCGTGTAGGTCACCGCCACCGCATTGCCCTGCTTATCCACCACCGAGAAATGCGTGGTCTGGTTACTTTCATACGGTGCCAGCTTGCCCGGTTTGATCTCCGAAGACGGCCGCGCCTTATTCACATCAATCTGCTGCGCCAGCGATTTCGCATAGGCTTTGCTGGTCAGCGCCTGCCACGGCACCTTCACAAAGTCCGGATCGCCGAGATATTCCGAGCGGTCGGCATAGGCATATTTTTCCGCTTCCGCCATCACCTGCATGGCATCGGCGCTGCCGAAGCCCATTTTCGCCAGATCGAAGTTTTCCAGGATATTCAGGATCTGCACGATATGGATCCCGCCGGAAGATGGCGGTGGCATAGAGAAGACTTCATAGCCGCGATAGGTACCGCTGATTGGCTTACGCTCAATCGCCTGGTATTTCGCCAGGTCCACTTTGCTGATTAAGCCGCCGTGCGCCGCCATTTCCTCGTCAATCTGCGTGGCGATAGCGCCCTTGTAGAAGGCGTCCGGTCCCTGGCTGGCAATCAGCGTCAGGCTGTGGGCCAGATTGCGCTGCACCAGCGTCTCGCCGCGGGCATAAGGCTGACCATCCGCCTTGTAGAAAATCGCTTTGCTGTTGGGATGGTTAATCAGCACTTCTTTGCCATAGACCTTCAGATCGTCAGCCAGCGCCTGATTGACCACGATGCCTTTGCTGGCCATTTTGATCGCCGGCTGGATCAGACGGCTGAGCGGCATAGTGCCGTACTCTTTATTCGCCAGCGCAAAGCCCGCTACCGTGCCAGGTACGCCGGACGCCAGGTGAGAGGTGAGGGATTTTTTGCTGTCGGCATTGCCCTGCGCATCGAGGAACATATCGCGACTGGCGCGGGTTGGGGCCATTTCGCGGAAGTCGATGGCGGTGGTACGGCCTGAGGCGGTGCGCAGCATCATAAAGCCGCCGCCGCCGAGGTTGCCGGCCTGCGGATGGGTCACCGCCAGCGCATAACCGACGGCAATCGCCGCATCCACCGCGTTGCCACCCTGCTTAAGGATATCCACGCCAACCTGAGTTGCTGTCGCATCCACTGACGACACCATCCCATGTTGCTCTTTCACCGGATGGAAGGTATCCGCATCCACCCCGTAAGAAACTGCCGGTGCGGTGGGCGCAGCACTGGCACCCTGCCACAGTAACAGCCCGATCATTAGCGGTCCCGCAAGCCGCGTTAACTTACCCTGTCCTGTCATCTTCACCTCTTGTTAGTCTTATTTACGTTTGTTTACTGCTGATAAGTGTGTACGAAATAAGAGAAAAGGCGAGGCGGGACTGAAATTCAGTTGACTCCTGGAGGCAGTTTGGTGGCCCTGGCATACACTTGAGTAATCTAACACGGAGGCAGTTTATGAAATGGTTAGTTATTTTTGTTGCCGCACTGGCACCGTTGAGCGGCATGGCCAACATGTTGAACAACAATCAGCCAAACCAGCCGGGCTATAATCCCAGCACTCAACGGATGCAGAGCCAGATGCAGACGCAACAGTCCCAGCAGAAACTGAAGTTGCAGCAGGATCAGCAACGTCAAAGCCAGGACACACAGCGGAAAGTTCAGGAGCAGCGGAACAGTGCTTCCCAGCGCGTGATCCAGTCACAGCCGGGAACAAACACCATGCCGCCGGTGCAGCAAAACAACAATTAATCCCCACCTTACCCACAGTGCTGGCGCGACAATAAAGCGGCAAGCACTGAGAACCCCGACGCTGACATCAGTCAGTGGCCGGGGTTCATCTGGTCAGCTCACGCGGTTGCCGCCTCAGCGATGCAGTTGAGAGGCAAAGTCGGGGCCAAGGGTATCGATGGCATCGGTACAGATCGCATCGACACCCCACTTCAACAACTGTGCAGCCCTGTCGGCATCGTTCACCGTGTACACCAGAATACGTAAGCCGGATTTTTTCAGCTCAGCCACGCGCTTCTCGTTCAACACCTTGTGATTGAAGTGAATCGACACGCACTGCAGTGCATCGGTCATTTCCTGCCAGTTATCGTGCCATTCATGCAATAGCAAACCGCGTGGCAGCTCCGGTGCCGCCTCTTTCGCCGCGGCCAGTGCCACCGTTGAAAACGACGAGAGCAGCGGTGCTGCGGGTTGCATATGCCAGAGATCCCGCGCGGCCAGCGCCACCACCCGTCCGGTTTCGGCTTCCAGCCCGGTGGTGGGTTTGATCTCGATATTGGCCATCATCTGGTGCTCGGCACAGCGCTTCGCCACCTGCGACAGCAACGGCAGGCGCTGACCGGCGAAATCCTTGCCGTACCAACCGCCGACATCCAGCTGCACCAGCTTTTCCCAGGGAAGCTGCCCGGCAATTCCCCAGCCATTGCTGGTCCTGTCCAGCGTGTCATCGTGCAGCAGGAAGATCTCGCCATCCTGCGACAGCTTCACGTCAAATTCGATCATCTTGTGGCCCAGCTTCGCGCCAACATCAATGCTGGCGAGGGTGTTTTCCGGGGCGAGTTTACCGCCGCCGCGATGGGCCACAATCGGGGGGTAAGGCCAGGCTTTGTTCATCATTCGAGCCGTTGTCCAGTAGAGGGTTCAAAGAAGTGTAGCGAGTCTGTCGGCAGATGCAGCCACAATGTGCTGCCAATCGCCGGACGCTCGATATGCGGCAGGCGTACCACCAGCGACTGCCCGCCCCACTTGCCGTGCGCCAGATTATCCGCGCCCAGCATTTCCAGCGTTTCAACCACCAGCGGCAAGCCGTCCTGCGGCGACGCGAGTTTAATATGCTCCGGGCGAATACCCAGCGTCAACGGGCGGCCCGCCCAACGCGCTTTCGCTTGCGGCAAGGGGATCGTAAAGCAATCGGACAACGTCAGCCGGCTGCCATCATCATTTAACTGGCCATCCATCAGGTTCATCGACGGCGCGCCAATAAAGCTGGCGACAAAGCGCGTCGCCGGACGTTCATACACCTCCACCGGCGTACCCAACTGCTCCAGCACCCCTTTGTTCATCACCATTACCCGCTGCGCCAGCGTCATCGCTTCCACCTGATCGTGGGTAACATACAAGCTGGTGGTGTTCAGGCGACGGTGCAGCAGCTGCAGCTCAAGGCGCATCTGCACGCGCAGGCGGGCATCGAGGTTGGATAAGGGTTCATCGAACAGGAATACCGCAGGCTCACGCACAATCGCTCTGCCCATCGCCACGCGCTGCCGCTGGCCGCCAGAGAGCTCACGCGGGCGGCGATGCAGCAAGGCTTCCAGCTCCAGGCTTTTGGCGGCTTCCAGCACTTTCTGCCGCACATGCTCTTTGCCCATGCCGCGAATCTTCAGGCCATAGGCCATGTTCTGCTCAACGCTCATATGCGGATAGAGCGCGTAGTTCTGGAACACCATGGCGATGCCCCGATCTTTCGGTTCAAGATCGGTGACGCGCTGGGTATCGATATAGATATCGCCGCTGGTGACCTCTTCCAGCCCGGCGACCATGCGCAGCAGCGTGGATTTTCCGCAGCCGGAGGGACCCACCATCACCATAAATTCACCGTCGCGGATTTCCACGTCGAGCGGCTGAATGATCTGATTTTTGCCGTCATAGGATTTGGTAACAGCCTGAAGTTTTACGCCTGCCATAACTTATTTCTCGCTCTCAACCAGCCCGCGAACAAAGGCGCGCTGCATCACTAAAACAATCACAATCGGCGGCACCATGGTCAGCAGCATGGCGGTCATCACCAGATTCCATTGGGTCGAGCCGTCACCGTTGCCAATCATGCTGCGGATACCGGCGACGGCGGTGCCAAGGTCCGCTTCGCTGATGATCAGCAGCGGCCACATATACTGGTTCCAGCCGTAGATAAAGGTGATCACAAACAGCGCCGCCAGGTTAGTTTTCGACAGCGGCAGCACGATGTCCCAGAAGAAGCGCATCGGGCTGGCACCATCAATTCGCGCCGCTTCAATCAGCTCGTCCGGCAGGGTCATAAAGAACTGGCGGAACAGGAAGGTGGCGGTGGCGGAAGCCATCAGCGGCAGCGTCAGCCCGCTGTAGCTGTCGAGCATATTCAGGTTGGAAATCACCTCGACGGTCGGGAAGATCCTCACCTCAACCGGCAGCATCAGGGTGATAAAAATCATCCAGAAGAACAGCCCGCGCAGCGGGAAGCGGAACCACACCAGCGCAAAGGCGGAGAGGATCGACACGGTGATTTTCCCCAGCGTAATGCTCAGCGCCATGATCGCGCTGTTCATCAGCATCACGCCAAAGGGCGCGCTGTTCTGCGCCACGCCGTGCTGCCAGATGTTGGCAATGTTATCCAGCAAATGCCGGCCGGGGATCAGCGTCATCGGCACCTGGAACACTTCGCTGTTGCTCAGGGTGGCGGCAACAAAGGCCACATACAGCGGGAACAGCACGGTGAGGATCCCCAGTCCCAACATGATATGGCTGAACATCGTCAGCCCTGGTCGGTTCTCTATCATTGGTAGCGCACCCTTTTCTCGACGTAGCGGAACTGGATCACCGTCAGAATAATCACCAGCACCATCAGCACCACCGACTGGGCGGAAGAGGAAGAGAGGTCGAGTCCGGCAAAACCTTCGCGGTAAATTTTATAAATCAGCGTGGTGGTCGACTGCACCGGGCCACCGCCAGTGGCGGCGTCAATCACCGGGAAGGTGTCGAAGAAGGCATACACCACATTCACCACCACTAAAAAGAAGCCGACCGGGGTGATCAGCGGCAGAGATAACTGGAAAAAGCGCCGGACCGGACCCGCGCCATCAATGGCGGCGGCTTCCGTCAGCGATTTTGGAATGGACTGCAGCGCGGCAAAGAAGAACAGGAAGTTGTAGCTCATCTGCTGCCAGATCGAGGCCAGCACCACCAGAAACATCGCCTGACCGCTGTTTTGCGCATGGTTCCAGTCATAGCCGAGGTAACGCAGGAAATGGGTAATCAGCCCCAGACCCGGACTGAACAGGAACATCCATAACACCGCGGCGACGGCGGGTGCCACGGCGTAAGGCAGTAAAAACAGCGTCTGGTAGAAGCGCTTCAGGCGCAGGACATGGTCGACCAGCGCGGCAAAAAACAGCGAGACCACCAGCCCGATGACGGTGACCAGCCCGCTGAAAATCAGCGTGGTCAGAAAAGAGTCGAGGTAATACTCGTCGCCGATCAGGCGCCTGAAGTTTTCCATGCCGACAAAGGTGCTGGAAAGGCCGAACGGATCGACGCTTTGCACCGAATACCACAGGGCTTCACCGGCGGGCCAGAGGAAGAAGATCACGGTGATCAGCAGCTGAGGCAGCACCAGTAGATAGGGCAGCCAGCGCGAGCGAAAAACGGGACGGGAAGAAGACATAGCGTCGTCCAATATGAGGAGTAAGGGGCCGCGTTCACTACCCTCAACGCGGCCCTGAAAACGGTTTCAGGGGCGCATCCAGCCGGGAATTGGACTGAATGCAGCCCCTGTGGGCGAAGCGTTATTGCTTAGCCGTCTGCTCAAAGCGGCGCAGCAGCAGATTGCCACGGGTCACCGCGTTATCCAGCGCCGCCTGCGGCGTTTTCTTACCGGTCCAGACGCCTTCCAGCTCTTCGTCGACAACGGTACGGATCTGCGGCATGTTGCCCAGACGCATCCCTTTGGTGAACGCTAACGGTGGCTTGTTCAGCATCTGACGCGTGGCGATGTCCGCGCCGGGATTTTTATCGTAAAACCCTTGTTTGCGGGTCAGCTCATAGGCAGCGGTGGTGATCGGCAGGTAGCCGGTTTTCTGGTGCCATTCAGCGGCGATATCCGGCTGTGCCAGGAAGGCCATAAACTCGGCCACGCCTTTGTAGGTGCTGGCGTCTTTGCCTTTCATCACCCACAGGCTCGCGCCGCCGATGATGGCGTTCTGCGGGGCGTCAGGGACGGTGGCGTCGTACGGCATCATGCCGACGCCGTAGTTAAATTTGGCGTAATGACGGATATCCGCCAGCGAGCCTGAAGACGCGGTGGTGATGCCACAATCGCCGTTGTAGAACTTGGCGGTGGATTCATCTTTACGGCCGAAGTAGGTGAAATCGCCTTTCTTGTTCATATCTTCGAGCATCTGGATATGACGAACCTGCGTCGGCTTGTTGAATTCCAGCACGGTATCGGTGCCGTCAAAACCGTTGTTTTGGGTGGCGACCGGCAGTGCATGCCAGGCGCTGAAGTTCTCAATCTGTATCCATCCCTGCCAGCCACTGGCGTAGCCACAGGTCATGCCCGCTTTACGCAGCGCAGCGGCGTCCTTTTCCAGATCCTGCCAGGTTTTCGGCGGCTGATCCGGGTTCAGACCGGCTTTTTTGAAGGCGTCTTTGTTGTAATACAGCACCGGCGTCGAGCTGTTAAACGGCTGAGAAATCAGGTGACCACTGGCGTCGCTGTAGTAGCCCGCCACGGTCGGCACGAACTGCTTCTCATCGAAGGCCACGCCGGCATTTTTGAACACATCGTAGACCGGCACGATCGCTTTAGAAGCCATCATGGTGGCGGTACCCACTTCGTAAACCTGCAAAATAGCCGGCGCTTTACCTGAACGCACGGCGGCAATCCCGGCCGCCAAGCTCTGTTCGTAGTTGCCTTTGTAGGTCGGCACGATTTTGTAATCTGGGTGAGACTCATTAAAGCGTTGTGCCAGAGAATTTACTTCCACACCCAGTTCGCCTTCCATCGAATGCCAGAAAGGGATCTCGGTGGCAGCCAGTGCGTGACCGCTGAAGGTCAGTCCCAGTACCATGCAAAGTGCGGTTTTACGAAATGAGAACGATGTCATATCGGTATCCTGTGCCCGGAGTCAATCGCGCGATATCGCGCATTCTTATTGTTCGGGAAGTAACATGACACGGGAAAATGACGGAAAGATAACGGGTTTATGACGGAAAGGTGACAGGCAGGTGACGCACGAGGCGAGTGAATTACCGCCTTTTTTGCGCTGACGGGCACAAAAAAGGGCGGGGAAAATCCCGCCCTGTCACCCCGACTTCGCCCGCAGGCGGCGGGCCTGGCGGCCTTGAAACCGCCGGGTTTACAACACATTAGCCGCCGAGATAGGCACTGCGCACCGCTTCGTTCGCCAGCAAGGCGTCGCCGGTATCCTCCAGCACCACATGGCCGTTTTCTAACACATAACCGCGATCGGCCAGCTTCAGCGCCTGGTTAGCGTTCTGCTCCACCAGGAAGATGGTCATCCCTTCCTGACGCAGCTGCTCGATGGTGTCGAATATCTGCTGGATAATGATCGGCGCCAGGCCTAACGAGGGCTCATCCAGCAGCAGCAGGCGCGGCTGGCTCATCAACGCCCGGCCAATCGCCAGCATCTGTTGCTCACCGCCGGACATGGTGCCGGCACGCTGAACGCGGCGCTCGTACAGGCGTGGGAACAGCTCATATACGCGCTTGATGCGGGTCTGATACTGCTGACGCTCGGCGAAAAAGCCGCCCATCGCCAGGTTCTCTTCCACCGTCATCCGTGAAAACACGCGGCGCCCTTCCGGCACAATGGCAATGGCTTCACGCATGATGCGCGCGGTTTGCCATTCTGTGATCGCTTTACCGTCGAAGGTAATCGATCCCTGCGTCGCGCGCGGCTCACCACACAAGGTGCCAAGGATAGTGGTTTTACCCGCGCCGTTGGCCCCAATCAGGGTGACAATCTCGCCCTGATTGATATGCAGACTGACGTTATGCAACGCCTGAATTTTGCCGTAATGGGCGCTGACGTTCTCGAGAGAGAGCATCGGATTCATATCAGGCTTCTCCCAGATAGGCGCGGATCACGTCCGGATTGTTGCGGATCTGCTCCGGCGTGCCGTTTGCCAGCGGCGTGCCCTGATTCACTACATAAATGCGGTCAGAAATGCCCATAACCAGTTTCATATCATGTTCAATCAACAGTACCGAGACGTTGTGCTGGCTGCGCAGTTCGGCAATCAGCTCATCAAGCTCGTGGGTTTCTTTCGGGTTCAGCCCGGCGGCTGGCTCATCCAGCATCAGGATTTCCGGCCGGGTGACCATACAACGGGCGATTTCCAGACGACGCTGCTGACCGTAGGCCAGGTTGCCCGCCTGACGGTTAGCCATTTCCAGCAGCCCCACGCGATCCAGCCAGGTGGCGGCACGATCCAGCGCGTCGCTTTCGGCTTTACGGAAGGCCGGCGTTTTCAGCAAACCGGCAAACACGCCGCTTTTCAGATGCTGATGCTGCGCCACCAGCAGGTTCTCAATCACCGTCATTTCGCGGAACAAGCGCACGTGCTGGAAAGTACGGACAATGCCCATCCGGGCAATTTTTTGCCCCGGCTGGCCCGCGATATCCTTGTCGCGCAGCATGATGCTGCCGCCCGTCGGCCGGTAGAAACCGGTCAGACAGTTAAAGACGGTGGTTTTCCCGGCGCCGTTCGGGCCGATTAATGACACGATCTCCTGCGGGCGCAGCTCCAGCTCAACGTTATTAACGGCAAGCAGGCCGCCAAAGCGCATCATCAGGCCTTTTACGGCCAACAAAGGCTGTGTCATGGCTGCTCTCCTTTTTCTACCGTCTTCAACTTCAGATGCGGACGCTTCATCGGCAGCAGACCCTGTGGCCGCCAGATCATCATCAGCACCATCAGACCGCCGAGCACCAGCATGCTGTACTCATTCAAATCACGCATCAGCTCGCGGGAAACCACCAGCAGCACCGCAGCGAGGATCACCGCAAACTGCGATCCCATGCCGCCCAGTACCACAATTGCCAGCACGAACGCCGACTCGGCAAAGGTGAACGATTCCGGGCTGACAAAGCCCTGGCGTGCGGCAAACAGGCTACCGGCAAAGCCGGCAAAGGCCGCACTGATGGTGAAGGCGGTCAGCTTGATGCGCGTTGGGCTCAGGCCCAGCGAGCGGCAGGCAATTTCGTCTTCACGCAGCGCTTCCCAGGCCCGTCCCAGCGGCATCCGCAGCAGGCGGTTAATCACAAACAGCGTGATGATCACCAGCAGCAACGCCACCATATACAGGAAGATAATGCGGTCGCTGGGATCGTACTTCAGGCCGAAGAAGTTATGGAAGGTGTCCCATCCGCCGTCGCGCACGCTGCGGTTAAACTCCAGACCAAACAGCGACGGTTTTGGGATCTGGCTGATGCCGTTCGGGCCACCGGTAATTTCGGTGTTGTTCAGCAGCAGAATACGCACGATTTCGCCGAAGCCGAGCGTCACAATCGCCAGATAGTCACCGCGCAGCCGCAATACCGGGAAGCCGAGCAGCAGGCCAAACATCGCCGCCACCAGACCGGCCAGCGGCAGACACTCCCAGAAGCTCAGGCCGTAGTAGTGATTCAGCAAGGCAAAGGTATAGGCGCCAACGGCATAGAATCCGCCGTAGCCCAGCACCAGCAGACCGGAAAGGCCGACCACCACGTTCAGGCCAAGCCCGAGCATCACGTAGATCAGCGTCAGCGTGGCGATATCCACCGTGCCGCGTGAGACGATAAATGGCCAGGCCACGGCGGCAATGATCATTACCAGCAGCACCAGCTTTTGCTTCGGCGTGGAGCCGTCAATACCCGGCAGAACCATCGCCGGGCCGGAGATTTTTTTCAGGCTTTTTTGCAGCAAAGGACGCAGCAGCTGGAACAGGAACACCACCGCCGCGCCCAGTGCAATCCAGTTCCAGCGGACGCGACCGGCGTTATTCACCACCAGATGCGTGCCGTCGAGGTCGAGGCGCATGCCCATAAAGAAGGCCGCCAGCAGCACCAGCATCAGCGCGGAGGCAACGGCGTTAACCAGGTTGAGATGTTTCATACTTTCTCAACCTCCGGACGGCCGAGAATACCGGTAGGCATTACCAGCAGCACCACAATCAGCAGCGCAAAAGAGACCACGTCTTTGTATTCGGTACTGAGATAAGCAGAGGTCAGCGCTTCAGCGATGCCGAGGATCAGGCCGCCCAGCATCGCGCCGGGAATACTGCCGATGCCGCCAAGGACAGCAGCGGTAAACGCCTTCATCCCCGCCATAAAGCCAATGTACGGGTTAATCACGCCGTAGAACTGGCCGAGCAACACGCCGGCAACCGCCGCCATGGCCGCGCCGATAACAAAGGTCAGCGAGATAACACGGTCGGTGTTAATGCCCAGCAGGCTGGCCATTTTCAGGTCTTCAGCACAGGCGCGACAGGCGCGTCCCATGCGGGAATAGCGGATAAACAGCGTCAGTGCCAGCATCGACAGGAAGGTCACCACCCAGATCACCACCTGCATGGTGGAGATAGTGGCGGAGAAGCCGTTGCTCTCGCCCAGCGTCCACTGCCCGGTGATCAGGCTTGGCAACGCAAGATCGCGGGAGCCTTGCGTCAGGCTGACGTAGTTTTGTAAGAAGATCGACATCCCGATGGCCGAGATCAGCGCGATCAGGCGCTTGGAGGATCGCACCGGCTTATAGGCCACGCGCTCAATGCTCCAGCCGTAGGCGCTGGCAATCACAATCGCGACGATAAAGCCGGCACCGATCAGCATCCAGCTGACATCGATGCCCATCATCATCAGGGCCGCAATCACAATAAAGGAGACGTAGCTGCCGATCATATAGACCTCGCCATGGGCGAAGTTGATCATGCCGATAATGCCGTAGACCATGGTGTAACCAATGGCTATCAGCGCGTAGGTGCTGCCCAACGTTACGCCGTTGAACATTTGCTGCAGGAAATAGAGAAACTGCTCGGACATACCTTGCTACCTTACTTCTTTCCGCACGGGCGGAGAGAATGGAAAAAAACGCC
Source organism: Erwinia billingiae Eb661 (assembly GCF_000196615.1). NCBI lineage: Bacteria > Pseudomonadati > Pseudomonadota > Gammaproteobacteria > Enterobacterales > Erwiniaceae > Erwinia > Erwinia billingiae. Next base: position 4,710,254 of record NC_014306.1, read on the forward strand.
CGGGAACCCTCACCAGACGTTTACTGTTACCGACGACCTGTTCGGTCGTCTTCACCGCTGTCAGCCTTCCCCGGACAGCCCCTGCCGCCGGGAAAGTATGGCTGATTTATTTCACTGCGGTAGAAGAACCGTCCGCGTGCCATTTGAAGATGCCGAATTCAAAGCCTTTCAGATCGCCCTTCTCATCCCAGTTCAGGTCGCCCATCACCGTTGGCACCGCTGCGCCTTCCTTCAGATTTTTAGCGATATCGGCTGGCTCAGCACTTTTGCTGCGCTCCATCCCGGTGGTCAGCGCCTGCAGTGCTGCGTAGGTGGTCCAGACGAATGGGCCGGTTGAATCCAGCTTCTTCGCTTTCAGCGCATCAACAATCGGTTTGTTAGCTGGCACCTGGTCGTAACGCTTCGGCAAGGTCACCAGCATGCCTTCAGACGCAGCACCTGCGATGTTAGACAGCGAGGAGTTGCCCACGCCTTCTGGTCCCATAAACTGGGTCTTCAGGCCGGCAGCACGTGCCTGACGCAGCATCTGGCCCATCTCCGGGTAGTAACCGCCAAAGTAGACGAAGTCGACGTTCTCTTTCTTCAGGCGTGCCACCAGCGTGGAGAAATCTTTGTCGCCCGCGGTGATACCTTCAAACATCACCACGTTGCCGCCTGATTTTTTCAGGCTGGCCTGCACGGAACGCGCCAGGCCTTCACCGTACTGCTGCTTGTCATGGATGACCGCGATGCGCTGAGGCTTGATCTCTTTCAGGATATAGGTGGCGGCAGTTGGGCCCTGGTCGGAATCCAGACCGGTGGTACGCATGAATCATCTTGTAACCACGGGTGGTCAGATCGGCGTTGGTTGCCGCCGGGGTGATCATCAGCACACCTTCATCTTCATAGATGTCGGAAGCAGGCTGAGTAGAAGACGAGCAGAGGTGGCCAATAACATAACGGATACCGTCATTGATCACTTTGTTGGCAACGGCCACCGCCTGTTTTGGATCGCAGGCATCGTCATATTCCACGCCAACCAGTTTGTCACCGTTCACGCCGCCTTTGGCATTGATGTCGGCAATCGCCTGCTTGGCACCGGTGAACTCCATATCACCATACTGCGCTACCGGGCCGGACATCGCGCCAACAATGGCCACTTTAATGTCTTTCGCCATGGCCGCGTGGCTCATCGCCAGTGCCACACAACCTGCCAGGAACGCGCTACCTTTACTGATTTTCATCCGAACTACCCCATCTGTTGTGATTGCTGTTTTATTGCCGCTGGATCCCAGATAAAACGCTGAAGAAAGAGAGAGTTATCGGAATACGCGGCGATTTTTATAAATAAGGCTTTAATTTTCAGGTTATTAAACAGGAATATTCTGCTGTAAATCAACTGACACATTCAGAAATACCCAGGTCCCGCAGGATAAAACGCTGGTGGCAACGGTGGCTTTTTCAGCAGAATGGCAGTCTTTTATGCTGATTAATAGTTCGGCGATAAGCTTTCACGCTGGGTTAGCGCGTCGCACTAAACAGAATACTCCGTTTTCGCCGGGGAAAAGTTAAGCGCCCTTCTTTGGCTAAATTCGCTACAATATGCCTTTCGTACTCGTTCGGTATTCGTCATGAAATTGACCATCATCAGATTGCAAAATTTCACCGATCAGGACCGCCTGGATCTGGCGAAAATCTGGCCAGAGGCTGACCTTGTTGCGCTTGAAGCTTCGCTGGATGAACATCAGCAGCTTTGGGCCGCCAAATTCAACGACCGCCTGCTGGCGGCAGTCAACGCGTCGATCCTCGGCACGCAGGGCGAGCTGCAGGATTTCATGGTGCGAGAGGTGACGCGCCGGCGCGGCGTGGGCAGTTACTTACTGAATGATTTGCTGGCGCAGAATCCGGGGATTGTGCAGTGGTGGATTGCGGACCGTCAGGTTGAGGATCGTGAGGTGATGGCCGCGTTTATGCGACAGGCCGGCTTTATTGCCCAGGTCGGCGGCTGGGGCTTTCTGGCGCAATAACGGGCTGACTGAGAAAAACAAAAAGGGCGACCGAAGTCGCCCTTTTTTTGTTACCGCATGGATTACGCTTCGATAGCGACACGCAGTTTTTTCATCGCGTTCTTTTCCAGCTGACGCACACGCTCTGCTGAAACGCCGTATTGATCGGCGAGTTCCTGCAGCGTGGTTTTGTTGTCATCGTCCAGCCAGCGGGCACGGATGATATTCTGGCTACGCTCATCAAGACCCTGCATCGCATCGCTGAGTTTATCAGCCGCGTGGGATTCCCAGTTGTCTTCCTCAATGCCATCGGCAAAGTCAGACGACTTATCCTGCAGGTAGAGCATAGGCGCCATTGAGCGGCCTTCACCTTCATCATCCGGTGTCGGATCGAAGGTCATGTCCTGGGCCGCCATACGCGACTCCATCTCCAGCACGTCTTTGCTGGTGACACCCAGTTCACGGGCAACCATTTCCACTTCTTCCTGGTTAAACCAGCCTAAACGCTGCTTGGCTTTACGCAGGTTAAAGAACAGCTTGCGCTGTGCTTTAGTGGTGGCGACCTTCACGATACGCCAGTTACGCAGGACGTATTCGTGGATCTCAGCTTTAATCCAGTGCACCGCAAAGGAGACCAGACGCACGCCGACTTCCGGGTTAAAGCGGCGAACCGCTTTCATCAGGCCGATATTACCTTCCTGAATCAGGTCAGCCTGCGGCAGACCGTAGCCCGAATAGTTACGAGCGACATGAACAACAAAGCGCAGGTGAGACAGGATCAGCGTTTTAGCTGCTTCCAGATCGCCCTGGTAATGCAGCCGTTCAGCCAACGCTTTTTCCTCTTCTGCCGTCAGCATAGGCCAGACATTGGCGGCCCGGATGTAAGAATCCAGGTTGCCTAAAGGAGCAATAGCTAAAGTTTGCATTTCTTTGGTCATTCAAACCCTCTCTGTATTTAACAATAATGCCGCGCAATTCCCTGCACAGTCCACAAGAGTACGTGAACGGCAGCCAGAATTAAAAGCAATCTGTGCTACTTCGACGTCAAAGTTATCCACAAGTTCACTATCGTCGGTGAATAAAGTACACACCGTCTGGGCAGGAAGAGTATAGCAGGAGGAAGTGACAAACTGATGACTTCCTCTGAAGCACATTACTCATGCAACAGAGGAAGATTATAACAAAAAACGTGTAAAGGGGTTACTGCGGCGTAAATCGACGTAAATGTTGTACGGTCGCCAGCCAGGCGGCTATCCAGCCAATCATCGCCGATACCAGCAGCAACAGCAGGCTCTCATCCCATGCCAGTCCGGTCAGGTTGAAGGTGGTGCCAAACACCGCCGCCACCTGTGTCACAACGGACTCCAGACGGAACACCAGCACTTCCGACAGGATCAGCGACAGCAGCGCACCGGCGAATCCTAACAGCGCACCACCGTAGAGGAACGGACGCAGGATAAAACCATCCGTTGCACCGATCAGCTTCTGCACGTTGATGGTATCGCGCCGGGCAAAGATGCTCAGCCGCACGCTGTTGCCGATCACCAGGAACACCGCCACAATCATCAGCACGCCGATCATCGCCGCCACCTGCCCCACCAGCCCGGTCAGCGCCGCCAGACGGGCAAACCAACTGTCGTCCATCTTCACTTCATCCACGCCCTGCACTTTTGACACGCGGTCGCGCAGGTTGGTCATGGTGTTGTCATTCTGGAAGTTGAGCTTCGGCGTAATAATTGCCACCGCAGGCAGCGGATTCTGCTCAAGCATATCCATTGCCCCGCCAAAGCCAGACCAGTTACGGAACTCGCCCATCGCTTCTTCGCGCGACAGGTAGTTCACCTTGTCGACGCCATCTTCTTTCTTCAGCTGGCTGACAACACCTTCAGCGGCATCGTCATCCAGCGTTTTGCTGAGATAGACCGTTAGCTGCGGTGCCGGATACCACTGTGCCGCCGCCTGGTTGACGTTTTTCCACACCATATAGCAGACGCTTGGCAGAGTCAGGGAGATGGCGATAACCATCACCGTCAGTAACGTCGCCAGCGGCTGACGCCACATATCAGATAAGGTGCCGCGCAGCGCATAACGCCACTGCTCCTGCCAGCCGCCCTTCAGCGCTTTGCTTTTGGAAGGCTGCTTCTGCTTCGCGGCTTTGGGCGCAGGCGCCCGGGAATTGCGTTTATTAACCACCCTGGCCTCCGTGCAAACGTCCCTGATTCAGGCTCATCAGGCGGTAGTTACGGCGGGCGATCAAGGCCCGGTCGTGGGTTGCCATCAGAACGGTGACGCCAACCCGGTTAAATTCTTCAAACAGACGCAGGATGTCTTCCGACAGCGCGTCGTCGAGGTTACCGGTCGGTTCATCGGCCAGCAGCACCGCAGGTTTGTTCACCACCGCACGGGCGATGCCCACACGCTGCTGCTCACCGCCCGACAACTGAATCGGATAGCTTTTGGCTTTATCCAGCAGGCCGACTTTATCCAGCGCGGCCGACACGCGGCGGCGAATATCTTCGCCGCTGGCACCGGCAATGATCAACGGGATTGCCACGTTGTCATACACAGATCGATCCATCAGCAGATGGTGATCCTGGAAAATCATGCCAATCTGGCGGCGTAAAAACGGCACTTCGCTGCTTTTCAGGCGGCTGATATCGTGGCCGCCAAACCAGATCTGACCGGCGCTTGGCCGCTCGATGCCACAAATAAGCTTCAGCAAGGTACTTTTCCCTGCCCCGGAATGTCCGGTCAGAAACGCCATTTCTCCCGGACGCAGATGGAAATCTACCCCCTGAAGCGCTTGCCGACCGCCGAGATAAGCCTTACTGACTTCTTCAAAGCGAATCATCCTAATTAGTCCTCTCGGGCAAAAAGTGCCTCTATAAAATCGTCAGCTTTAAACGCGCGTAAATCTTCAATGCCTTCACCCACGCCGATATAGCGGATCGGGATGGAGAACTGATCGGCTACGGAGAAGATCACGCCGCCTTTTGCGGTGCCATCCAGCTTGGTCAGGGTAATCCCGGTCAGACCCACCGCTTCGTGGAACAGCTTAGTCTGACTGATGGCATTCTGACCGGTGCTGGCATCGATGGTCAGCATCACTTCGTGCGGCGCTTGATCGTCGAGCTTTTTCATCACGCGGGTGATTTTCTTCAGCTCTTCCATCAGGTGCGATTTGTTCTGCAGGCGACCGGCAGTATCGGCAATCAGCACGTCAACGTTACGCGCCTTAGCGGCCTGAATCGCATCGAAAATCACCGAGGCTGAATCCGACCCGGTCTGCTGGGCGATCACCGGAATATTGTTACGCTGGCCCCACACCTGCAGCTGCTCAACCGCCGCGGCACGGAAGGTATCGCCCGCCGCCAGCATCACAGATTTGCCTTCGGCCTGATACTGGCGCGCCAGTTTACCGATGGTGGTGGTTTTGCCGACGCCATTGACGCCCACCATCAGGATCACAAACGGCGTTTTGCCGGTGACGTCCAGTGGCTCTTCCACTTTAGCCAGGATCTCTGACATTTCCTGCTTCAACAGGCCATAAAGCGCTTCGGCATCACGCAGCTGTTTACGGTTCGCCTGCTGCGTCAGGTTTTTGATAATGCGGCGGGTGGTTTCCACGCCAACGTCGGCAATCAGCAGCTGTTCTTCCAGCTCTTCAAACAGATCGTCATCAATCTTTTTGCCGCGGAACAGGCCGATAAAGCCGGAGCCCAGATTCTGGCGGGTTTTCACCAGGCTGCGCTTCAGGCGGGCAAAGAAACCTTCTTTCGTCGGACGCTGCTGCTCGGCCTGCTCTGACTGCTCCACTTTCGCTAACGCGGCGGCGATGGATTCTTCTTCCTCAATCACCTCCGGCTCTGCGTCAGCCGCTAACGCCAGCGCTTCGAGCTCTTCAGGCAGGATCTCATCGTCCGGTGCGATTTCAGCAATCTCTTCCGGCACGGGCGCGATGATAGCCACTTCTTCGGGCTCAGGATGAACAATCGCTATCTCTTCCGGCAGAAGTTCTTCTTCCGGCTCTGGCTGAACCACCGCCAGCTGTTCCGGTAACACCTCTTCTTCCGGCTCGGGCTGAACGCGCGCGTCGTCTTCCGGCAAAAACGCTTCCAGCGGCGCGGGCGTAATTACCGCCAGCTCTTCCGGCTGAGGTTTCGCTTCAGGCTGCGGCTCAGCGGCAGGTTCACGGTAAGCTTCCGGATGTGCGGCCTGATCGTGGGCCACATTTTCAGTGACGTTGACCGTCGCTTCGGCGCGCTGCTCTGCCTCGGTTTTTGCGGGCGTGGCGGCATCCGTTGACGTCTCGTCAGCGGGCTGCTGTTCCTCTAACGTCTCTTTTATCTCTTCCTGCGGCGCCTGCTCTTCACGCCCTAATCCCAGCCAGGAAAAAAAGCCACGTTTTTTATTTTTTGCCATGGTGCAACCACACTCCTCGCGGGGAAAAATCTGTCAGGTCGTTGAAAATTGACTTAATCCCCTAGTCTAACACTTTCCTGCTAACGCAACACAGCACCCTTTTTACGTTTCCTCAGCCCGGTAAGCCCGTTAAACTGTGCAACAAATTATGAAGAGTTCAGCAGCATGAATAAAAAACCCCGCAGCGGCGGCGCCGGACAAATCCGCATTATTGGCGGTCTGTGGCGCGGCAGAAAATTACCGGTCCCGGACAGCGCCGGGCTTCGACCGACCACCGATCGCGTCCGCGAAACGTTATTTAACTGGCTCGCACCCGATATTCAGGGCGCACGTTGCCTGGATTGCTTCGCGGGCAGCGGTGCATTAGGGCTGGAAGCGCTGTCACGTCACGCCGCATCTGCCACACTGTTAGAGCTGGAGCGCCCGGTTGCGCAGCAGTTAGAAAAGAACCTGACCACGCTCGGTTGCAAAACCGGCCGGGTGATCAACACCAACACACTGCAATTTCTGGCGCAAAACGGTGAGCCTCACGATCTGGTGTTTATTGATCCGCCGTTCCGTAAGGGATTGCTGGAACAGACCCTTGGACAGCTGGAAAGCAACGGCTGGCTGGCGAATAACGCGTTGATTTATGTCGAGAGCGAAGTGGAACATGGCCTGCCGCCGGTGCCGGTAAGCTGGCAACTGCATCGGGAAAAGATCGCCGGACAGGTGGCCTATCGCCTGTACCACCGCCAGATCGCGAAGAAGGAAGCGAACCATGATGATTAATATTGGCAGGCTGCTGATGGTCTGTGTCTGGGCATTTTTACTGCTTAACCTGGTGCATCCGTTCCCCAAGCCGCTGAAGTATTTTATTGATGTGGCGCTGTTCTTTATGGTGGTGATGCACGGACTGCAGTTGGTGCTGATGCGCGCTACGCAGCCGAAAGATGCCCCGAAGCTTAGCTTCCTGATGCAAACCAAGATTTTCTTTTTTGGCGTGTTTGAGCTGCTGGCCTGGCAGAAGAAATACCTGCCGAAGAAGTAACGCAGTGGTAAAACCAGCCGAAAAAGCGCGGAACCCCATGCTTTTTCGGCAAGCCCACTAATTCGCGCTAAACGATATAAACCGCGTCCCCTGCACCTTCAGCTGTCCCTTTTCCCCCTGATCAATCTGCCGGTAATCCTGCTCTTTCAGCACCAGTTTGAAATCCCCGGCACCGTTGAGCGGATGAAACCAGGCTTCATAACGCTTATCCTCAACCGGGATCACTTCACGCTGACGCGAACGGCGGTTCGGCACCGGAACCTCGCGCTTGGCTTTTACCTCAGCGGGAAGTGAGCGCACCGGGGAAGCGTCATTGACCGCCACTTCTCTCCGCTGCTTGATAAACTGACGCGTCGCCAGCACGGCGATGATAGCCAGTACGATGAAAAAAATGACCTTCATATTTTTCTTCTTCCTCCTTATCAGGCAATGCCAATCATTCCCACGGCCAGAAAGGATACAACCAGACGCCTCCCATTGTCACATCGTCGGGCTCTGTCCTAGACTAGATTCAGAATTGTGGAGTTTTGCATCTGAATACAAAGGGACACATTATGATTTGGTCGTTTCTGGCAGTTTTCTTTTCCGGTTGGCTCTACGTGGATGCGTCATACCGTGGGCCTCAATGGCAACGCTGGGTATTTAAGCCCGTCACCTTGCTGCTTCTGCTGGCGCTGGCCTGGCAGGCACCGATCCTCAACACTACCGACTATCTGATCCTGTTTGGCCTGCTGGCCACGCTGATTGGCGATGCGCTGACGCTGTTACCTAACCGGCGCATGCTGTACGCGATTGGCGCATTTTTCCTTTCGCATCTGCTGTATACCCTGTGCTTCGCCAGCCATATGACGCTGACCTTCTTCTGGCCGATCCCGCTGACGGTACTGGTGATAGGCGCGCTGTTGATTGCCACCATCTGGTCCAGACTGGAAGATCTGCGCTGGCCGATCTGCACCTTTATCGGCATGACCCTGTTGATGGTCTGGCTGACCACCGAGCAGTATTTCTTCCGCCCAACCGATTACAGCTTCTCGCTGATGGTGGGGACTTCGCTGCTGCTGCTGGCCAATATCGTCTGGCTTGTCAGCCACTATCGTCGCCGGTTCACCTCTGACCGGGCGATTGTCGCCGCCTGCTACTTTGCCGGTCACTTTATGATCGTGCGTTCGCTGTATCTGTAATCGCCGTAAAAGCCTTGACTCTGGAGTCCACTCCAGAGTGTAAGATGCGTCATCGGCGGGAGCGTTTCCCGCCGTTGCCCATCAGGAGGCGCCATGCATCAGCACTCATCTTCTTGCCCTTGTGGCCAACGCCATGCTCACAGCCAGCAAGGTTGCAGCAGTAAACCTCGCCCAACCATCAAAAAAATCTCGATGATGACCTCAGTCACCGCTGAAACCAGCTGTTGCAGTGAAGCCGGCTGCGGTTCAGGCAGCGATGCCGATGAGGAAAGCGACAGGAGAGGTTCCGCAGAACGTTTCAGCTGGATAATCAGCGGAATGGATTGCCCCAGCTGCGCACGAAAAATTGAAACCGCCGTTAGCAAGCTTAGCGAAGTCGATACGGCTCGCGTGCTGTATGCCACCGAAAAACTGGTCGTGAACGCCGATCGCGACGTCCGCCAGCAGGTTGAAGCGGCGGTGAAGCAGGCCGGTTTCACCCTGCAACGTAGCGATGCCGTCAAAACCGACGCCGCCACGCCGGGCTTCTGGCAGGAAAATCGCGCCATTATTCTGCTTGCCGTGATGATGCTGGCCAGTTGGCTGATCGACCTTGTCAGCCCTGAAGCCGGACAAATCGCTTTCACCCTGACCACCCTCGCCGGTGCCTGGCCCATTGCCCGCAGCGCGCTGCGCTTGATCCGCAGCGGCACCCCATTTGCCATTGAAACCCTGATGACCGTCGCGGCCATCGGTGCATTATTTATTGGCGCCACCGCAGAAGCCGCGATGGTGCTGCTGCTGTTCCTGCTGGGTGAACGGCTGGAATCCTTTGCCGCCAGCCGCGCCCGCCGTGGCGTGACCGCCTTAATGGCCCTGAAACCGGAAGAAGCTGTCCGGGTGAGCGGGGAGAAGCGTGAAACGGTTGCCCTCAGTGAACTGCGCCCCGGCGACAGAATTGAAGTGGCCGCCGGCGCGAGATTGCCCGCCGATGCGCGTTTACTCTCGCCGTTTGCCAGCTTTGATGAAAGCGCATTAACCGGCGAATCGGTGCCGGTCGAGCGTCAGCAAGGCGAAGCGGTTACCGCAGGCTGCCTGAGCGTGGACCGCCAGGTGCTGTTAGAAGTGATATCCAAACCAGGTGAAAGTGCCATCGACCGCATTCTGCATCTGATTGAAGAAGCCGAATCCAACCGGGCACCGATTGAGCGCTTCCTTGACCGCTTTAGCCGCATCTACACGCCGGTAATTATGGCGATGGCGCTGCTGGTCGCGGTGATCCCGCCGCTGCTGTTCGCCGCCGACTGGCAGCCGTGGATCTACAAAGGCCTGACGCTGCTGCTGATTGGTTGCCCTTGCGCATTAGTGATTTCAACGCCTGCGGCCATCACCTCCGGGCTGGCGGCGGCATCCCGCCGGGGTGTGTTAATTAAAGGCGGTGCCGCGCTGGAGAGCCTGAACGCCATCCGCACCTTTGCCTTCGATAAAACCGGCACGCTGACCGAAGGAAAACCGCAGGTCACCGCGCTGATCCCACTGGCAGAGGAGAGTGAAGATTCCCTGCTGGCCAAAGCGGCAGCGGTGGAAGCCGGTTCGTCGCATCCCTTAGCCAAAGCCATCGTGGCGCTGGCTGGCCAGCGTGGCTTAACGCTGGCAGCGGCGACCTCGCAACGCGCGCTGGCCGGCAGCGGCGTTGAGGCTATCGTCAGTGGTCACTCACTGCTAATCAGCGCGCCCGCCAGGCTGGATCAAGGCACGCTCAGCCCTGAACAGCAGGAACGGGTGAGCGCGCTGGAAGCCGAAGGAAACACCGTGGTGGTGCTGTTGCAGGAGAATCAGCCAACGGCGCTGATCGCCTTGCGTGACACGCTGCGTGCCGATGCCGCCGCCGCGTTGGCGGAGTTAAAAGCGCTGGATATTCAGGCGGTGATGCTGACCGGAGACAATCCGCGCGCCGCTGCGGCGATCGCCGGTGAGCTGGGCATCGACTTCCGCGCAGGCTTGTTGCCCGCCGATAAGGTCACCGCGATTGGCGAACTGAATCAGCAGCAGCCGGTGGCGATGGTCGGTGATGGTATTAACGATGCGCCGGCAATGAAAGCCGCGACGACCGGGATTGCGATGGGCAGCGGCAGCGATGTCGCGCTGGAAACGGCGGATGCGGCGCTGACGCACAACCGGCTTGGCGGACTGGCCACGATGATCCGTATCTCCAGGGCCACGCACGCCAATATCCGGCAAAACATCACCATTGCGTTGGGGCTAAAAGGGGTGTTTCTGGTGACCACGCTGCTGGGAATTACCGGCCTGTGGCTGGCGGTACTGGCAGACTCCGGCGCGACGGCGCTGGTCACCGCGAATGCGTTAAGGCTGCTGCGCAAACGCTGAGTGGCTCCGCGTAAAACCGGGCCCGAGGCCGATGCTTAGAGCCCTTTCTTCAGCAGATACTTATAGGGTGTCTGCTCGGTCATCTGCGCCACCAGCTGGTGTTCCATAAAACGGCAGAAGCCGGGGATATCACGCGTGGTGGCCGGATCGTCGGCAATAATCAGCAGGGTTTCGCCCTCCTGCATATGACGCACGGTTTTACGCACCATCATTACAGGTTCCGGGCAGCGCAGGCCCATCGCATCGAGGGTTTGATCGGGATTGGCGAACAGATCGCTCATAGCAGTCTCATTAAAACGGAAGAAATACCTGCGCTCATTTTACCCTCACCTTTTGCATGTGCAAGTGGGTACCGCGACGATAACGTTTGCGCTAAAATTAACCGTTGCAATAGCACTCTGTTTCGGTAAGATGCCGCGCAATCGCTATTGCGACACAATTTTTCATTGGGTTCCCTCACCCCAATCTTCAAAAAGGTCATATGATGATTTCGTTCTCGAATAGTCAGCGCACGCATGCGTTGATTTGGCTGTCCCTTTTCCACGTGCTGGTGATCACCTCCAGTAACTATCTGGTGCAATTGCCGATCTCCATTTTCGGTTTTCACACCACCTGGGGCGCGTTCAGCTTCCCGTTTATCTTCCTGGCAACCGATCTCACCGTGCGCATTTTTGGCGCGCCGCTGGCTCGTCGCATCATCCTTGCGGTGATGGTCCCGGCACTGTTTATCTCCTACGCCGTCTCCGCGCTGTTCTATCAGGGTGAGTGGCAGGGCTTTGCCGCATTAGAAAACGTCAACCTGTTCGTTGCCCGCATCGCCTGCGCCAGCTTTATGGCCTACGCGTTGGGCCAGGTGCTGGATGTGCACGTCTTCAACCGCCTGCGCCAGCTGCCGCAGTGGTGGATTGCCCCGGCCTCCGCGATGTTCCTCGGCAATATCAGTGATACGCTGGCGTTCTTCTTTATCGCCTTCTACAAAAGTCCCGATCCGTTTATGGCGCAGAACTGGGTGGAGATCGCCCTGGTGGATTACAGCTTCAAGGTGCTTATCTGCATGATTTTCTTCCTGCCGGCTTACGGCCTGTTGCTGAATGCCATGCTGAAGCGTCTGGCGGAAAAATCGAACCGCGCTCAGGTTAACTTCGGCTAAGCTGCATTCTGTGACAGAGCGACAGTTGCTTTTGCCCGCTGATTACTATTTTATGAGGGGCTGTAAAGCAGCACACGACTAACGTAAAAGGGATCATGATGCGTAACTTACTGAAATATGCCGGTATCGGCTTACTGGTGGTTGGACTGACCGCCTGCGACGGCAAAGATGACAAAGCCTCTGCGGATGATAACGGCGTCAGCAGCAGCCAGAGCAGCCAGGCCGTCACCCTGATGGACGGCAAGCTGGGCTTCACCCTGCCAGCCGGGATGTCCGATCAGAGCGGCAAGCTCGGCACCCAGGCCAATAATATGCACGTCTATGCTGATGCGACCGGCCAGAAAGCGATTATCGTGATTGAAGGCGACGCGACTACCGATGGACTGGACGTGCTGGCTGGCCGCCTTGAGCAGCAGCAGCGCAACCGCGATCCTCAGCTGCAGGTCGTGACCAATAAAGCGATTGAAATCAGCGGTCAGCCTGCTCAGCAGCTGGATACGGTGATCTCCGCCAAGAACCAGTCTTCCTGGTCTTCCGTGGTGCTGGCGAAGGTGGATGGCAAACTGCTGACCATGCAGATTACGCTGCCAGCAGAAAACCAGCAGCAGTCTCAGACCGACTCTGAGAACATCATCAAAACGATTGCGCTGAAATAATCGCCGTTATTTGAATGACAAAAAGCCCCTGCCAGTTTGCTGGTCAGGGGCTTTCTTATTTCACTGCCGCCTCCGTTACAGGCCGGCGGTCTCGCGGATATATTTTCTGGCTTTCACCGCATACTCAAACGGATTGGCTAACGCCGGATCCTGCTCGGCTTCCACCACCATCCAGCCTTTATAGCCCGACTCGTCCAGAATTTTAAACACCGGCGTAAAGTCGATCACGCCATCGCCAGGCACAGTAAAGGTGCCTTTCTTGACGCCATCAAGGAAGGAGAGCTTCTGGCTTCTCACCTCGGCGACTACCTCATCACGCACATCTTTCAGATGCACATGGTTGATGCGCGGCAGATACTTTTCGAGGATCGCCAGCATCTTCGCCTGACTGCCTTCCGAATAGTAGGCATGGCCAGTATCAAACAGCAGGAACACGTCGTCATTGGTGATCGCCATAAAGCGGTCAATCTCTTCCGTGGTCTGGATGGCGGTGCCCATATGGTGATGCAGACAGACCTGCATGCCTTTCTCCGCCGCCAGTTTCGCCAGCTCGTTATAGCCTTCAGCCGTCAGCTGCCACTCTTCATCAGTGAAGTAAGGCTTCTCATCCAGCACCGAAAGCGAGGTGCCCTGAATGCTCTTACTCTGCTCGGAACAGCCGATCACCTTCGCGCCCATCGCGTGCAGGAAATCGCGGTGGTTGATAAATTCGTCGATGGTTTTCGCTTTATCGCCGTTGGCAAAAAAAGTGCTGAACCAGGCGTTGCAGATCTGTACGCCGCGAATATCCAGCATTGGCTTCAATACCGCCGGATCGCGCGGGTATTTGCTGCCCACTTCACTGCCGGTAAATCCCGCCAGCGCCATTTCGCTGACGATTTGCTGGAAGGTATTTTCCGCACCCAGCTCCGGCATATCATCGTTGGTCCAGCCAATCGGGGCTATTGCCAGCTTAACGTTATCTTTGTTCATCGCACTCTCTCGCAAGGGGTACGGCAGCGCAGGCTGCCAGAAGTTATCTGCTCAGCAGCTCACGCTCGATCAGTTCGCGGGTTTCCACGGCCTGACGGTTCATTTTTTCCGGATAACCGAACAGCGAAGAGGCAATAATCGACTCGCCGCCCACTTTGTAGGTTCGGTTGGCAAAATCCATTTCGCGCAGCGTCTGGAACAGGGTGTCGAAATCGACCTCCCCTTCACCGACACCCACATGCTGGTGAATGGTGGCATCCACGCCTGGCGGGTTAACGATGTAGCGACAATGCTTGGTGTGGTTCATGGTATCGGCGATCAGCACGTGGGACAGATCGCCACCGGCGTACTCCAGCATGCTCTTCACATCGCCCTTTCCTTTGTCATAGAAGAAGGTGTGCGGCACGCTGTACAGGTACTTCACGTTCTCACTGCGGAATGATTTCACCAGATCGGCGGTTTCGTTATTCTCTTCGCAGAAATCCCACGGATGTGACTGGATTTCGATACGGATACCTTCACGTTCAACGATAGGCAAGATTTCTTCCATCGAGCGATAGAACATCTCTTCGCAGATTTCCGGCTCGTTCGGCGTACCGGAAAGCTCGGTATTGATCACCTGTACACCGGTTTCCACCGCGATCTCAATCATGCGCTTCCAGTTGCGGACAGCCGCCTGACGGCGCGCTTCGTCCGGGCCGGACCAGCGGTAAACCACGATATAGGACGAGATCTCCAGCCCGGTTTCACGCAGCGCGTTTTTATACTCGGTGATGATCTCCCGGCTGGCCTTCGGATGCTTATAGAACGGGTTAATCTGTGGGTGCGGAGACTGCTCAATGTACTTGTAGCCCCAGTCCGCCACCTGATGAACCATTTTGGTAATGCCCATGTCTCTGATGACGTCTACGTCAAAGGCGATTTTCATTGCGATCTCCCTGAAGCTACTTGTTGTAGAAGGCTGGACGCGCTGGCAGCTCAACCGGCTCGATAGCGCCGCTTTCCTGCGCTTTCAAACAGGCATCGGCGGCAACGGAAGCGGCATAGCCGTCCCATGCTGACGGGCCCTGCAAGGTTCCGGCGGTGGCATCGTTGATAAAGGCCTGCAGCTCAACGTCGTAGGCATCAATAAAGCGGTCTTTCCAGTCGGTCAGAATGGTGTTCGACAGCTTGGCGTCTTTGCGCAGCTGAACAGAAGACGGCTCTGGCAATTTGGCGATGCCGGTTTCACCGACCACTTCACACTGGATGTCGTAGCCGTAAGCGCAGTTGACGTAAATCTCCACGTCAATGCGGGTGCCCTTATGGGTTTCAAACAGCACAATCTGCGGATCGCGCAGTTTTGCGTGGGTGTTTTTGGTCGAACGTGGGAAGACCACCTGCACAGATTTGTAGTCGTCTTCGGTCAGCCAGCGCAGCACGTCCAGCTCGTGGATCAGCGTGTTGGTGATCGCCATATCGGTGGTGTAGCTTTCCGGTACGGTCGGGTTACGGTGCGCACAGTGCAGCATCAGCGGCTCGCCAATGTCACCGTCGGTGATCACTTTCTTCAACGCGCGGTAGCCAGCATCGTAAGGACGCATAAAGCCAACCTGCACCAGACGTTTGCCGTGGGCGATTTCCGCATCCACGATACGGCGGCAACCTTCAGCACTCAGCGCCAGCGGCTTTTCGCAGAACACCGGCTTACCCGCAGCAACTGCCGCCAGGGTGAACTCTTCATGCGTTGGGTCCCAGGACGTCACAATGATCGCATCGACTTCCGAAGAGGCGATCACATCGTGGCCGTTGGCATACACTTCCGCGTCCAGACCTAACCGGCTGACAATGCCTTTCGCGCCGTCGATGTTGATATCCGAGACGGCAACCACTTTGGCGCCCTGCAGCACTTTGCTACAGCGACGAATATGTTCCTGACCAATAGCACCGGTGCCGATTACGCCAAGTTTCAGAGTCATAAAATATCCTTTATATGTAGGGGAGAGCGCGGGCATCAACCTGGCCGTTATTTGCAGCCAGTGAAGATGTCCGCACTACATTCAGAGTAAGCAAAATGAATCAGTATTCGCGTGCCTGGTCGATATGTTCGTTGAGCATTTTGGCGACCGCATCGACCCGTTCAGATTCGGAAACCTGCGCCCCGCCAACGCGCCACCAGCTGAAGTATTTGTGCACCATGGTTTTCGGCAGCACTTTGATATCAATCAGCGTGGAAACGGTCTGCTTGCGGGCATCTTCCAGCGCGTGCTTCAGCTGGTCGAGGGTGGTGACGCGATAGGTTTTGCAGCCGTAGCCGCCGGCAATCGCCGCGAAGTCTACCGGCACAAAGCCGCCATTCAGCTTGCCGCCTTCCGCATTACGGAAGCGGAACTCGGTGGTGAAGCTGTCCATCCCGTGTTCCATCTGCAGGTTGTTGATGCAGCCGTTGGTCATGTTGTCGAACAGCAGCACGTTGATTTTTGCCCCTTCCTGAATGGAGGTCACCAGCTCGGAGTGCAGCATCATAAAGGAGCCATCCCCCACCAGGGTGTAGACCTCACGGTGCGGCTCGGCCAGTTTGACGCCCAGCGAGGCACTGACTTCATACCCCATGCACGAGTAGCCGTACTCCACGTGGTAGCTGTTGTAATCTTTGGTGCGCCAGACGCGCTGGAGATCGCCCGGCAGGCTACCCGCAGCGGCGACGATCACCGAATCCTTTGGGAGATGCTCATTCAGTGTCCCCAGCACGCTGCTTTGGGTGAGGAAGGAATCGGTCAGGCGGTTGAACTCGGCATAGACCGCTTCACGATCCATATGGTCATCAATTTCCGGCACAAAGCCGTCGTTGCTGTAAACCGACTGATAAACACGCTGCGTTTCTTTCAGCAATTTGCTCTGCGCCTGGCCGATTTTCTCGCCCCAGCCGCTGGTGAAGCCCTGTGCAGCCAGACGCTCATCCAGTGCGGTCAGCGCTTCACGCGCATCGGCCACTACCTGCACGGCATCGAGCTTATAGGCGTCAAAATTGCTGACGTTAATGTTGATGTAGCTGACGTCCGGATTGTGGAAAATCCATTTCGACGCGGTAGTAAAGTCGGTGTAACGGGTACCGACGCCAATCACCAGATCCGCCTCTTTCGCCAGCAGGTTAGCCGCCAGACAGCCGGTTTCACCCACGCCGCCGACGTTCAGCGGATGGTCAGAAACAATAGTGCCTTTACCGGCCTGGGTTTCCGCGAAGGGGATCTGATGGCGCTCGGCGAACTGGCGCAGCGCCTCACCGGCTTCGGAGTATTTCACCCCGCCACCGCAGACGATAATTGGCTTACGCTTACCGGCGATCATCTTCAGTGCGGCTGCCAGCTGGGCTTCGGTTGGCAGGCGGCGATCCAGCAGATGCACGCGCTTCTGGAAGAAATAATCCGGGTAGTCATAGGCTTCGCCCTGCACGTCCTGCGGCAGGGAAATCGTTACCGCGCCGGTTTCAGCCGGGTCGGTCAGCACGCGCATGGCATTGATACAGGCGGTCATCAGCTGCTCCGGGCGGCTGACGCGGTCCCAGTATTTGCTGACCGCGCGGAAGGCATCATTGGTGCTGATGCTGAGGTCATGACTCTGTTCAATCTGCTGCAGAACCGGGTCCGGCTGGCGGGTAGCAAACACATCGCCGGGCAACAGTAAGAGAGGAATTCGGTTAGCCGATGCGGTGCCCGCAGCGGTGATCATATTGGCCGCACCCGGTCCGACAGAAGAGGTACAGGCGATGATTTCACGGCGCAGTTTCTGTTTGGCGAAGCCGATGGCCGCGTGCGCCATACCCTGTTCGTTACGACCCTGCATAACCACCAGGTCGCCGCTGTCCTGCTCCAGTGCCTGACCGAGGCCCAGCACGTTGCCGTGACCGAAGATGGCAAAAATCCCTTTAACGAACTTGGTTTCAACGCCATCTACCGACAGATACTGGTTGTCCAG
Organism: Erwinia billingiae Eb661; assembly: GCF_000196615.1. Lineage (NCBI taxonomy): Bacteria > Pseudomonadati > Pseudomonadota > Gammaproteobacteria > Enterobacterales > Erwiniaceae > Erwinia > Erwinia billingiae. The sequence continues at coordinate 4,727,971 of NC_014306.1, forward strand.
GAATCTGACCAGAGCCTGTGCTGTGGTTAATCTACTCTTACCCATGTGCTCTTCCTTAACGGTGAGGCTGAAAAAGTGAAACGTGAGGCGATTATAAACAAATATTTTTTTCACTAAACAGAATTACAGAAGAAACATTTCATTTTGCGAGAGAGATCAAATTATGCGATGAAACGACTCTGCGCGGGGTGATCGCGCGGTCAGATTTGGAACAATAAAGAGGATGTCTGAGCAGTAAAGAAAATTTCGTTTCACTTCAAGGGCTTTGCCCGAACGGCTTTTGCAGTTTGCGAGCAGGCTCACACCGCCTGGATCGCCACAACCCGCCGCCGCTTTTGATCCCCCGCAACGACGATCCCCAGAGTTTTATCCACCTCACACTTTTGGGGTATTAATTTCATTTTGTGTTGAAGTTGAAATTTTTATTCTCCATACTCATTTCCATATTGAATCCGGGCGTCCGGACGTTACGTTCAGGCGAGTCCGCTGGAAAAGCGCAGCTGAGTCGGCTTATCAGAGAAGGAAACAACAGGTATGAGTACACAACAGAAACGGCTTGATGTGATTTGTATCGGGCGCATTGCCGTTGACCTCTATGGCCAGCAAATTGGCGCCCGCCTTGAAGATATGAGTACGTTTTCGAAATATCTCGGCGGTTCGTCGGGTAACGTGGCGTACGGCACGGCGATCCAGGGGCTGAAGTCCGGCATGCTGGCCCGCGTGGGCGATGAACATATGGGCCGTTTTCTGCGCGAAGAGCTGCAGCGCGTGGGTGCCGATACCGAATGTCTGATCACCGACAAAACCCGGCTGACAGGCCTGGTGATCCTCGGAATTAAGGATCAGGACACCTTCCCGCTGGTGTTCTACCGCGATAACTGCGCCGACATGGGGCTGATCCCGGAAGATATCAGTGAAGAGTACATCACCTCTTCCCGTGCGGTGGCGGTCACCGGCACGCACCTTTCGCATCCTCAAACCCGTGCAGCAGTATTAAAGGCGCTGGAAATTGCCCGTCAGAACGGCTTACGCACCGCGCTGGATATTGATTACCGTCCGGTGCTGTGGGGACTGACCTCGCTCGGCGACGGTGAAACCCGCTTTGTGGAATCCGAGCACGTCACGCAACAGCTGCAGGAAGTGCTGCACTATTTCGATCTGGTGGTCGGAACGGAAGAAGAGTTTCATATTGCCGGCGGCAGCACCGATACCCTGACCGCGCTGAAAAACGTTCGTCAGGCGACGAAAGCCACGCTGGTCTGCAAACGTGGTCCGATGGGCTGCGTGGTGCTGGAAGGCGAGATCCCGGACAGCTGGGAACAAACCAAATTACAAAGCGGCGTGCGCGTGGAAGTATTGAACGTGCTGGGCGCAGGCGATGCCTTTATGTCTGGCCTGCTGCGCGGCTGGTTGAATGATGAAAGCTGGGAGCAGGCCTGTCGCTATGCCAATGCCTGCGGCGCCCTGGTGGTGTCACGCCATGGCTGCGCGCCAGCGATGCCAACCAAAGCTGAACTGGATGATTTCCTCAGCCGCGATAAGGACGTCAAGCGTCCTGACCTCGACAGCCGCCTGAATCACCTGCACCGCGTCACCACCCGCAAGCAACAGTGGCCAGAGCTGTGTGTCTTTGCCTTCGACCACCGTAAACAGCTGGTGGATATGGCTAATGAAGCGGGCGTCGACACGTCACGCCTGCCTGAACTGAAGCTGTTGCTGCTGCGTGCGGCAGAAGAAGCCGCCGGTGAAGCCGGGCTGGATGGCCGCAGCGGCATCCTCGCTGACACCACCTTCGGACAGCCGGCGCTGAACGCCATCACCGGTAAAGGCTGGTGGATTGGTCGCCCGATTGAGTTACCCAGCTCCCGTCCGCTGCGCCTTGAGCACGGCAACATCGGTTCCCAGCTGGTCGACTGGCCGCAGGAACACGTGGTGAAATGCCTGGTGTTCTACCATCCGCATGACAGCGCCGAACTGCGTAAAGAGCAGGATGAGCTGGTGATGGACGTGTGGAACGGCTGTAACAAAACCGGCCACGAACTGCTGCTGGAAGTGATCCTGCCGGAGGGCAATCCGGACAAGAAAGAGTCTTACTACCTCGATATCCTGACCCACTTCTACTCGATGGGGATTCAGCCGGACTGGTGGAAACTGCCGCCGCTGAAACTGGAAAGCTGGCAGGCAATCAGTGGCCTGATCGAGCGGGAAGATCCGAACTGTCGCGGCATTCTGATCCTCGGCCTCGATGCGCCGGAAGAGAAGCTGAAAGCCGGTTTCGCTGACGCCGCCAAAGCACCGTGGGTGAAAGGGTTTGCCGTCGGCCGCACCATCTTCGGCCAGCCTTCACGCCAGTGGCTGCAAGGCGAGCTGGATGATGACGCGCTGATCGCCCAGGTGAAAAGCAACTACCATCAGTTGATCAATTACTGGCGCGAAGTGCGGCCAGCGAAGTAATGCGTTAACCAGGGCAGGAACGCGACACCATCACCGGTCGGCTATGCCAGCGGCCGCTGAACAGTCACCCGTTCCTGCCCTTTTAACCTTGGTGTTCTGCCCTTTCAACCTTCACATCCCGCCCTTTTCACTGCGCTTATTTCTCTTCACGAACGAATTCCCCCTCCCTTCTGCTCTCTTTTCAGCCAGAATCTGTGATTCCATTCATATCCCGATGAAATAGATCCCCTGAAATCCGTTAGAAAGTGAAATTTTTTGTTCATCTGGTAGAATATCGGACAGAACAAACGACTTATTTTATTTAGCGAGCCGAAGTAATGACCAACAACCCAACGCAGCTTTCCCTGTTGCAGGACGACATCCGCCGTCGCTACGACACCCTGAGTAAGCGCCTGAAACAGGTGGCTCGTTATATTCTGGACAACAGCAACAGCATTGCCTTTGACACCGTGGCATCGATTGCCCAACAGGCGGACGTACCGCCTTCTACCCTGATCCGCTTCTCAAATGCCTTTGGCTTTAGCGGCTTCAACGAAATGAAACAGGTTTTCCGTCAGCACCTGATGGAAGAGACGGTGAACTACACCGAGCGCGCACGGTTGTTCCGCCAGACCTCGACCGATGAAACGGCTGCTCCACCCGAGAACCCGGCTGAAATCCTTAATGTGTTCACCATGGTGAATTCACAGGCGCTGCAACAGCTGGCGATGCAGACCAATCCCGAGCAGTTGGATAAAGCGGTTGAGATGCTGCATCAGGCAGAGAACATCTACGTGATTGGCCTGCGCCGTTCGTTCAGCGTGGCATCCTATCTGACCTATGCGCTGCGCCATCTGGAACGCCGTGCCTTCCTGATTGACGGCCTGGGCGGGATGTTTACCGAGCAGCTGAGCATGGTGAATCCGAAGGATGTGGTGATTGCCATCAGCTATTCGCCGTATGCGCGTGAAGCGGTGGAACTGGTTGAGTTAGGGGCCAAACGTGGGGCGCATCTGATTGCGATCACCGACAGCCAGGTCAGCCCGCTGGCCGCTTTCAGCGACGTCTGTTTTGTGGTGCGTGAGGCGCAGGTTGATGGCTTCCGTTCGCAGGTGGCTTCACTGTGCCTGGCCCAGACGCTGGCCGTTTCGCTGGCGCTGAACAACGCCGATAAGGCATAAAAAAACGGGTGGAAAATTCCACCCGTTTTTTTGTCGCATCCCGTTCTACTTTTCGACCGGATACGCATCGCTGTTCACCCAGGCGTGATCCTTCTCCCAGGTAAATTTCCACAGTCGAACCGGCCCGGCCATCACGTTCAGATAGTAATTGTCATAACCGGCAATGGTGGCGACCGGGTGATACCCGCGCGGCACCGTGACCACATCGCGGTTATAGGCCGCCATGCACTCATCCAGCGAGCGATCGTCGGTATAGACGCGCTGCATAGCAAAGCCCTGCTCCGGGTTAAACCGATGGTAATAGGTCTCTTCCAGATAGGTTTCGTTTTCTGAGTTTTCCTGATCGTGCTTGTGGCTCGGATAGGAGCTGGTGTCACCTTCGTTGGTATACACTTCCACCACCAGCAGGCTGTCCGCTGGCTTATCATCAGGCAGAATATTGTGCACCAGACGCTTGTTACGCCCCTTGCCACGCTGCTCCACGCCGACGTCCGCCGGCGAAATCAGTCTGGCCGGTAGTGCGCCCTTGCCCGGCGCATTACAGACCGCCAGCTCAAGGTCGGAATCCGCATAGACTTCCACTTTGTCGTTGTTCGGCACATACACCGAGTAAGGCGGCGTGCGTTCAAACGGCGACATCCGCTTACCGATGCCGGGGAATTCAGCGTGCAGCGTCTTCACCGACGCCAGTCCGGCAACCAGCACCAGGCACAGCTCTTTATCGCCACTCTCCAGCTGCAGGGTCTGCCCCTTTTTCAGCTGATAAGCATCAAAGCCAACGTAACGCCAGCCCACGCTCTCCGGAGTCACGTGCTGAATGCGCCCTTGCGCATCCGGTTTTTGTACTTTGGACAACAATGACATTCAATTCTCCTTCACTCTCCTCTGGCGCCTTGCAGCCGCGCCAGAGGTTTTGGAATGTATGAATTATCCCAGCGTCGGCATGCTGAACTCTGAAACGGTTTTCTGACCGCTTGGCCAGCGCACGGTCGCCGTTTTCATTCGGGTGTAGAAGCGCACACCGTCTGGCCCATGCACGTTCAGCGCGCCAAACACCGAACGCTTCCAGCCACCAAAGCTGTGGAAGGCCATCGGTACCGGCACCGGCACGTTAACGCCGACCATCCCGGCCTGCACTTCACGCACAAAGTCACGGCCGGTGTGGCCATTGCTGGTGAAGATGGCGCTACCGTTACCAAACTCGTGGCTGTTAACCAGCTTCAACGCGCTGGCGTAATCCGGCGCACGCATGATGCTCAGCACCGGTCCGAAGATCTCTTCGCGCCAGATCACCATATCGGAAGTCACGTTGTCGAACAGCGTACCGCCCACGTAGTAACCTTCGTTGTAGCCTTCCACCTGGAAGTTACGGCCGTCGACCACCAGCTTCGCGCCTTCCTGCTCACCTTTATCGATGTAGCCCAGCACTTTCTTCTGGTGCGCAGCGGAAACCACCGGCCCCATCTCATTCTCTTCACTGCCTTTCTGAATGCCAGGGCCCACGCGCAGGGCTTTCACCAGCGGCGTCAGCGCAGCAATCAGTTTGTCTGCGGTGTCATCACCTACCGCCACCACAACCGGCAGCGCCATGCAGCGTTCGCCCGCTGAACCGAAAGCACCGCCCATGATGGCATTGACGGTTGCTTCCAGGTCGGCATCCGGCATCACGATGGCGTGGTTTTTAGCCGCACCAAACGCCTGCACACGCTTGCCATGGGCACTGGCGGTTTTATAAATATGTTCTGCCACGCCGGAAGAACCGACGAAGCTCACCGCCTGCACGCGCGGATCTTTATACAGCTGCTCAGCATCTTCATTCGAGCAGTGGACCACGTTAAAGACGCCATCCGGCAGGCCGGCTTCGGTCAGCAGTTCTGCCATACGCACCGATGCAGAAGGATCCAGCGCCGGTGGCTTGAGGACGAAGGTATTGCCGCAGGCCAGCGCGATGGGGAACATCCACAGTGGCACCATCGCCGGGAAGTTGAACGGGGTAATCCCGGCCACCACGCCCAGCGGTTGCATCAGCGAGTAGCTGTCCACGCCGGTTGCCACGTCGGCAGAGTTCTCGCCCTTAATCAGATGCGGGATACCGCAGGCAAATTCGACCACTTCCAGACCGCGCGTCAGTTCACCCAGCGCATCTGACCAGACTTTACCGTGTTCGCTGACGATCAGCTCAGCCAGCTCTTCGCGGTGTTGTTCCATCAGGGCTTTAAAGTTGAACATCACGCGCGCACGGCGCAGAGGCGAGGTGCGTGACCAGTCTTCAAAGGCGTTATGCGCCACTTCGATGGCGTGAGTCACCTCATCGGCGGTGCTTTGCGTCAGTTCGCGCACCGGTTTGCCGGTAGCCGGATCGTAAATTGGGATGGTTTCATTGCTGGCGCTCTGAGACGTTTTTCCGCCAATAAAATTGCCTACGATAGTCATGTTCTGGCCTCTTTGATGTGAGTATTCCCTGCGGGCTGCCGCGTTTAGCCGCTGGCAACCTGACCGGACAAATCCCGAATGCGTGCAAGGACAGTATTATATTGGAATAAATTTTTCAAATATTTCACTTTAGAAAATTCATTTTTAGCGGCCTGGATCGCATTTTTACCCGCTGAGCGGTTGCCAGAGCCGATTGCTACCGCCCGTCAGTGAAATCCAGCGAAAACTTAACAATGGCGCGGCTCATGGGCATGTCAGCGTCAGACAATTAATTGCCATTTTCGCCTGCGACAGGGCTCACATTTCCTCCCTTTCGTTGCGGCTTTACGCTGAAAAAAACGAAATTTTGCGAGAGCGATCCAAAAATTTAAATTTCATAATTCACCAAACATGAAATAAATGTTCTTTTATAGGCCATAACCTGAGGCCATCCTCCTTCTGCACAAAAAAGGCCTCTTCAGATCCTCTCTACCTTGCTTGCAGGAGCAGTACCATGGCGATTGACCCTACCCGTTTCTGTATTAACCGTAAGATTGCACCCGGCCTCAGCATCGAACAGTTTTTCCAACTGGTGAATAAGCTTGGGCTGCATAAAGTTGAACTGCGTAACGATATGCGCGGCGGTAGCGTCACCGACAATCTGAGCCATGCCGAAGTGAAAGCGCTGGCGCAGCGTTACGATCTTGAAATTGTCACCATCAACGCGGTCTACCCGTTTAACCAGGCTGACGATGCGTTGATGGCGAAAGCGGAAGGCTTACTGAAAGATGCTCAGGGCGTTGGCGCAAAAGCGCTGGTGCTGTGCCCGCTGAACGACGGTGCGCCGGTTTCCGAGCAGCAGACGCTTGAGGCGCTGCAAAAACTCGGTCCGCTGTTTGCTCAGTATGGCATTGAAGGGCTGGTTGAGCCGCTGGGCTTCCCGGTGAGTTCGCTGCGCTCGGCGCAAAAGGCGCAGGCGTTGATCCGGGATGCCAACGTGCCGTTCCGCCTGGTGCTGGATACCTTCCACCATTTCCTTTATGAGAAGGCAGAAGAAGAGTTTGCCAGCGGGGTGGATATCAACGCGATTGGCCTGGTGCATCTGTCTGGCGTGGAAGATGGCCGCCCGACCAGCGAACTGACCGATGAAGAGCGCATTATGCTGACCGAAGGGGATGTGCTGAAAACTGCCGCTCAGGTGCAGCGTCTTGAGCAGTTGGGCTACCGGGGAATTTATGCTTTCGAGCCGTTCTCCTCGGTGATGGACAGCTGGAAAGCGGCGGATATTGAGCGTGAAATCCGTCGTAGTATCGAAATCTTGCAGGATTAATTCCGGGGGTAAACGCCCCCACCCTTATCTGTGTCACTTTGGCGGCAGCTGTCGAACTGCCGCTATTTTTTTGCTGTTACCCGCGTGCCCGCAGGCGTCCAGCCGGGCTCAGGACATCTCGACCAGCGCCTCTTTTTGCCCCTTCAGCATCCGCTTCAGTCTGACCGTCAGCAGCATGGCCACGCAAACCAGCAACGCGCTGATCAGGTAGATCACCGGCACGCCGAGATAGCTCATGGCAAACCCGGCCAGCGGCCCGGTAATGCCCAACGACAGATCCATAAAGGTGGTATAGGCGGCCAGCGCGCTGCCCTGATTTTGGGGCGGAACGGCTTTCACCGCCACCACGCCAACGGCCGGGAACACCAGCGAGAAACCGGCACCGGTGAAGAATGCGCCCAGCTTTGCCATCCACGGGTCAACCGATCCCCACACCAGAAACAGCCCCACGGCTTCCACCGCAAAGCAAACCAGCGCGACGGCCAGCCCGCCATGGCGGTTAATGGCATTAGGAAACAGCAGACGCGTACCGACAAATGCCCCGCTGAACAGGGTCAGCGCCCAGGCAGCGCCATCCCATCCCTTATCCTGATAAAACAGGGTGATAAAGGTGGCGATGACCCCAAACCCGGCGGAGCCCATCGCCAGGATCACGCCATATCCCCAGATTTTGCCCAGCACGGCGCGGAACGGCAGCGGCTTACCTTTGCTGCTGGTGACGTTAGGTCTGGGAAGCGCAAACAGAATGGCGATCAGTGCGATAGCGATAATGATCCCCGCCAGCAGCAGCAGGCCGCCCCACTGATAAATGCCCACGCCGAGCGGTGCGCCAATCGCCATGGCACCGTAGGTGAAAATCCCGTTCCACGAAATAACCCGACCAATATGCAACGAACCCACCACGCCCACGCCCCACAGCGTGGAGCCGGTGCCGGCGAAGCTTTGCCCGACGCCTAAGATCACCCGCCCCAGGCAGAGCATCACCAGGCTTAACACCGGCAGCGCGCTTTCCACCGCCGCCAGCGCATAGCAGATGCCACTCAGCAGCGCGCCGCACAGGCCAAACACCACCACCTTTTTTGGCCCCCACAGATCGGCATAGCGGCCGGCATGGGGACGACTGAGCAGGGTGGCGAAGTATTGCAGGCTGACCACCAGGCCCGCCCAGAAGGCGCTGTAGCCCATCACGTCATGGACGTAGCCCGGCAGGACCGCCAGCGGCAAGCCAATGGTCAGGTAGCTGGCAAAATTGAAAATCACCACGGAAATGATGCGCAGATTCAAGCGTAAACCGCTTTGAGCAGGCTCCAGCGCGGGTTGATCAGGCATGGGGATCGGGACTCTGTTAACACCAACACGAGGGTTCACTATACCTTGATTTCCCCCCTGCCTGTCATCCCCCGTTTACAGGATTGTCACAATTGCCGCCATAAATCCGTCACATAGCGCTCCTATACTGCCGCCTTAATGAAGTCCCAAAGAGGATAAAAAATATGTCAGCTCCCCTGATTTTCCCCCAGGAGAGCGCGAACCGTCGGTCACCGCTGACGGTCTGTGGGCGATGCCTGTTCATTACCGAGGCCGCCTTATGACGCGCACTCCGATCCGCATTGTGCTGAAGGGCATTCAATATGCCTTTGGCGATCAGCGCGTCCTGCAACAGCTCGACCTGACGGTTGAAGCCGGCACCACCGTGGCGCTGCTGGGCCCGTCCGGCTGTGGCAAAAGCACGCTGCTGAAACTGCTGGCCGGTCTGTTGCAACCGCAGCAGGGCGAAATCCACTTTGGTGACCGGCTGATTGCCAGCCCGCGAAGTGCGCTTCCCCCGGAACAGCGTGATATCGGCATGGTGTTTCAGGACTACGCGCTGTGGCCGCATATGACGGTGGCGCAGAACGTCGGCTTCCCGTTGTTGATGCGCAAGGTAGCGACCGCCGAACGGCTGAAGAAAACCATGATTGCCCTTGAGCGCGTCGACCTGGCCAACTTCGCCCTGCGCCGGCCTGCCGATCTGTCAGGCGGCCAGCAACAACGCGTGGCGCTGGCGCGCGCCATCATTGCCGAGCCCGGCATCCTGTTGTTTGATGAGCCGCTGTCTAACCTCGACCGCGATCTGCGTGAATCCTTATGCCGTGAAATGAGCAGCCTGCTAAGCCAGCTCGGCACCACCGCAGTGTATGTCACCCACGATCGTAACGAGGCCGAACTGCTCGCCAGCCGCATTGTTCACCTGTCACACGGTTCGGTGACGTCCATCCAGGCCGTCACGCCATTCTCTGGGGAATTAGCATGAAATCCATTTTGACTAAAAAAACAGGAGCCATCGTCGCGATGATCTTCACCTCCGCCATGATGATAAATGACGCCAGTGCGCTGACGGTGTATACCGCCGGACCGGGTTCGCTGGCCAAAAAACTGGCCGCCGGTTACGAGAAGCAAACCGGCGTGAAAGTGAATATTTTCCAGGCCACCACCGGCAAGGTGATGGCCCGTCTGGAAGCCGAACAGGCCAATCCGCTGGCCGACGTGCTGATTTCCGCCTCCTGGGATACGGCAGAAGATTTGCAGCATCGCGGCTGGCTGCTGCCGTATCAGAGCGCCAACGCGGCTAAGGTGCCGGATGCGCTGAAGAGCGATGCCTATGTGGCACAGGGTATTTCCGCACTGGGCATCGTCTGGAACACCAAAAGCGGCACCCCGGAGCCGAAAGAGTGGGCCGACCTCACCACGCCTGCGTTTAAGGACAAGGTGACCACCCCCGATCCGTCGATGTCTGGCGCCTCGCTGGACCTGTTAATCGGCCTGCAAAACGGCATGGGTGACGGTGCCTGGCAGCTGTTCGATAAGCTGAAAGCCAACGGCATGGTGATCAGCGGCCCGAATGCGCAGGCGCTGACGCCGGTGTTACAGGGTGCGAAAGCCGCCGTCTTCGGCGCGGTGGATTATGTCTCTTACGGCAGCATTCAGGATGGCGAAGCGATCAAAGTGATCTTCCCGGAAAGCGGCACCGTGGTGGCCCCGCGCCCGATGATGATCCTTAAGTCGACGCAGCACGCCGCCGACGCCAAAGCCTTTATCGATTATGTGCTGTCACCGGAAGGCCAGGAGTTAGTGGCGGCAGCATGGCTGATGCCGGCGCGATCGGATATTGGCGCGAAACGCCCGCTGCTCAGCGATCTGAAAATCCTGCCTGCGCAGAGCGAGGCAAAGAGTGACCGTGCGGCGGTGCTTCAGCGCTTTGGTAAATTATTTGCAGCACCATAACGCGACCCGACGCCCTGGAAATCTGCCTGTGAAACTGCGCCTGATGCCCCTGCTGACCGTGGCTCTTTTGATGGTATTGGTGGCGCTGCCGCTGCTGTTTATTCTGCTGCAGGCGCTGTTCCCGGCGCTCAGCGAAGGATCGCTGGCCGGGGCGTTTTCGACTATCCCGGCGCTGCTAAGGGATCCAGAACTGCCGACGCTGCTGGTGGGCACGCTGAAAACCGGCGTTGGCGTGGCGCTGTTCAGCGCGCTGCTGGGGATCCCGTTGGGTACCCTGCGCGGCCTGTTTCATCTGCCGCTGGCCCGCGTTTGGGATGTGCTGATGCTGATCCCGTTCCTGACCCCGCCCTATATCGCCGCGCTCAGCTGGATGCTGGCGCTGCAGCAAAATGGCTACCTGATGCAGCTGGGCGGGCCGAACCTCAACACCCTGCTGTTCAGCCAGACCGGCATCATGCTGATCATGACGCTGAACATTTTTCCGGTGGTGTACTTTGCCGTGTCGCGCAGCATGCTGGCGAGCGGTCAGCGGCTGGCCACGGTGGCCCGGGTGCATGGCGCTTCCGCCTGGCGGGCGTTCTGGCATGTGTCACTGCCGATGGCGCTGCCCGCGCTGGCGGCGGGAGTGCTGCTGGCCTTCACCCTGGCAATTGAGGAGTTCGGCGTACCGGCGGCACTTGGCCCGCGTGCGGGTGTGGTGATGCTGACCGTCGGCATTGAACAGCGGCTGGCGGACTGGCCGATCGACCTGCCCGGTGCCTCGTTGCTTTCCGTGATGCTGGTGCTGATTGCCCTTGCGGCCTTTGCGCTGCAAAAGCAGCTGACCGGCAATAAAGAAGTGACCAGCATTACCGGCAAACCGGCGCAGAGCAGCCCGGTTCTGCTGGGTGTCTGGAAAATCCCGGTGATGGCGCTGTTTACCCTGGTTTCAGTGGTGGTGGTGGCGATGCCGCTCTGCTCGCTTTACGTCACCGCGCTGATGTCGACGCTGTCCGGCGGGCTGCACCTGGCTAACCTCACCGATCGCCATTTTGTCGCACTGTTCGCGCAGCAAAGCGAAGCGTTATCGGCCCTTTCCACCAGCGTGGCGCTGGCGCTGGGTGCCGCTGCCATTACCGGCGTGCTGGGTTTTCTGGCGGCCTGGCTGGTGGTGGAAGGCAAAATGCGGGGCGCGAAAATAATCGATGCCCTGTCGTTGCTGCCTGCGGCGATCCCAGGCGTGGTGGTCGGCGTGGGGTTAATCCTGCTGTGGAACCGATCGTTCTGGCCGGTTTCGCCTTACAACAGCTGGGCGATCTTACTGCTGTCGTACTGCTGCATTCTGCTGCCGTGGCCGGTGCGCTATGTCGGCAGCGCGCTGAAACAGATTGGCGGCAATCTGGAACCCGCCGCCCGCGTGCACGGGGCCAGCTCGCTGCAGGCGCTGCGCCATATTATTCTGCCGCTGGTGTTTCCCAGCCTGCTGGCGGCGATGCTGATGGTATTTGCTATCGCCTCCCGCGAGCTGGTGACCTCGCTGCTGCTGGCACCCGCCGGTACGCAAACGGTGGCGGTGTTTATCTGGCGGCAGTTTGAACAGGGCTCGGTCGGTCAGGGAATGGCGATGGCCAGTATTGCAATGACGGTGAGTTTACTGCTGATGCTGGCGGCGCTGGCGCTGCTGCAAAAACAGGGAAAAGCCTCCGATCTTTCCTAAAAGCATCCTGGCACTGTTCAGAGGCGTTAAACTTACGCATCTGAGGTTGAACTGGAGAGGGAATGAGCGAACTGCAGCAGGAAAAGATCGGGCAGAATATGCTGTTGAAAATGGCCACGCTGATTGTGATTTTGGCGGGTATCAAAGCGGCATCAGAGATTCTGGTGCCGTTTTTAATGGCGCTGTTTCTGGCCATTGTGTTGAACCCGCTGGTCACCTATTTGATGCGCAAAGGCGTCAGGCGGGGCCTGGCCATCAGCCTGGTGATGCTGGGCGTGCTGATTGTTATTGGCCTGCTGGTGGCGATGGTGGCCGGATCGGTCAATGAATTCAGCGACATCTACCCGCAAATCCGCGCGCAGATGGAGCATAAGCTGGGGATCGTGCAGCACTTTGCCGCCACCTTCCATATCAACCTCTCCACCGAACGTATGGCCGAGCGGCTGGATCCGAATTCGTTGATGAACGTCGCCACCACGGTACTGAGCCAGTTCTCTGGGGCGATGACCAATGTGGTGCTGCTGCTGATGACCGTGGTGTTTATGCTGTTTGAGGTGCATCACCTGCCCTACAAGCTGCGTTTCGCGCTGGTGAACCCGAAAATCCGCATTGCCGGTTTGCATAAGGCGCTGAAAGGCGTCACCCATTATCTGGCGCTGAAAACGCTGATCAGTCTGATTACCGGGGCCGCCGTCTGGCTGTCGCTGTTTCTGCTGGGGGTGAAGTTTTCACTGCTGTGGGGCGTCGTCGCCTTTGTGCTGAACTTTATTCCCAATATCGGCCCAATCATTGCCGGCATTCCGCCGCTGATCCAGGCACTGCTGCTGAATACGGTGTTTGATGCCGCGATGGTCGCGGTGCTGTTCACCGTGATTCATATGGTATTTGGCAATATGCTGGAGCCGCGCGTGATGGGCAAAGGGCTGGGACTCTCCAGCCTGGTGGTGTTTCTGTCGTTGATTTTCTGGGGCTGGCTGCTGGGGCCGGTGGGTATGCTGCTTTCCGTGCCGCTGACCAGCGTGTGTAAAATCCTGATGGAAACCACGCCGGGCGGCAACAAGCTGGCGATCCTGCTGGGGAATGGCAGACCGAAAGAGAAAAAGGCGCTGACCCGAAGAAAGTCGGCGAGCGAATAAGCGGCGTTCCGGCCTCAACGGTGGCGGCTGAACCCGCCACCCACCTGATTACTGTCCGCTAAAAAGCCGATCGTAGACGTGCTGGATATGCCGCTCCATGCACGCTCTGGCTCGCTCAGGATCGCGTTCAATAATCGCCTGGCTGATATTGGCGTGATCCTGATTCATCTCGCGCGGGAAGTCGCTTTCAGCGTAGTGACTCTCCAGCCGCAGAAAACGGCTGCTTTTGCGCTTGTTCCACAAGTATTCCATCATCTCGGCCAGCACTTCGTTGCCGGTCATCGCGGCGATCAGCAGATGAAAGCGCTTGTCTTCATGCAGGAACTTCTCATCATTGACGTGCAGCTGGATCAGGTCCTGAGTGACTTCCTTCAGCTCGGCGCGCTGGTCATCCGTGCCATTGCGCGCCGCCAGCTCGGCGGTCATGCCCTCGTACAGCAACCGGGCGTTAATCAGCGCTTTCAGGCTGAATTCATCCTCCACCAGCGGCGCATCGGTTTTTGGCAGCAGGCTGCTGACAAACACGCCGTTGCCGGTGCGGATCTCCACCCAGCCGGTAATTTCCAGCGCAATTAACGCTTCGCGGATCGATGAGCGGCTGACGCCCAGCTGCTTTGCCAGCTCCCGCTCTGGCGGCAGCATTGCACCCGGCGCAAATTGCCCTTTGCGGATGCAGCCAATCAGCAGCGAGGAAATCTGCCGGTAAAGTCGTTCAGGTTTTAAGGTAGGTAATTCCATTATCCGCGCTCCTGCCGGGCCATCTGGCAGGCAGCTTAGCATAAGCCATCGGGCTTTTTGACCGTGGCCGACGGCCAAACCTGCGATCCGGATCACGGCACTCCACCGCCGTTGCGTTTTATCCTTGGTCCAGCGGCCTGACCACTGGGCCGGAACCGGTCTTTTCCTGCGTATTTAAGGAGCTCTGCATGGAACACACATGGCGCTGGTATGGCCCAAACGATCCCGTTTCGCTGGACGATGCCCGCCAGGCGGGAGCAACCGGCATCGTCACCGCCCTGCATCACATTCCGAATGGCGAGGTCTGGCCGGTAGAAGAGATTCAGGCTCGCCAGGCACTGCTGGCTGAAAAAGGGCTGGTGTGGTCGGTGGTGGAAAGCATACCCATCCATGAGTCGATCAAAACCCAGCGTGGTGATTATCAGCATTACATCGCCAACTATCAGCAGTCGATCCGCAATCTTGGTCGCTGCGGCATTGATACCGTCTGCTACAACTTTATGCCGGTCCTCGACTGGACGCGTACCGATCTGGCCTGGACCCTGCCGGATGGTGCCAAAGCGCTGCGCTTCGACCATATCGCCTTTGCCGCCTTCGAACTGCATATTTTACAGCGGCCGAACGCCAGCCAGGATTACGACGCGCAGGAGCAGAAAGCCGCCGCTGACTACTTCAATGCCATGACGCCGGACGCCATCGAGACCCTGACCCGCAACATTATTGCCGGGCTGCCCGGCGCGGAAGAAGGCTACACGCTGGAGCAGTTCCAGGCGCAGCTTTCGCAGTACGACGGCATCGATAAAGCCGGTCTGCGTAGACATATGGCGGCGTTTCTGCAGGCCATCGTGCCGGTGGCGGAAGCGTCCGGCATCGTGCTGGCGGTGCATCCGGACGATCCTCCGCGCCCAATCCTCGGCCTGCCGCGCATTGTCTCCACGCTGGAAGATATGCAGTGGCTGAAAGAGACCGTGGACAGCGTGCATAATGGTTTCACCTTCTGCACCGGCTCCTACGGCGTGCGGGAAGATAACGATTTAGTGAAGATGGCGGAAACCTTCTCCGACCGCATTCACTTCGCCCATTTACGTTCGACGTTGCGCGAAGAGAACCCGAAAAGCTTCCACGAGGCGGCTCATCTTGGCGGCGATGTGGATATGGTTGGCGTGGTGAAGGTGATTCTGGCGGAAGAGCAGCGTCGCCGTCAGCAGGGCAACACGCGCGGGATCCCGATGCGTCCCGATCACGGTCACCAGATGCTGGATGACCTGCACAAGAAGACCAATCCGGGCTATTCAGCCATCGGCCGTCTGAAGGGGTTAGCGGAAGTGCGCGGTGTGGAAGTGGCGCTGAAGCAGATCTATTTTAACGACTGAGGTTGCGGGGCCAGACGCGGGTCTGGCCCGTCATATATCGCCTAATCGACGATAAACAGCTGTGCGCCGGTGTGGGTCCAGGAGCGATGCGCTTCGGCATCATCGGCGACCTGATAACTCATCCCCGCCGTCAGGGTGAAGACCCGACCATCGTCGAGTTCGGTATGCAGCTCGCCGGAAAGACACAGCAGAATATGCCCTTTGGAACACCAGTGATCCGCCAGGTATCCGGCGGTATATTCGACCATTCTGACGCGAACCTCGCCGAAATGCTGAGTGCGCCACAGCGCTTTGCCGGTTTCGCCAGGGTGTTCAGTGGTGGCCAGTGCAGACCAGGCCGTGGTGCCAAACGGAATATCACTCATCTTCATGGTGCGGATGTCCTGGATTTAGGAGGCTGGTCGCAGCATAGCAACGGCGCAACGCGTATGTCCTGCTGTATTTAACGCCGCAACGGCTTAAAAATGCGCGTACTTGGTATAAATCAGCAAAGGGGTGTTTATGCTGTGAATACTCTCCCCGGTGCGCAAACGGTCGATAACCTCGATACCCAGCTCGATTTCCCGTTGAATATCATGGCCCAGCACGATGTCCATTTCCCCGGTTTCCAGCAGGCTGCGGGTATAGTCACTCAGCTCATGGCCGATAAACACCACCTCATTAGCCAGCCCCTTTTCCGTAAGGGCAAGAGCGACGCCGCGATTACCGCCGGCCATATTATAAATGCCGGCCATCGGCGGATTGTCTGCGAGAAACTTTTTCACGCTTTGATACGAGCTTTCCGATTCATCGTTGGTATTCACCCTTTCCACGACCGTCAGATGCGGAAACTCGACCCGTAACGCCCGGCGAAACCCCACTTCCCGCTCTTCCTGGGTGCGGTAGGTCGAGCTGAAAATCAGCAAAATATTGCCGGGCTTTTTCGGCAGCATCCGGCCCATCAGCCAGCCGGCGGTGGAGCCAGTGCTGATCTGATCCAGGCCGACATAGGCGGTGCGCCGCGAATTGGGCAGATCGCTGGTCAGGCAGATCACATGCACGCCGTTATCAATCGCCTCGCGCACCGCGCGGTTGATTTTAACGTCGTCGCGGCAGACCAGTAACACCGCTTCCGATTCTGCGGCACGGCGGGCGATCAGCTGGCTGAAGCGCTCGGTGTTCACCTGCACATTCGCCACGCTGTCAAAACTGAAGGCGATTTCCGGATGAGCTGCGATATAGCGCCGGGCTTCCTGCTCCACCAGGCTGATAAAACTGGTGCCGGACTCGCAGATAAAGGCGATGCGCCGCTGCTGCCCGGCAACGCCGCTCTCATCCCAGTTGCCGCCCAGTCGCTGTATCGCCAGTTTGACCTTTTTTCGCGTGACGTCACGCACGCCCGCGCGCCCGTTCAGCACCCGATCGACGGTGGCCATACTGATCCCGGCCTCTTTGGCGATTTCGGCGATGGTTGGTCCTTTCCAGCTGTTTTTGTCAGGCATGCCTGCATCCCTTTCCTTGCGCGTGAGGTGTTTTTCATCATAGTGCAAAGCCCGCATTCAGCCAGTGAGGCTAAGCCAATGATTCCAGTCTGTTTGCTGAAAAATGATGGACTTCACCTCATTTAAATATGTGATTTAACGCATTTTTTGATGATGCCGTTTGGCCTTTGCGTTGACTTTATTTCGGCCAAAAACGATCACTCATGCACCAACCCTTTCTCTCCCTCAGTTAAGGAATCACTGTATGTATAACGTTGCCCTGTTCGGTGCCGGTCGTATCGGTCAAATCCACGCGGCCAATATCGCGGCTCACCCAGATTGTCGCTTACAGTATGTGATCGACGTGTATCCTCCTGCCGCACAGGCACTGGCAGAAAAATACGGGGCGACGGTGGTGAGCGCCGAACAGGCGCTGGATGACAGCAGCATCAACCTGGTCGCCATCTGCAGTGCCACTATTACCCATGCCGACCTGATTGAAGCCTCGGCCAAAGCGGGCAAAGCCATCTTCTGTGAAAAGCCGGTGGATCTGAGTTTAGAGCGCGTCGAGCGCTGCCTGGCCACGGTCAAAGAATGTGGCGTGACCCTGATGGTCGGCTTTAACCGCCGCTTCGACCCGAGCATGGCGCAGCTTCAGCAAAGCCTGGCCGCAGGCGAGATTGGCAATACCGAAATCGTCACCATTATCTCGCGCGACCCCGGTGCGCCACCGGCGGAATACCTGAAAACCTCTGGCGGCCTGTTCCGCGACATGACCATCCACGATTTTGATATGGCGCGCTGGCTGCTGCAGGAAGAGCCGGTGAGCGTCTATGCCAGCGCCTGTTCGCTGGTCGATCCCGCCATTAAGGCGCTGGGCGATATTGATACCGCCGTCGTCACGCTGACCTGTGCCAGCGGCAAAATGGCGGTGATCACCAACAGCCGCCGCGCCACCTACGGTTACGATCAGCGCATTGAAGTGCACGGCAGCGAGGGAATGCTGGCGGTGAATAACCTGCCGGAAAGCAGCCTGGTAAAATCCGACATTGGCGGCGTGGTGGCGCAGAAACCGATGTATTTCTTCCTGCAACGCTATGCCGATGCCTATCGTCTGGAGTTCGCCAGCCTGATTGAGCACCTGAAGAGTGGCAAAGCCATCTCCCCTGGCGGCGAAGACGGTTTGCAGGCGCTGCGGCTGGCGGACGCCGCGCTGGCGTCGATGAACAGTGGGCAGGTGGTGCGGCTGTAACCCGGCCTAATGCGCCTCTGCGGTTACCGGCGGCGCGCTCGCGGCGGGTTTACGCATCAGCAGCACCATCAGCGTGGTGATGATGAATCCGACCATAATCAGCACAAACGCATCGGCAAAAGCCTGAGTTTGCGCTTCACGGAAGGTGATTGCAGCCAGCTGCTTCAACGCGGCGGTATGGGCGGTCGCGACGTCCATACCGCTCTGCTGCCAGATCTGCGTCAGCGTATCCAGCTGGCTGTCCATCGCCTGATTGGTCATATTCAGATGGTCACCCAGCCGGCTGAAATGCAGGTTCGTCCGGTCATTCAATACCGTCCCACACATCGCAATCCCGATGGCGCCGCCCAGGTTGCGCATCAGATTAAACAGTCCCGACGCCAGCTTCAGCCGCTCAGGCGGCAGCCCGCCCAGCGTCAGGGTTACCGCCGGGGCGACGGCGAACTGTTGCGCCGCGCCGCGAAAAGCCTGCGGAAGCAGCAGCTGTTCCGCTCCCCAGTCATGGGTAATCGGGGTGAAAAAGAACATCGACAGGGCAAACGCCGCGAGACCGATCATCATCAGCCAGCGCAGATCCACCCGGTTAGCAAACCACGAGTAGATCGGGATCGACAGGATCTGGAAGATCCCGGTGGAGAAGATCGCCAGGCCAATATCCAGCGCGCTAAAGCCGCGTAAATTGCCCAGAAAAAGCGGCGTAAGGTAGATGGTCGAAAAGATACCGACGCCGGCCATAAACGAGAAAAAACAGCCCAACGCAAAATTACGATCCTTCAGGGCCAGCAAATCGACCACCGGACGCGGATGCCGCAAGGTGCGCCAGATAAACCCTAGGCCCGCCAGGCCAGAAATCCACGCGGTGATAAGGATAGTGCTGTCATCCATCCAGCCCCAGCGCGGCCCTTCTTCCAGCGTGTATTCCAGACAGCCCAGCGACAACGCCATCATCAGCATGCCGGGATAATCCGCGCCTTTCAGCAATGACCAGTCCGGCTCATCGACGTTGACTAATATGGGCACCGCAATGGTGATAAACATCCCCGGCACCAGGTTAATAAAGAACAGCCAGTGCCACGAGTAATTGTCGGTGATCCAGCCACCGACGGTCGGGCCAAGCGTCGGTGCCAGCGAAGCCAGCCCGCCCACGGTCGCGGCGGCAATCACCCGCTGCGGCCCACTGAAGAAGGCAAAAGCGGTGGTGAACACCATGGGGATCATCGAGCCGCCCAGGAAGCCCTGCAATGCCCGGAAGGCGATCATACTTTGAATGTTCCACGCCCAGCCGCACAGCAGGCTCATCACCGTAAATCCGGCGGCGGAAGCGGCAAACAGCCAGCGGGTAGACATCACGCGGGCCAGCCAGCCGGAAAGCGGGATAACAATGATTTCGGCAATCAGATAACTGGTCTGCACCCACACCGTTTCATCGGTGCCTGCGGACAGCCCGCCGCCGATATCCCGCAAAGAGGCCGAAACAATCTGGATATCCAGCAGCGCGATAAACATCCCCACGCACATGGTGGCAAAGGCAAAAACCTTGCTTGCCATGCTCATGCCCGCAATACCCGCCTGGCCGTTCATTAGCGGTCCTGCTGGTTAACGTTGACGGTCACCGACAGGCCCGGACGCAACGCGCCAAACCGGCTGTCGTTGCTGTCTAACAGAATACGCACCGGCACCCGCTGCACGATTTTGGTGAAGTTGCCGGTGGCGTTTTCGGCGGGCAATACGCTGAACTGCGCGCCCGTTGCCGGAGAAAGGCTGCTGACATGGCCGTGAAACACCCGGTCGGGCATGACATCAGCACGGATTTCGGCTTTCTGGCCGGGTTTCATCTCCGCCAGCTGGCTCTCTTTAAAATTGGCATCGATCCATAATCCCTGGCTGGGCACCAGTGACAGCAGTTGCGTGCCGGCGGCAGCAAAGGCGCCGGGCCGCGCGCGGCGGTTACCGACCGTGCCGGCAAACGGCGCGCGGATGTCGGTATAGCCGACGTTCAGCTTCGCCATATCCAGCTGGGCCAGCGCCTGTTCAAGGGCAGCCTGCGCCTGCTGGCTGCGGGCATCCAGTACCGCCAGCTGACGCTGCGATGCGGTGGTTTCGGCCTGGGCTTTCTGTTCAGCGGCAACCGCCTGTTGCCAGGCGGCGGCGGCCTGCTCGCGACTCTGTCGGGAGACGGCGGCGCTGCTTACCAGCGCGGAATAACGCTGATTATCATCCCGCGTGCGGCGGGACTCTGCCTGCGCCGAACGCACGCTGGCCTGCGCGCTGGCAATTGTCGCCTGTTGCAGCTGACGCGTGGCGGCAATGTCCACCAGTTGCGCACGCTGCGCGCTGACGTTGGCCTGCGCCTGCGCCAGTGCCGCCTGATAATCCGCACTCTCAAGGGTAATCAGCCGATCGCCTTGCTGCACCTGCTGATTGTCCAGCACCCAAACCCGCGCAATATAGCCCGGCACTTTGGCTGACAGCACGCTGATATCGCCGCCGACATAGGCATCATCGGTTTGCTGCAGGTATCGCCCGGTGTTATACCAGTGCCAGCTATAGCCCGCCAGCGCGCACAGCAGGACAATCAGCAGCAGAAATGTTAGTGAGCGCTTACGGGGTAGCGTGAACCGGCGCGGTGCCGTGGCACCGTCATTCAGGGTCAGGCTCATGATGGGTCACGATAGATGCTGGGTGGGACAAATTTACCGGCAACCCCTGCCCGCTTTTGCTGCACGTACTCATGGCGATAGCGCACCGCCTCGTCGGCCGCCGGGCCGGGCACAGAGGCATATTCCGTGGCGGTGATCGCCCGGCCGGTCTGTTTATCGGTCAACTCCAGCTCGACCACGCGGCCTGAGCTGCGCTCGACCAGCTGCATCGAGCGGCCTTCCGGTGCAAGCCAGTTGTTGCCCCACTGCAACAGCGACAGGATCACCGGCCGGAAATCGCGTCCCATTTGCGTGAGGTGATATTCATAGCGCAGCGGCTTTTCGCAATAGGCGACCCGTTCAAGCAGACCGTCTTCTACCAGGTCTTTCAGCCGTCGGGTGAGGATATTTGGCGCAATATTGCTGCTTTTTTGCAGTTCATCAAACCGCGTCAGGCCGGCAAACATATCGCGCAGGATCAGCATGCTCCAGCTGTCGCCAATTCGGCCCAGGCTGCGGGCAATCGGACAGGACATCTGATAAAGGGGATCGGATTTCATGGCAGGCTTCCACTCGTGACTTGCATTATGCAAGTAACAGTAGCCAGGTCACTTGCATTATGCAAGTGACTTTATTTCGCCTGCCATCGGTCGCGCTGAATTCCTCATGTTCCAGCGAGGTGTTAACGCTACTGCGCCGTGAACACGCTGGTGTCGGTGATCGACTGGACGTCCACTTTCGCCGGCAGGATCGCCAGCGAGGAGAACAGATCGGAGACCTTCTGCACTTTCGCAATATCCTCCGCCGAGACCGGGCGAATGCCGTGAGAAATCCTGACGGTAATCGCCCTGGCGTCTTCCGGCGACAGTCGGGTCAGTGAAGAGTAAACCTGATTATATTCATCAGGATGCTGCAGCGCCCATTCCCGCGCTTTCGCCAGACGGCGGGCAAAGTCGGCTATCGCCAGCCTTTTTTGCGGATCCTTTAACGAACTCCCGGTGGCGGTAACAAATGACAGCGCGGTAGTCAGTCCTTTGCCGTCGCGCAGCAGGCGCGCGCCGTGCTGTTCGGCGATGCCGAGATAGGGATCGAAGGTCGCCCAGGCGGCAATCTGCCCGGAGTTGAACGCGGCGCTGGCATCGGTTGGCAGCACAAAACGGACCGGCACCGCATCACGCTTTACGCCCGCCTCTTCCAGCGCCTGATACAGCAAGTGCTGGGAAATGCTGCCCCGGGCGGAGGAGACCACCACCGGTTTGCCCGGCAGATCCTTGACGCTGTGGATCGGTGAATCGGCCGGAACAACCAGCCCATTCGAACCGGGATCGCCGACGTTAGTCGCAATAATCTTTAATTCCACCCCGCCTGAAGCCGCCATCAGTACCGGCAAATCCCCGGCATAGGAGGTATCCACCGCGCCGGCGCGTTGCGCTTCGAACAACGGCGCCGCGCCCTGGAAATTGGCCCAGCGATACTGATAAGGCGCGTCTTTCATTACGCCCGAGGCGTCCACCAGCGAACGCAGATTACGCGCCTGATCGCCCAGCACCAGCGTCACGCCTGAAAGGTCACTGGCCGCGCTGGCGGCATAAGTGGTGCAAAGCAGCAGCACAGCCGCTAAATATTTCATGGCGATCCCTTATTAAAGTGCGTTGCGTTGCAGCTGGCGGATATAGGCATCCCAGTGCAGGAGATATTTTTTGTTTTTAATGCCGTTATCAAACACCTGCGCGGCTTTCTCCGCCACGTCGTCCGGCACGATGGTCAGCTCGCTGCCGCCGGTCTGCGCAGCCAGCTGAGCCACGCAGGCGCGCTCCAGGTAATAGAGGTTATAGAAGGCTTCTTCAAGGTTGTTGCCGCAGGTCAGCAGGCCGTGATTGCGCAGGATCAGCGCGTTGAGATCGCCCAGATCGGCGACGATGCGCTGCTGCTCGTCCAGATCCAGCGCTATCCCTTCGTAGTCGTGATACGCCAGACGTTGGAAGAAACGCATGCTGTGTTGGGAAATCATCAGCAGACCCTTTTTCTGCGCCGCCACGCCAATCCCGGCGGCGGTATGGGTATGCAACACGGCATGGGTTTCCGGGCGCGCGCGGTGGATGGCGCTGTGGATCACGTAGCCCGCCGGATTAATGCCCAGACCGGTGGGATCGTCGATGATCTCACCATCCAGATCGATCTTAACCAGCGTTTCCGGGGTGATCTCATCGAAGGTTTGTCCGTAGGCGTTGATCAGGAAGTGAGGCTTTTCCCCCGGCACGCGCAGCGAAAAATGGGTATAGATATGGTCGGTCCAGCGGAGCTTCGCCGCCAGCTGATAACAGTGCGCCAGTTTGACCCTTGCCTGCCACTCCTCGTCCGTGATCCTGCTCCGTAAAGGCGCTGCACTTTTTAGTACCACCGCATCAGTCATTTTCGCTCCTGTTGTTGTCCGGGTTACGCGGCCAGACCGCGAAGGCATCCTGACACAGGAGAAAAACGGCGGGGAAACGATCAATCCGGCAATAATTTGCAGAATATTGACTAAAGCCCGGTCTCTGCGCTTATGATGCTGGCAGACTGTCTGGCTTTTCGTCAGCTATACCGTCATTTGCGGCTGGCCGGCACTTTTTTACGCAACGTTTTGTTGGGTTACAGAGGTACGACGTGGACTCTATTTTTAAGACCAGCCCGCAAAAGAAGGGCCTTTTTTTGACCATTGCCGGTCTGGCACCGCTGCTCCTCTGCCTGCTGTTTACCTTTATCGACGCCCGACAAATTGTACAACGTCAGCAATCCGTAACGGCCTCAATGCTGCTCACGCAGGCCGAGTCGATTAGCGATCAGGCGTGGAATATGGTCGGCTATCTGCGCAAGTTCTCCGATAAATCCTGCACGGACATTAATGAGCAGCTGCAGGAATACGCCTCGCAGTACCCCTATTTCCGCTCAATCGGCGTGATGCAGGATGACGAAGTCACCTGTTCGTCAATGTATGCCGGTTTACGCGGCGACCTGAAGACCATGCTGCAAGGCCCACCACCAGAAACGCGCAAAGCCTGGTGGATGACCTCGCTGGCCGGCACGTTTTCGGTAAAGGATCGCCCGGCCGTAATCTATGTGCGCGACACCCCGAGCATGTTTAGCAGCTATGCGATAGTGGATGGCCAGTATCTGCTCGACTTTATGGATGCGGTGGGCAAAAGCCACGATTACGCCATCGTGTTGCAGTTTGGCGGCGGTTACCGCATCGCCAGCGGCACGCTCCCGGATGAGCGCGCTTCCCTGCTCAGGGCGCATACGCTGGTTGAAACCTCGCAACGCTATCCGATTGTCGCCACCGTCACCTCGCCTGCGCGTGACCTGGCGTTAACCTGGCGCCACGGCATGGTGACCTTTATCCCGATGGCGGCCATTTTCTCGCTGCTGTTGATGATGGTGACCAACAACTGGCTGAAGCGAAAGGTATCGATCCGCGACCAGCTTAAGCGGGCGATTCAGCGCCGGGAATTCTCGGTAAATTATCAGCCGGTGTATAACGTGGAGACCGGCAAAGCCTCCGGTGCGGAAGCGCTAATGCGCTGGAAATTACCCAATGGCCGCTGGGCCAGACCGGATCTGTTTATTCAGGCTGCCGAAGAAGAAGGAATGATTGTCCCGCTGACCCAATCTTTATTGCAGAATATCGCCGAGGATATGCGCGACTGGCAGATCCCGCCGAACTTCCATATTGGATTGAATATCGCCGGTGAGCATATTCAGCATGCGGATTTTATGGCGGACATCCGTGAATTTGCCGCCAAAATAGCCCACCACCAGCCGAATATTACCCTTGAGCTGACCGAACGCAGCCTGATTTCCGACGGCGACGATGTGATCAGCAAACTGCAGCAGCTTCGCCGCGAAGGGATTAAGATCGCCATCGATGACTTCGGCACCGGCCACTGCTCGCTCTCTTACCTGCAAACCTTCCCGCTGGACTACCTGAAAATTGACCGTGGCTTCGTGAATGCCATTGAATCGGTTGAGGGCGAAGCGCCGGTGCTGGATGCGATTATCATGCTGAGCCATAAGCTGAAGCTGAGCATCGTGGCGGAAGGGGTGGAAACGCCGCTGCAGCTGGAGTATCTGAAAAAGCGTGGGGTGATCTTTATCCAGGGCTATCTGTATGCCCGGCCGATGACCGGCAGTGCGTTAATGGCGTGGATGGAAGAACAAAATCAGCAACCCTGGACGTCAGTGCCCGTCGCGGTGAGAGAAGAATAAAGGCGAAGAGTTAGCTGCGACGTTTAAGCGCGGCGCGTAATGCCACGTTGACCGTTTCGTCAGCCACCGGCGGGGTTATTTTTGTTTCGGCTTTAATCCCTACCGCTTCACGGCGTGCTTCTACCCGCTGATTAATGCGTTCCAGCGTCGGCATAATATGATCGGCCAGCTGCTGATACTCCTGATAAATTTCCTCGCGGCGGGAATTGACACTTTGTTCGGCCAGTTTTACACCCAATGCCTGAAAGCGTTCCACCATGCCCTGCATCTGCTTTGACAACAGTCCGTAACGGTTCAGCACCCCAGCCTGCTGCGCCACACTTTTGCTCTGTAAATGCACCTGCTGCACTATTTTATCGACACTTTCACCACAGTTCAGCCACGCGTTTTGCGGCGAAATAACCTGATTATCAATAATGTTAACGGCGTGATAATGACGCCAGAGACGTAAATTATTATCAATGCTTTCTTGCATATTAAGATAATAATTTTCAAAGGTGTTGCTATTTTTATTATACATTGCTGACTCCGCAAAAATGCGGCAGGAAGTATTACCCATAGTCTGTTCGCACGCAACAAATAACTTTTTTGAATGTTATTAACTAATTTAACTTAATTCAGCCAATGAATTATCAGCAATTAACGGTTCTGTTCTCTTCTATTATTCTGCTCATCAGAATGAATACCTGCCAATGGCCGTTTTGCCGTGAAGCAGCCCCGTCGGCGGCTGGCCCTGGCTTTGTTAAATTCCTTGTCTGAATCAGATTCGGTCTGTTGCATCGCTGTAGCTAATTTCAGACAGAAATTATGTTAGCCGCGTAAGAAACGATATACTGAATGCAGACAGTTATCTGTTGATGGGCGCCATTACCCACCACAAATCGCTGTCAGTGGGGCTTCTGGCCCTGCACTATTTGACCCGTTTCGCCCGGTGCCAGGTCTTGCGCACGAGCAGAAAGGGGCAAGAATCTAATTGGGAAACAGACAATTACAGGGTGTTTTATATGAAGCTACGTAGGAAGCGTGTTAAGCCGATTGGCTTAAAAGACGTAACGATCATTGATGATGCCAGGTTACGCAAAGCCATTACCGCAGCGTCGCTGGGTAACGCTATGGAGTGGTTTGACTTTGGGGTTTACGGCTTTGTGGCCTTCGCCTTAGGCCAGGTGTTTTTCCCGGGTGCCGATCCGGGCTTGCAGATGATTGCCGCTCTGGCAACCTTCTCCGTTCCTTTCCTTATTCGTCCTTTAGGTGGTCTTTTCTTCGGCAGACTCGGTGACAAATACGGTCGCCAGAAAATCCTCTCTATCACCATTGTTATCATGTCGGTCAGTACTTTCTGTATCGGTCTGATACCGTCTTACGCCACCATTGGCATCTGGGCACCGATCCTGCTGCTGCTGTGTAAAATGGCGCAAGGCTTCTCGGTCGGCGGTGAATATACCGGTGCGTCGATCTTCGTGGCGGAATACTCCCCCGACCGTAAACGCGGCTTTATGGGCAGCTGGCTGGACTTCGGCTCCATTGTCGGCTTCGTCACCGGTGCGGGCCTGGTCGTGCTGATCTCTACCGTCATCGGTGATGCCAAGTTCCTTGAGTGGGGCTGGCGTATTCCGTTCTTCGTGGCGCTGCCGTTAGGACTGATCGGCATCTACCTGCGTAACGCGCTGGAAGAAACACCTGCGTTCCAGCAGCACGTGGACAAGCTGGAAAAAGGTGATCGTGAAGGTCTGGCCGAAGGGCCAAAAGTGTCGTTTAAAGAGATTGCCACCAAGCACTGGAAAAGCCTGCTGGCCTGTATCGGTCTGGTGCTCTCGACTAACGTCACCTACTACATGCTGTTGACGTATATGCCGAGCTACCTGTCGCACAATCTTCACTATTCTGAAGATCACGGCGTGTTAATCATCATCGCCATCATGATTGGTATGCTGTTTATTCAGCCGATTATGGGCCTGATGAGCGATAAGTTTGGTCGTCGTCCGTTTGTGATTATCGGCAGTATCGCGCTGATGATTATGGCCATTCCTTGCTTCATGCTGATCAACAGTAACGTCACCGGGCTGATCTTTGCCGGTCTGCTGATCCTGGCGGTGATACTGAACTGCTTCACCGGCGTGATGGCCTCGTCGCTGCCAGCGATGTTCCCGACGCACATTCGTTACAGCGCCTTAGCCAGTGCCTTTAATATCTCGATTCTGGTGGCGGGTCTGACGCCAACGCTGGCCGCCTGGCTGGTTGAATATACCGCGAACCTCTACATGCCGGCTTACTACCTGATGGTGGTGGCGGTGGTGGGCCTGGTCACCGGTATCATGATGAAAGAAACCGCCAATATGCCACTGCGTGGCGCGACTCCGGCGGCTTCCGATATTCATGAAGCGAAAGAGCTGTTGCAGGAGCATCACGATAATATCGAAACCAAAATCGACGATATCAGTGAGCAGATTGCCGAGCTGGAAGAGAAACGTAAGCATCTGATTAATCAGCATCCCAATATCAACGAATAACGTTGGTCTGGACTGATAGCAGCAAAAGGCCCGCGAAATTCGCGGGCCTTTTTTTATGGCTTAACGTTTTTAGTGCCCATTTGCGGCGCTGTCTGGCGTGGTCCAGTAGGTGCCCTTTTCGGCTAACGGCAGGAACTGCTGATTCATCTCATCCAGCGTTTTACGCGGGTCGAGATCGGCAAACAGCTGGGGATGCAGCGCCTTAGCGAAGATCTCCACATCCAGCAGATGCCACGGACTCATATAGAAGTTGTGCCACACCGCCAGCGCCCGACCGTTGCGGATGGCCGGCAGCTGGGAGATGACCGACTCGTTCGCCAGCGCCTTGCTGAAGCTCTGCTGAGCCGCCGCCGCATTAACCTGCGGGCCAAGCTGAAGCTGCTCCGTTTGCTGCGGGCCGCCCGAGCCGGTGGCCAGGTAAACCTCCGGGTTGGCGGCAATGATCGCTTCCGGGCTGAGCTGGCCAAACACGCCGCCAAACCGACCCGTCGCAATATTATTGCCCCCGGCAAACGCCAGTAAATCGGCCAGATTGCCGTGGCTTACCGTGGTGCAACATTCCTCTCTGCGGCCGATATGCAGCTGCAACAGCACGCTCGGTTTTTCCGGATTGGCGGTGGCCAGCCGATCTCGGATCAGATTCATATGCTGCTGATAAAAATCAATAAAGCGTTGCGCTTTCGCCTGGTCATTCAGCGCTTCGCCCAGAATTTTCAGGCTCGGCACGGTGTTTTTCAGCAGGTCGACGCGGGTATCAATATAGATTACCGCAATGCCTGCCGCAGTAAGCTGCATCTGGAAGCTGTCATGATTGCTTTCCTGTTTGGCATACACCGGCAGGATCACCAGATCGGGCTGCAGGGCGATCACCTTCTCCACGCTGATCTGGGTATAATTCGACTTGCCGACCAGCGGGATGGTTTTGATCTGCGGAAATGCGTCAACGTAACGATCCCAGGTTTGACGATCCAGCTTTTGCAGATCGCCTGGCCAGCCCACCACCCGTTTCGCCGGATTGCCTTCTTCCACCAGCGCCAGGGTGTAAATCATCCGGCTTTCCCCCACCACAATCCGCTGCGGGTTATCCGGCACCTCTACCTTGCGTTGCAGAATGTCGGTGATGGTTTTCGCCGGTGCCACGCTGCTGACCAGCATCAGCAGCAGGCTGATCAATGCCCTGTTCATCGCTTTTCCTTCTCCGTTGGCTATCAGAAATCGACAGACGCTTGCAGATACATTACGCGCGGCTCGCCTTCACTCACCCGCAGATTACCGCCACTGGACTGGTAATATTCCTTATCAAACAGGTTGTTCATATTCAGCTTCAGCTGCGTATGTTTCCCCACCAGCTGGCTGTCCCAGGCGATAAAGGCATCCGCCACGGTGTAGTCCGGCATGGTGAAGCTGTTTTCAGGATCGCCGGCACGGCTGCCGACGTAGCGTCCGCCGCCGCCAATACGCAGTTCGCCCGGCAGCCAGGAGAAGCGCAGGGTGTGGCTCAGATACAGGCTGCCCATATTGGTTGGCGCGTTGACCAGGCGGTTGCCGACGTTATCCGGGTTAAGGTTGTCCTCAACGATCTCGGTTTTGTCATAGCTGTAGGTCGCCGTCAGGTTCCAGTCTTTCGCCACTTCACCGTTGATTTCAACTTCAGCTCCGGTCGAGCGGGCTTTCGGGATGTTACGGGTCACGCCGTTAATAAATACCGACATGTCTTTTTCATCAATGCGGTACAGCGCCAGCGTGGCAGAAACCGCCGGCACCACCTGCCATTTGGCACCGACTTCATAGGTAGTGCCTTTTTCAGTCGAGGCGACGTTGCCGTCGTCATCGGTTTGCGTCGATGGGGTAAATGACTGGCTGTAGCTGCCGTAAAGCGACAGATCCGGCAGGATTTTATACACCAGCCCCGCCTGTGGCAGGAAGCTGTCGCCCCGATCGTTCAGCGTGGTGGTGGGGTTGGTCCAGCCGCTGCTGGCGGTCTGGGTGTAACGCTGGAAACGGCCGCCCAGCACCGCAATCCACTTATCGGTCAGGTGAATGCTGTCTTTGGCAAACACTGAACGGCTGTAAAGGTTGGTACGTGTATTACTGATCGCGTCGCTGACGGTGCTGCTGCTGACTACCGGCTCTTCACCATATACCGGGTCGTACATATTGAAGGTTTTGGAAACTTTGCCGCGATAGGAATACGCCTTATAGGTTTCGTCCTGCTCGTAGTCCACACCCAGCATCAGATCGTGCTGCATCCCCCAGATCTCCGGGCTGCCGCCGATATCCCATGACAGATAGGTGGTCTGATGGTTAAAGCCACGGTTGGCGTCCGCCCGGCGCGAGACAATCCCGGTGGTGGTGTCGATAGCGGTGGCCCTGACTTCGTTGCTGTCATAGCGGCGCTGCATCCAGCCATAGTTAACGTGGGTCGCCCAGGTGTCATCAAGGTTATAGCCGTAGGTGACGTTCAGCCGCTTGTTTTTGCCGTAAGCATGGTTGGCGCTGTCGTCCAGCCGTTCGTTATAGGGAATATCGACCGGTTTTTTGTTGATAAAGGCGGTGCCACGGTCATACGGGATATCGTATTTATTTTCCATGTAGCTGATATTGAACGAGGCTTTTTCGCCAAACCAGCTCAGGGAAGGGGCAATCAGCGTATGTTGATTCACGCCAAAGTTGCGCCAGTAATCTTCGCGCTGGCGTTCGGCAATCAACCGGAAGGCAAAACCGTTGCCGAGCGGACCGGTGATATCCACCGTACCGGCACCGCCGCCGAAGCTGCTGGATTCGCCGCTGATATGGGTATTCCACTCATACTGCGGCTTTTTGCTGACCAGATTGATCACGCCGCCAGGATTAAGGATGCCATACATCAGGGAAGCCGAGCCTTTCAGCACTTCCACACGATCGATGGTCGAATCCATCGACAGGCCCTGATTGCTGCGGATGCCATCGAGGAAAATCGATCCGTCCGAGTTGGCGCCAAAACCACGCTTAACGAAGCCATCTTCAATACCCCCGAGCGTATTGCCCTGGGTGACGCCGCTGACAAACTTCATCGCGTCGTTAACGGTTTTGACCTGGTAATCCTTGATCACCTGCGACGTCACCACGCTGATCGACTGCGGGGTGTCGTTACGCGGTGTGGCGGTGGTGCCGCCAATGGTGGCGGTATCCTGGCTGTAGCTGCCCACCGCCGTCGCCGTATCGGCATTGACGGTCAGGGTGCTCTCTGCCGCCAGCGCGGCGCCGCTGCCCAGCAGGCTGACAAACAGAACTACATGCGATTTTCCATGGAGGCGCGTGAAGGTGGAAACGGAGAAACGTGGCGTTTTCATAAAGTGAGTGCGATGTCGTTAGTGTTTTTGTGCGCGAATGATAATAACTTTCATTTCTATTATCAATCTCACTGATAGCCTGCGCCTTTTAGTAAATAAAAAAAGGGCCCGAAGGCCCTTTCTACATCGTGCAACACGCCGTTAGCTGGCCAGCGTGATCTCGATTTCTAGCGCCGCCATTTCCTGCCGGGCGGAGTCCGGCAGATAGGGATCGGTAATAACCGCGTCAAAGCGGGCCAGCGGCAGCGCGAGGAAGGTGGCGATCTTGTTGTATTTTGAGCTGTCAGCCAGCAGCACCCGTTTGCGGCTCACTTCACTTACCGCCCGCTTTACGGTGATCTTCTCCGCATCGGGAGTGAAGATGCCGCGCATTCCCCAGCAGGACGCGGAGATAAAGGCGATATCAATCGACAGTCCCTGCAACGCCAGCGCCGCCGCATCGCCGACGCAGGAACGGTTATCGCGACAGAGCGTGCCGCCGGTGTGGATCATCCGGCACTGGCTGTTGTCGATAAAGAAGTTGGCAATCACAAAGTCATTGGTGACGATGGTTAAATCGTCCCGCATACCCAGCTCACGGGCCAGCGCCAGCGTGGTGGTGCCGGCATCCAGATAGATGCAGCTGTTGCGGGGAATATGCCGGGCCGCCGCTTCGCCAATCGCCTGCTTCTCCTGGCTGAACATGCTGGTTTTATCCAGATGTGACGGCTCGCTGGCCAGTCGCTCGGTAGAGCGTACGCCGCCTGACACCAGCATGACCGCGCCCTGCTCTTCCAGCTTCTGCAGATCCCGCCGGATGGTCATATGTGACACCGCCAGCCGATCGGTCAGTTCAGCAATGCTCACCACGCCCTTTTCCTGCACCAGCGCTAAAATTTGTTGATGTCTTTCGACCGGGATCATGGTCTCTCCTTGTGAGCGGGTTATCTGCGGGACAAGTGTAATGGAGCAGAGGCGCGGTCTGCACCCCAATTTTTATCATTTTATCACGCATACGGGTAACTACTCAGGTTTTGATCGACCAGCGTAAAAGCACATAGCACTGATAATAAAGGGTTTAATGCTTTATAGCGCGATTCACACGCATGTTAAACCTTGTGAAATGCAGGTTAATTACTGTTAATTAATGTGATGCGCGTCACCAATCCTGGTGATAAAAGCGCCTATACTTCACACAACAAAACAAATTATCACCTAAATTAACACGGAGAGCGTATGCCTAACGCATCATCAATGTCGGTCTGTGTCGTTGGCCTCGGGTCTATGGGCATGGGTGCGGCGCAATCCTGTATCAAAGCCGGCCTGAACACCTACGGTGTTGACCTGAATCCTGCCGCGCTGCAAACGCTGCTGAGCAGCGGAGCCAAAGCGGCCGAAACCCGTGCGGATGGCTTTGCCGAACAGTTAGATGCGGTGCTGTTGTTGGTGGTCAACGCGCAGCAGGTGAACCAGATCCTGTTTGGTGACAACGGCCTGGCGGCCCATCTGAAGCCCGGTACCGCGGTGATGGTGTCCTCCACCATCTCTTCTCAGGATGCGCTGCTGATTGAACAGCGTCTGGCGGAGCATCAGCTGATCATGCTGGATGCGCCGGTCTCTGGCGGTGCGGCGAAAGCGGCGCTGGGCGAGATGACGGTGATGGCCTCCGGCAGCGATAAGGCCTTTGCGCTGCTGCAACCGGTGCTGGATGCCGTGGCAGGCAAGGTCTACCGCATTGGTCGCGAAATCGGTCTCGGCTCGACGGTGAAAATCATCCACCAGTTGCTGGCAGGCGTGCATATTGCGGCCGGTGCCGAAGCGATGGCGCTGGCGGCGCGCGCCGGCATTCCGCTGGATACCATGTATGACGTGGTCACCAACGCGGCGGGTAACTCGTGGATGTTTGAGAACCGTATGCGTCACGTGGTGGACGGTGATTACTCGCCAAAATCGGCGGTGGATATCTTCGTCAAAGATTTGGGTCTGGTGGCCGACACCGCCAAAGCGCTGCACTTCCCGCTGCCGCTGGCCTCCACCGCCTTTAACATGTTCACCTCCGCCAGCAACGCCGGCTATGGCCGTGAAGACGACAGCGCGGTGATCAAAATCTTCAGTGGCATTACCCTGCCAGCGAAAAAGGAGCCGCAATAATGCGCCTGGGCGTGATAGCAGATGACTTCACCGGTGCCACCGATATCGCCAGCTTCCTGGTGCAGAACGGCATGGCGACGGTACAGGTAAATGGCGTGCCGGCCGAGCCGCTGGCATTGGAGGCTGAGGCGATTGTTGTCAGCCTGAAATCCCGCTCCTGCGCTCCTGAGAAGGCGGTTGCCGACTCGTTGCAGGCGCTGGCATGGCTACAGCAACAGGGCTGCGAGCGCTTCTACTTTAAATACTGCTCGACCTTCGACAGCACCGCCAAAGGCAACATCGGTCCGGTTACCGACGCG
The DNA here is from genome assembly GCF_000196615.1 of Erwinia billingiae Eb661. Lineage (NCBI taxonomy): Bacteria > Pseudomonadati > Pseudomonadota > Gammaproteobacteria > Enterobacterales > Erwiniaceae > Erwinia > Erwinia billingiae. Next base: position 4,761,401 of record NC_014306.1, read on the forward strand.
CTGCTGGCCGCGCTGGGCGAAACCCAGACCATCATCTCCCCGTCACTGCCGGTCAATGGCCGCACGGTGTATCAGGGACATCTGTTTGTGATGGATCAGCTGCTGTCCGATTCCGGTATGCGCCACCATCCGGTGACGCCGATGACCGACAGCAACCTGCTGCGTCTGATGGAAGCCCAGAGTGAAGGCAAAGCCGGACTGATTAACAGCCAGACGCTGGATCGGGGTGCCGACGCCGTCCGTCATGCGCTGGCTGAACTGAAACAACAGGACGTGCGTTATGTGGTGCTGGATGCGCTGAACGAACAGCATCTGCTGACCCAGGGCGAAGCGCTGCGGGAAATGACGCTGGTGACCGGCGGTTCCGGCCTGGCGATCGGGCTGGCCCGTCAGTGGGCAAGCAGCGCCCATAACAGCGCGCAGGCGCAGGCCGCCGGCACGCCGCAGGGCGAGCGCGCGGTGGTGCTGTCCGGCTCCTGCTCTAACATGACAAATCGTCAGGTGGCGCGTTACCGCGATCAGGCGGCGTCTCTGGCGGTTGACGTTGAACGGGCGCTGGCACAGCGTGACGCCTATGCGATCGAACTCTGTGACTGGGTCGCTGAGCACAGCGGCGAAAGCCTGGCACCGCTGCTGTTCGCCACCTCTGAACCGGACACCCTGAAGCGTATTCAGCAACAGTATGGTGCCGAGAAAAGCAGTGAAGCGGTCGAGCAGCTGTTTGCCGCCGTGGTGCGTGAACTGCAACAGCGTGGCTGGCAGCGCTTTATCGTCGCCGGCGGTGAAACCTCCGGCGTGGTCGCGCAGACGCTGAATATCGATGCGTTCCATATCGGCCCGGTGATCTCGCCCGGCGTGCCGTGGGTCAAAGCCGTTTCCCAGCCGATCTCGCTGGCATTGAAATCCGGCAACTTTGGCGATGAAAACTTCTTCGCACGCGCTCAACAGGAGTTCTCGCTATGACTGAACAACAAGCACGGGAAGAGATGGTCCGGCTGGGCGCGTCCTTCTTCCAGCGCGGTTATGCCACCGGTTCGGCGGGCAACCTCTCGATGCTGCTCGAAGACGGTACGCTGCTGGCCACACCCACCGGCTCCTGCCTCGGTGAGCTGGTCGCCGACCGGCTGTCGAAAGTGACGCTGGAAGGGGAATGGATTGGCGGGGATAAGCCCTCGAAAGAGGTCAGCTTCCACCGCGCCATCTATCTGAACAACCCGGCCTGCGGGGCAATCGTCCATCTGCACTGCCTGTATCTGACCGCCCTTTCCTGCCTGGAAGGCCTGGATCCGCAGAACTGCATCCGCCCGTTTACTCCGTATGTGGTGATGCGCGTCGGCGATGTGCCGGTAGTGCCCTATTACCGTCCGGGCGATGCGCGGCTGGGTGAAGACCTGGCGAAGCTGGCGCCGCATTACAAAGCTTTCCTGCTGGCCAATCATGGCCCGGTGGTGGTAGGCAAAACCCTGCGTGAAGCGGCGGACAACACCGAAGAGCTGGAAGAGACCGCCCGCCTGATCTTCACCCTGGGCGACCGCCCGATTCGTTATCTGAACGATGACGAAGTGGCTGAATTACGGAGCTAAACATGCCTAAGTTTGCTGCCAACCTCTCAACCATGTTTACCGAACTGCCGTTTATGGCGCGCTTTGACGCGGCAGCGGCAGCGGGATTCCGTGGCGTGGAGTTTCTGTTCCCTTACGACTATGCCGCCAGCGAGTTAAAGCAGGCGCTGGAACGTAACGATCTGGCGCTGGTGTTGTTTAACACCGGGCCTGGCGATGTGGCCGCCGGCGAATGGGGGGTCTGTGCCATTCCCGGCCGTGAAGAAGCCGCCCGTCGCGATATCGATATGGCGCTGGAATACGCGCTGGCACTCGGTTGCCCGCAGGTGCATATCATGGCCTCCACCGTGCCGGAAGGCGCAGATCGTGAAGCTTACAGCCAGACCTTTATCAGCAACCTGCGTTACGCCGCCGACCGTTTCGCGCCGCACGGCATCCGCATTTTGCTGGAAGCGTTAAACCCGAAAACCAAGCCGGGCTATCTCTATTCCAGCCAGTACCAGACGCTGGAGATGGTTAAACGCATTGACCGGCCGGGCGTGTTTACCCAGCTCGATCTGTTCCATGCCCAGCTGGTCGACGGCAACCTGAGCCATCTGATCACCGCCTTTAGCGGCCAGTATCAACACATCCAGATTGCTTCCGCACCGGATCGCCATGAACCGGACGCAGGCGAAATCAACTACCCGTGGATCTTCGATTTAATCGATCGCAGCGGCTATCAGGGCTGGATCGGTTGCGAGTACTTCCCGCGCGGCGTCACCACCGACGGGTTGGGCTGGTTCGACGCCTATAAATAGTTAACGACGTACCGAGTAAACGCTGCGCGCCTTTAGCGCAGCGTTGGCTTTCTGTTGCCTGAATCAGGCCAGAGCCAGGGATGACCTACCCATACCATGTTGAAAAGCATGATAAAATTATAAAATCCTACGAGGCTGAAATAATGTCCACCGCCCTGTTATTGACTATCGCCGTCGCCAGCGTGCTGATTTTGCTGCTGATGGTGATCAAACTGAAAATCCATCCGTTCGTCGCCCTGTTGGTGGTCAGCCTGTTAGTGGCGATCGCCACCGGCATCCCGGCGGACAACATTATGAAGGTGATCGTTGCCGGGATGGGCGGCCTGCTGGGGTCGATTACCATCATCATCGTGCTGGGCGCGATGCTCGGGGCGATTATTGAATCCTCCGGCGGCGCGGAGTCGCTGGCGCAGCGCTTCACCCATGCGCTGGGCATCAAACGCACCGTCGCCGCGCTGACCATGGCCGCCTTTATTCTCGGCATCCCGGTGTTCTTTGAAGTCGGCTTTATTATTGTTATCCCGCTGATTTACGGCTTCACCAAGGTCGCGAAGGTCTCACCAATCAAATATGGCCTGCCGATGGCGGGCGTGATGCTGACCGTGCACGTGGCGTTACCGACGCACCCCGGTGCGGCAGCGGCGGCGGGCCTGTTGGGCACCGACGTGGGCTGGCTGATGCTGCTGGGCATCGCGGTGTCGATCCCGGTTGGCGTGGTGGGTTACTTTGTGGCGAAAGCGATGAACCGCCGTCAGTATCATCTGTCGCTGGCGGTGCTGGAGCAGCTGCAGCTGGCTAAACCTGAAAGCGCGCCGGGAAAAACCGGGACGCAACCACCGGGCGCAACGCTGATTGCTTCATTGATCGTGGTGCCTATCGTGCTGATTGTGGTGGGCACGCTGGCGCATACGGCGCTGCCAGAAGGCAACGTTATCCGCCAGCTGCTGACGTTAATCGGTACGCCGGCGATTGCGCTGCTGATTGCGCTGGCGCTGTCGGCCTGGCTGCTGGCGCTGCGTCGTGGCATCAGCAAAGAGAAGCTGGGTGAACTGCTGGATCGCGCTATCCCAAGCTCGGCGGGAGTGATCCTCGTCGCCGGTGCGGGCGGTGCTTTTGGTAAAGTGCTGGTCGAGTCCGGCGTGGGTAAAGCGCTGGCGCTGTCGCTGGAAACCATCCATCTGCCGCTGATCCCCGCCGCCTTTATTCTGTCGCTGGCGCTGCGGGCATCGCAGGGATCGGCAACCGTGGCGATCCTCACCACCAGCGGACTGCTGACCCAGGCCGTCACCGGCCTGAGCGATATGCAGCTGGTGCTGGTTACGCTGTCAGCCTGCTTTGGCGGACTGGGCCTGTCCCACGTAAACGACGCCGGTTTCTGGGTGGTCACCCGTTACCTCGGCCTGTCAGTGGCGGACGGCTTGAAAACCTGGACCGTGCTGACCACGGCGATGGGCGTCACCGGCTTTGTGCTGGTCTGGCTGCTCTCTGCGGTGATTTAAGGGCTTTATGCGGCAGAGCCCGACTCTGCCGCACGCTGTTAATCAAAATTGCGAACGCCCTCTCATATCCCTCGTTAATACGGACTTCCGCCGCCGACATTCCCGGGTAAACTGAAGCACTCCACGGCTTTTTAGTGGCTCTTCAACGCACGCCTTCATCTGGAATAACATGCGCAATGGTGAGTCTGCCACCTCAGTCATCAGCCGTCACCGGCAGATCCTCTACACCTTCCTGACTGGCCTGCTGATGACGCTGCCGCTGTGGAGCGAAAAAGTTTATTACCGGGATGACTTCTTCCGCATTGTTAATGGCCAGGCCAATCTGTGGATCTCCAACGGCCGCCCGTTAACCTGGCTGATCAACGTTGCGCTGCGCTTTAATACCAGCGTCAACGATATCTCGCCGCTGCCGCTGCTGATGGGCCTGGCGATCCTCGCCGCCGCCAGCGTGATATACGCAGAAAAACTGGCGCTACCGCTGCGCGGTTACTGGCAGCTGTTGCCCGCCCAGTTTATGATCCTCAACCCTTTTCTCGCGCAGTCACTGCTCTATAGCTATGACTCGCTGACCATGATGCTGTCGCTGGCCATGGCGATGATGGCCAGTCTGCCGCTCAGATTCAGTCGCGCTATTCATATCCTGCTGACGGCGGGGCTGATGCTGTTGGTACTGACCACCTACCAGACCGGATTGAATGTCTATCTCGGCTGTTGCGCCATTATCACCTTCAGGCTGTGGGTTAACCGTGAGGCGATCTGGCCGTATATCGGCGAAAAAATGGCGGCCGGTCTGATCGCCGCCGTGCTGTATAAGGTGATTATCGTCGCCTGGCTGGTGACCGACCCTTACAGCCTGGCGCACAGCAAAATGATTCCGCCCGGACCCGCTGCCTTTGCCACCTTGTTGCAGAACGTCGACAGCTTCACCGCGATGGTGCTGAGCGCGTTTCCGGGGTATAAGGTGCTGCTGATTGCGATTCCGCTGCTGTTAGCCGCTTTGGGGTTGCTGATATTACTGGTCAGGACGGCAAGAGAGGCGGGCTCCGCCAGGCGGAAAATGTTCAACGGTCTGGCGATCGTTCTGCTGCCGTTTCTGGCGATCGCCGCCATTCCGGGGCTTTCATTGCTGCTGAGCGATCCGGTAATCAGTCCTCGCGTGCTGATTGCCTGGAGTTGCTTCAGCCTGTTTTGCTTCTGCGTCAATATTCTGGCCTTTCCAGCGATACGACGCTGGGTACAGGCTTTAACGCTGCTGCCGCTGCTTTACTGCCTGGTGTTGATGGTCTCGGCCTTTAACACCGTCGCCAACGATCAGCGCTACACCGCAAATCTGCTGCAACGAATGAAGATCGACCTGTCACATATCCCACCCCAGGACGTGAAGAATATTGCGTTTATCGGCCAGCCGGCCGATTCACCCGATATCATCATCAGCCTGCGTAACTTTCCGCTGATCAAGGCTATTCGCCTGCCGATGCTGATGGAGTCAGCGCCCTGGGAATATCAGGTGCTGGCCCTGCGGGAAAATATCGCCCAGCGGATAACGCCAACCCTGCCGGAGATGAAAACCGCGACGCCCGCCTATCTGTCACAGGACTGCGTCTACAAGCTGTTCCTGTACCAGCAAATCGCGGTGTTTGATTTCAGGGCCGGGCCCTGCCGCTGAGCGCCTGACACCTGGACGACGGCCAACAAAAAAGCCACTCCGCCGGATAACCGCGCGCCTTGATGGCGGCCGTACACCGGGAGTGGCTTTTACTGAACGCTGAAAACAAAAAACCCGCACAAGGCGGGTTTTTTTATCGCTGGTACCTGGCTGCTCGGGCTAATGCCGTCATCGCTGTCGCAAGTGTTAGCGAAGTATCAGCAATTACAGAGCAACTACGTTGCCAGCTGATGGACCTTTAGCACCGTTCTCGATAGTGAACTCTACTTTCTGGCCTTCATCTAAAGTTTTGAAATCGTTGCTCTGGATTGCAGAGAAATGTACGAATACATCTTTGCTGCCGTCTTCTGGAGAAATGAAGCCGAAGCCTTTGTCAGAGTTGAACCATTTTACTAAACCAGTCATTTTGTTAGACATAGATATTTCCTTTAATTTTTTGAGCCACTCAACGCGGCGAACTTGGCCTGAGTTTCAGATAATTACTTATGGGCGCACTTAGGAGGAGGCTCATGAGGAAGGGTATCTAGGGATAACACTTAAACTGAGGACTGCTTTACTAAAACTGCTTACATAAGGTCTGTGTTCCAAACCGATGACGCATACTACGCGCAGCACGACGCATTAAGCAAGCGTTAATTTTTTTGATGACTTTTTAACAAGTTGAGATCGTCCCCTTCTGCCGTTCCCCAACCGCGATAAGGAGACAGCAACCGGAGGCACCTTCACCTGCCTGACCGGTTGCTGTGAGCCGCTGGGCTTAGCCTGCGTTCTCTTCCACCACGACTTTTTTCGGCGCGGCGAAGTTATAAATCACTAACAGTCCGAAAATGCCGGTGATGATCATGGTGATGGTCCCTTTATCCATAAAGTGAGCCATGTTGCCCAGCAGGATCCCCACCACGCCGAAATCGGTGTCCGAGAAGGTGGTGTTGGTCAGGCCAATCTGTCCCAGTACCGGCAGCAACGCCACGGGCAGGAAGGTGATCAATATGCCGTGTGCAAACGCACCGCAGATCGCCCCACGCTTGCCGCCGGTCGCATTACCGAACACGCCCGCCGTTGCGCCACAGAAGAAGTGAGGCACAACACCCGGCAGAATCAATACCCAGTGCAGCTGACCGAGGATAAACAACCCCACCAGGCCACCGATGAAGCTGGAAATAAAGCCGACCAGCACCGCGTTAGGCGCATACGGGAAGACAATCGGGCAATCCAGCGCAGGACGGGCATTCGGCACCAGCTTTTCGGAGAAACCGGTAAAGGCAGGAACGATTTCGGCCAGGATCAGGCGCACGCCCTGCAGGATGATGAAGACACCGGCGGCAAAGGTAATCGCCTGAATAAAGGAGTAAACCAGGTAGTTCTGACCGTTACTGAAATTCGTTTCCACATACGCTTTACCGGCGGAAACCGACAGAATTAAGTAAATGATCATCATCGTCAGCGAGATAGAAATGGTGCTGTCACGCAAAAAACTGAGGTTTTTTGGCATGTTCATTTCTTCGGTAGATTTGGAACCTTTACCGACCAGCGAGCCAATCCAACCCGATAACACATAGCCAATGGTGCCGGTATGCGCCAGCGCGACGTGGTCACCGCCAATGATCTTACGCATATAAGGCTGAGCAATGGCCGGGAAGGTCGCCATCAGAATACCCAACGCCAGCGAACCGGTATAAATAAGCTGGATGCCTTCAAAACCCGCCACCGATAAAATAATCGCGATCATACAGGCCATATAGAAGGTGACATGGCCGGACAGATAGATGTATTTCAGACGGGTGAACCGGGCGACCACGATATTCGCCACCATGCCGAAGGCCATAATCATGGTGGTAGGGGCACCATATTTCGCCAGCGCAATGGAGACCATCGCTTCGTTATTGGGAATGATGCCCTGTACATCAAACGCCTGTTTAAAAATGTCGCCCAGTGGCGTCAGCGAGCCGACCAATACCGTCGCCCCGCCCGCCAGCACCAGGAAGCCCAGAATGGTTTTTACCGTGCCCTTAATCACATCAGGCAGCGGCTTCTTCTGCGCAACAAGGCCGAATAATGCCACCAGTCCAACCAGGATGGAGGGCACTTTCAGCACGTCGACGACGAACTGCAAAAGGTTTTGAGTAAACATTTTAACCTCGAGGGTAAGGTGTTTATCTGGTTATGAGCGTTATTATTTGCCGAAATACTCGCGTACTTTTTGCTCAATTTCCTTCAGGTCAATAATGTTATTAATGATAATGACCTTTTGTTCCGGAAGATTGGCGCTGTAGGCAATGTCTTTCGCCATAACAAACACATCGGCCACATCAGGCGTCACCGAGCCGAGATCGGAGTGTTCCACTTCCGCTTCAATTCCGAGGGTTTTAAGCACTTTCTTGATGTTCATTTCCATCATGAAGCTACTGCCCAAACCTGAACCACACACCGCCATAATTTTCATATCAAACCTCAATATCTGTTGGTCAAAAGGAGAGTGTTAACGGGCAGATGCATCGCCCAGTAAAATCGTCATCAGCTGTTCCTGGCTTGCGGCAGCAAACAGCCGATCCATAATCTCTTCATCGGACAGGACTTCCGCCAGCTGGGAAATCATCTCGATATGGCTGTTGCTGTCCGGCGCGGCAAACATGAAAATCGCGCTGACCGGATCGTTCTCTTCAGAGTCAAAGTTCACCGCATTGCCCAGCAGTACAATCGATAACCCCAGTTTTAAGGCGCCCTGCTCAGGACGCGCATGGGGCATGGCAATCCGCGGCGCGATAACGAAATACGGGCCGATCTGCTCTTTTTGTTGAATGATGGCATCAATGTAGTCTTGCGAAATGATCCCTTCACTGAGCAGCGGACGCCCGGCGATCAGCAGCGCGTCCTTCCAGTCAGCAACGCTTTCAACGTATTGAATTTTATTATTATCTAACCAATTTCCCAGGTGTGGCATAGTCTTCATCCTGCTGTTTACATGAGCGATCTGATTGACTTGTACAGTCAGATAATGTTCAGCCTCATTTTCCCTGCCCGTTTCCCATCCACAAATCTGACTTAAAAATGGGCAAACCAGCGGGAAAAATGATTTCAACATAAATCAATAAAATTGATTTATTACAGACAGTTAAAATCATGATCACGGCAGATAGTGCATTAACCGAAAAGCCATGACCTCTGTAAGGCGATCCCGTCTAGACATGTTTCAGGTGTCTAGTCATCTCAATAATGTACGTGGACGTGTACAGATACAACATGTAAAGTTTAAAACCAGCTGGACAGGCTGACCCTCAGTGTAAATTCGTTAAGTTGATCACATATCCATGTAACCAAAGTGATATTCAGCACGGAAAGTCAGGCAAATCGCGGCCGGACTGGGGAAATCTGTCTTTCACTCTCACGGGAAAAAATCGATGGTTGATGGCATTACAGAAAAACAGCGAGAGGTTGTTGATTACATCCTCAAAAAAATTAAGGACGATGGCCTTCTACCCGGAGAGAAGCTGGATACCGAAATTTCCATTGCCAAAAACATTGGCATTACCCGCGCGACGGTGCGCGAAGCAACGCGCATTCTGATTGAGCAACAGCGGATTTACCGGGTGAAAGGATCCGGGCTTTTTGTTGGATCTATCGGGATAAGTAACCAGTCGGGGCGATTTCACGCGCTGTCGCCGTTTGATTATCAGGCGCAAAAGCATGGTCACAAAGGCGTCAGAAAAATCATTTCGGTCAGCATCATGAAGGTGCCGTCGGCGGATATGGCGCAGGCGCTGCGCATCAAGAACAGCGATCAGGTGTATAAGATTTTACGTTTGATGTGCTTCGATGATATTCCGGTGGCGCTGGAACATATTCACCTGCCGGTAAACCTGTTTAGCAGCATGGAATTTAGCAAGCTGGAAATCTCGAAATATTCGTATATCGAGGAGCTTACCGGGAAGAAAGTCCAGCTCAGGGATCAAAACCTGACGGCGTTAAATTTAACCGACCCGGACATCATCGCGTTATTAAAGCTGACGGAAAACGATGCGGTTATTCAGATCAATGAAACCGTGTTTCTCGACGACGGCGTGCCCTGTGAAGTGAACATTGCCATCATCAACACCCGACTGTTCCCGCTGAAGCAGAATTCCCAACGGCCTTAACGGCCGTTATCGTCGCCTTGTTGCCAGCGCTTTCAAAGCGCGGCTGAGTGACGATCACAGCGCCTGCGCACACGCCCAGGCCGATGCCCACGCCCACTGGAAGTTATAGCCGCCCAGCCAGCCCGACACATCCACCACCTCACCGATAAAGTACAGGCCAGGCACATCCCGCGCTTCCATGGTTTTCGACGACAGCACGCTGGTATCGACGCCGCCAAGGGTCACTTCGGCGGTGCGGTAACCTTCAGTGCCGTTAGGCTGAATGCGCCAGTTGTGCAGCAGCGCGACCAGCTCAGCCTGCTGGCGGCTGTTAAGCTGCTTTAAGGTGCATTCCGGCACGTGGCCGAGCAGCTGCAGGCTGTCGACCAGCCGGCGCGGCAGTACTTTTGCCAGGGTGTTTTTCAGGCTTTGATTCGCATGGCCCTCGCGCTCTTCATTAATAAAGGTGCCGAGCTCGCGTTCCGGTGACAGGTTGATGGTGACAAACTCACCCGGCAACCAGTAGCTGGAGAGCTGTAACACTGCCGGTCCTGATAATCCCCGGTGGGTAAACAGCAACGCCTCTTTAAACACCGTGCCGTCTTCGGCAGTGACGGTCGCAGGAACCGCCACGCCGGACAGCGTCTGCAGCTGTTCCAGCAGCGGCTTATGCAAGGTGAACGGCACCAGCCCGGCGCGGGTCGGAAAGACTTTCAGGCCGAACTGCTCGGCAATCTTGTAGCCAAACGGCGACGCACCCAATCCCGGCATCGACAGCCCGCCGGTGGCGATCACCAGCTTATCTGCCTGCACCGTATCGCCATTCAGCTCCAACGTGTACGTCTCGTCGCGGGAAACGCTCAACACTTCGCTTCTTAGCCGCACCGTGACCTTCCCCGCTTCGCACTCTTTCAGCAGCAGGTCGACAACCTGTTGCGCTGACTCATCACAAAACAGCTGCCCCAGCGTCTTCTCATGCCAGGCAATGCCGTGGCGGTTGATCAGATCGATAAAATCCCACTGGGTATAGCGCGCCAGCGCCGATTTGCAGAAATGGGGGTTTTGCGACAGGTAGGCCGCCGGTTCGATAAACAGGTTGGTGAAGTTGCAGCGACCGCCGCCGGACATCAGGATCTTACGGCCGGCCTTTTTGCCGTTATCCAGCAGCAGCACCCGCTTGCCGCGTTGTCCCGCCTGTGCGGCACAAAACAAGCCAGCCGCACCGGCGCCAATAATGATAACGTCAAACTTTTCCACGACTCGCTCCGGGGCTGCTGAAAAAACGCTGATTGTAGTGATAAGGGGCCGCTGATACCAGAGTCACAAAACGCGCGTCCGGCAAAGATCGCAAAACAGGTTATTTTTTGCGCAGAGCAATGTTCTGAATTCATCTAATCGCCACATTAATGTCAAAAAAAGTCTATATTTCGCTTTCCCCGGCCGCGCTTTCTCGCTGATAATGCGCCGCGTTCATGTCCTCCAAAATGGCTTAACGCTTATGTTACATCTGTTTGCTGGTCTCGATTATCACACCGGTATCTTACTGGTGCTTGCGCTGCTTTTTGTGTTGTTCTACGAAGCGATCAATGGCTTCCACGATACGGCCAATGCAGTGGCTACCGTTATTTATACCCGCGCAATGCGATCGCAACTTGCGGTGGTGATGGCCGGGGTATTCAACTTCTTTGGCGTCATGCTGGGCGGACTGAGTGTGGCTTACGCCATCGTTCATTTGCTTCCCACTGACCTGTTGCTTAACGTTGGATCGGCGCATGGCCTTGCCATGGTCTTCTCCATGTTGCTGGCGGCAATTATCTGGAACCTCGGCACCTGGTACTTTGGTCTGCCGGCCTCCAGCTCCCATACCCTCATCGGGGCCATTATCGGCATTGGCCTGACCAACGCTCTGATTACCGGCACCTCGGTAGTGGACGCGCTGAACATCCCGAAAATGATCGGCATTTTTGCCTCACTGGTGATCTCACCGATTGTCGGCCTGGTGCTGGCCGGCGGCCTGGTTTTCCTGCTGCGTCGTTACTGGAGCGGGAACAAAAAACGTCTGCGCATTCATATGACCCCTGCCGATCGTGAAAAGATTGACGGTAAAAAGAAACCGCCATTCTGGACCCGGATCGCCCTGATTGTTTCCGCTATCGGCGTGAGCTACTCACACGGTGCGAACGATGGTCAGAAAGGCATTGGCCTGATTATGCTGGTGTTGATTGGCGTCGCCCCGGCCGGGTTCGTGGTCAATATGAACTCCTCTGGCTATGACATCACCCGTACCCGCGATGCGGTGAACCATCTGGAGCAGTACTATCAGCAGCATGCTGATTCGCTGACCCATATTATTCAGATGGCGCCACCGGCCGTTCCTACGCCGGAAGAAGTGCCAAGCGGCCCGCATGAGTTCCACTGTGATGCGGCCCGTGCGCTGCCGGCTATCGACCATGCCCAGAGCCTGTTGAATAACCTGCAGAGCTACGACAACCTCACCGTCGATCAGCGCGCGCAGCTTCGCCGTCTGCTGATGTGTATCTCCGATACCGCAGAGAAAGCCGCCAAGCTGCCTGGCGTCAGCAATGACGATCAGCGCTTCCTCGGCAAGCTGAAAAGCGACCTGTTGAACACCGTTGAGTACGCACCGATCTGGATTATCGTGGCGGTCGCGCTGGCGCTGTCGCTGGGTACCATGGTTGGCTGGCGCCGTGTGGCGACCACTATCGGTGAGAAGATCGGTAAAAAAGGCATGACCTATGCGCAGGGCATGTCCGCGCAGATGACTGCCGCGGTCTCCATCGGCGTGGCGAGCTACACCGGGATGCCGGTGTCGACCACCCATGTGCTCTCTTCTTCCGTCGCCGGTACCATGCTGGTTGATGGCGGAGGCGTACAGAGCCGCACCATCAAAAATATCCTGTTGGCATGGGTGTTAACCCTGCCAGTGTCGATAGTGTTGTCCGGTGGATTGTACTGGATTGCGTTGAGGTTCGTGGCGTAATCAGCAGCAGAAAAAACAAAAGGGCGGAGATTATCTCCGCCCTTTTTCGTTTCTGATGTCGGCGCGGCGTTAGTGCCAAATCGCCAGCCCGACCAGACTAATTACAATCAATCCGCATAAGGCGCTGGTCAGGATAAACTGGCCCCGAACCCGCTCGCAGCGGCGAATAAACTCATCATCATGATGGTCGCGATAACGCTGTGACCAGATATAACGCACCAGTCGAACCTGCTTGCTCGGCTGCCCGTGTGAGGTAAAAAATCCCGCGCCATCCACATATTGATACAGTAAAGGGTCACACCCACGTAGCACCACTAAAAGCGCGCGCAAAGAGGAAAAGTAGCGCGCCATATTCACCACACAAACCACACAAAGAGCCCAGAAAAGCGCGATGGTGCTGATCATGATCCCCTCCCGGCAAGGCATCTAAAGGACGTTATCCGCGGGGAATGCCGGACAAGCCCCACAATGATTCGCCAATCACCTCATTGAACCAGACAGAATTGAAGTTGTAACCGCTGAGCGACCGTCATTAGCGCATAACGGGTCGTTAATATCAGTGTAGGAGATTTGATTAAAATAATTCCAGCGATGTTTTGCCTGAGCAGCAGAAAGAGAGAAAAATTCATTTTGATCCCGCTCGCAAAGGGCGCGGCCTGCACGCCCGTCTGTTAACAATTCGGGCTATAATAAATGCGAAAACTATAAAGGTGCCGGGATGTTTGCTCATCTCAGGCGCGGTACTAAACCATCATGCATTAAACATTAGCAACGGATTTCAATGTGTTATGATGCAAAAAGACAACTTTGTCGGCGGATAACTCTCCGCAACGAATGAAAGGAGTATCGTTATGTCTTACAAACACATTCTGATTGCAGTCGACCTTTCCCCTGAAAGTAAGCTGCTGGTCGCCAAAGCGGTGTCCATGGCGCGTCCTTACGATGCCAAAGTGTCACTGATCCACGTCGATGTGAACTATTCCGACCTGTATACCGGGTTGATCGATGTAAATCTTGGCGATATGCAAAAACGTATCTCTGAAGAGACCCACACCGCCCTGACTGACCTCTCTAACAGCGCAGGCTACCCGATTTCCGAAACCCTGAGCGGCAGCGGCGATCTGGGCCAGGTACTGGTTGATGCCATCAAAAAATACGATGTGGATTTGGTGGTCTGTGGTCACCATCAGGACTTCTGGAGCAAGCTGATGTCCTCGGCGCGTCAGCTGATCAACACCGTCCATATCGATATGCTGATCGTGCCGCTGCGCGACGAAGAAGACGAATAGTCTGAAGCATAAGACAAAAGAAAGGGCGGAAAATATTCCGCCCTTTTTGTTTTCGCCAACCGGCGTTTATTCGCTGATTAGCGGCGGATAGATATCAAACCGGTGGCTTTTGGTCACCACCGCCGCCTGTGTTACCACGCCCGCCAGGGGCGGTGCGTAGTCAGGCCGCTTCACCACCACGCGCTTCTTCGCCAGACGCCGGGCCGGTTCCAGCAGGCCATCGGCATCGTCATCGGCACCCACCAGCGTCTGGAAAACCCGCATCTCTTTTTTGACCAGCGCGCTTTTCTGCTTGTGGGGGAACATCGGATCGAGATAAACCACATCCGGCTGTTCAACGATCTCAGCGAGTGCTTGCAGGCTCGACGCGTGGATCAAGGTCAGCCGTTCGCGCAGCCAGCCGCCGATTTCGGCACTTTCATAGCCACGCCGTAAACCGTCATCTAACAGCGCGGCCACCACCGGATGGCGCTCCAGCATCTGCACACGGCAGCCAATCGAAGCCAGCACAAAGGCATCGCGTCCCAGGCCGGCAGTGGCATCGACCACCGCAGGCAGATAACCGCTTTTGATGCCGACCGCTCTGGCCACCGCTTCGCCGCGACCACCGCCAAAACGCCGACGGTGCGCCATCGCGCCTTCTACGAAGTCGACAAAAATCCCGCCAAGCTTAGGCTCATCGAGCTTGCGCAGTTCGAGGTGCGTAGCGGTCATTACCAGCGCCATCGGCGCTGACGCATCGTGCTCCAGCTGCCAGCGATCGGCTAAAACAGATAAGGCGCCGTCTCCGGCGCCCGATTCATCCACTAAACAAATCTTCACGTTAACGCTATTCCTGAATACCGTAATGAGCCAGCATCGCATCCAGCTGCGGCTCACGCCCACGGAAGCGTTTGAACAGCTCCATTGGCTCTTCAGACCCGCCACGGGTCAGAATGTTATCGAGGAATGACTGGCCGGTTTTACGATTGAAAATACCTTCTTCTTCAAAGCGCGAGTAGGCATCGGCAGCCAGCACGTCGGCCCACAGATAGCTGTAGTAACCCGCCGCATAGCCACCGGCAAAGATATGGCTGAAGGCATGCGGGAAGCGGCCCCAGGCTGGACTTGGGATCACCGCCACCAGCTGCTTAATCTCTTTCAGCATCTCCAGGATCTGCGCGCCTTTGGCCGGGTCGAACTCGGCATGCAGGCGGAAGTCGAACAGGCCGAACTCCAGCTGACGCAGGATAAACAGCGCCGCCTGGTAGTTTTTCGCCGCCAGCATTTTCTCCAGCAGTTCCTGCGGCAGTGGCTCGCCGGATTCATAATGGCCGGAGATAAAGGCCAGCGCTTCCGGCTCCCAGCACCAGTTTTCCATAAACTGGCTTGGCAGCTCGACGGCATCCCATGGCACACCGCTGATGCCAGACACGCCCGGCGTTTCGATACGGGTCAGCATATGGTGCAGGCCATGACCAAACTCATGGAACAGCGTGGTCACCTCATCATGGGTAAACAGGGCAGGCTTACCCTTCAGCGGACGGTTGAAGTTACAGGTCAGGTAGGCGACCGGTTTTTGCAGCGAGCCGTCGGCAAGGCGCATCTGGCCGACGCAGTCATCCATCCACGCCCCGCCGCGTTTATGTTCACGCGCATAGAGATCCAGATAGAAGCTGCCGCGCAGCTCGCCGGTTTCGTCGAACAGGTCGAAGAAGCGCACGTCAGGATGATAAACATCGACGTCTTTACGCTCTTTGGCAGTGATGCCGTAAATGCGTTTCACCACCTCGAACAGGCCGTTAACCGCACGCTCTTCCGGGAAGTAAGGACGCAGCTGTTCGTCGCTGATAGAAAACAGGTGTTGCTTCTGCTTCTCACCGAAGTAGGTCAGATCCCACGGGTTCAGGTCAGAAACGCCGTGCTCTTTCAGCGCGAAGGCGCGCAGCTGTTCGATTTCACGCTCGGCCTGCGGACGGGCACGTTTTGCCAGACCGGTCAGGAAGTCGGTCACCTGCGCCGGGTTTTCGGCCATTTTGGTGGCCAGCGATTTGTCGGCGTAGGAGTCAAAGCCCAGCAATTGGGCCAGTTCGTGGCGCAGCGCCAGCTCTTCAGCCATCACCTCGCTGTTGTCCCACTTGCCGGCATTCGGGCCCTGATCGGAGGCACGGGTGGAGAAGGCGCGGTACATCTCTTCGCGCAGCGCCTGATTGTCGCAGTAGGTCATCACCGGCAGATAGCTCGGGATATCCAGCGTTAACAGCCAGCCTTCCTGCTCTTTGGCTTCAGCCTGCGCTTTGGCCGCGCCCAGTGCGCTTTCCGGCAGACCGGCAAGCTCGCTTTCATCGGTGACAAGCTTGCTCCAGCCCATGGTGGCATCAAGCACGTTGTTGCTGTATTTCGAGCCCAGCTCGGACAGGCGCGCGGCGATTTCGCCATAACGCTTCTGCTTCTCTTTCGACAGGCCAATACCGGACAGCTCAAAATCACGCAGCGCGTTATCCACGGCTTTTTTCTGCGGGGCGGTTAATCCGGCGTAACTGGTCTCTTTCAGATTGCGGTAAGCCTGATACAGGCCTTCGTGCTGGCCCACCCAGGTGCTGTATTCGGACAGCAGCGGCAGCGTTTGCTCATAGGCTTCGCGCAGTTCCGGGCTGTTTTTCACCGAATTCAGGTGGCTGACCGGCGAAAACAGACGGCTTAAATGGTCATCAACTTCAGCCAGTGGCTGAACCAGGTTATCCCAGGTGTAAGGCGCGCCCTGGGCAACCGCTTTCTCCACCGCCGCACGGCTCTCGGCCAGTGCCTGAGTGACAGCAGGGACCACGTGTTCGGGTTTGATGGCGGAGAAAGGAGGAAGCGTAAAAGAGGAGAGTAACGGATTGGTCATTGCGCAGTCCTTATAGTCAAACATGTTTGAGGCGCGTTTAAGCGCGCGATTAGGTTAACATGAGGCTAAGTGTAGCGAAATTCAATGGCCTGATTGAGAAAACCCGGCTGTTGATCCTGGTCATTTTCACCGGTAAATCCTGACCTTTTCACCACGATTCCAGTTGCCTGCCCCGACGGCCAGCCGCATACTTTCGCCGTTTTCCGGTTAACACGATTTCTACACGGAGTGTTGTTATGTGGTACGTCTTTGCGGCCTCGTTACTTTTTCTGCCTTTTTACCGCCGCGCCTCGTACGGGCTGCTGGCGCTCGCGCTGATAATGGCGGCCGTGGATGGCACGCTTCACTGGCCGGCGATCGCCGCCTTAGTGGTGCTCGGCGCGGTGGCGATGGGCCATCGGCAAATCAAAAAACCTGCCGCCGTTACGGTGGTGACTGAAGCGGTACTGGTGCTGGGCTCGGTGGCGCTGATGCTGCATCTGATCCCCGGATTCTCTAACCCGCAGATTGTCAGCGAGGTGAAAGCCGGGCCAGAAAGCGCGCCTTTCAGCTTCTATTACAACCTCGATAAGGCGTTGATCCCCTTCCTGCTGCTCGCCTGTCTGCCCACGCTGCTTAAGCGTCCGGCGGCAGGACCGAAGAACACGCTGTGGTGGCTGGTGCTGATGCTGTCATTGCCGCTGCTGCTGCTGATTGCCACTCTGGCCGGCGGCCTACGCGTCGAGCGGCACCTGCCCGAGTGGCTGGGTGCCTTTATGCTGGCGAACCTGTTCTTTGTCTCGTTTGCGGAGGAAGCGCTGTTTCGTGGCTACCTGCAACAACGGCTGAGCCAGAAGCTGGGCAACGTCTGGGGATTACTGATTGCCGCCGCGGTGTTTGGCCTGGCGCATATCGCCGGCGGCCCGCTGCTGGTAATTTTCGCCAGCCTGGCGGGGATAGTCTACGGCCTGGCGTGGCTGTGGAGCGGCAGAGTGTGGGTCGCCACGCTGGTGCACTTCAGCTTTAATCTGCTGCACCTGCTGTTCTTTACCTATCCGCTGTGGCAACGCCTGCCAGGATAACAGAGCATTTTAAGCGCAGGACAGTTATACTGACGCCAATATGTGCCGCCCAGCGGCGGCACGCTCCTCATTCCCCACCGGACAGATCCCACGACATGCTGAGTTATCGCCACAGTTTTCATGCCGGCAATCACGCCGACGTTCTCAAACACACCGTTCAGAGCCTGATTATCACTGCGCTTAATGAGAAGGATAAACCCTACCTCTATCTGGACACCCACGCCGGTGCCGGGCGCTATCAGCTGAGCGGCGAGCACGCCGAGCGCACGGGTGAATATCTGGAAGGCATCGCCCGCATCTGGCAACAGGACGATCTGCCGGAAGAGCTGGAGAGCTATATCTCCTGCGTGCAGGCACTGAACAAGAACGGCAAGCTGCGCTTTTATCCGGGTTCTCCGCTGATCGCCCGTCATCTGCTGCGTCCTTTCGACAAGCTGAACATGACCGAGCTGCACCCAAGCGATTACCCGATGCTGCGCAACGAATTCCAGAAAGATGACCGTGCCCGCACCGAACGTGCAGACGGTTTCCAGCAGCTGAAATCCAAGCTTCCGCCTCTGTCACGCCGAGGTCTGGTGCTGATCGATCCGCCTTACGAAATGAAAACCGATTATCAGGCGGTGGTTCAGGGTCTGGTGGAAGGGTATAAGCGTTTTGGTACCGGCGTGTTCGCGCTGTGGTATCCGGTGGTGCTGCGTCAGCAGATCAAACGTATCACCAAAGAGCTGGAAGCATCCGGCATTCGCCGCATTCTGCAGATCGAGCTGGGCGTGCGCCCGGACAGCGACCGCTTTGGCATGACCGCGTCCGGGATGATTGTGATCAACCCACCGTGGAAGCTGGAGCAGCAGATGAACAACGTGCTGCCGTGGCTGCTGAAGCACCTGGTGCCTTCTGGCACCGGCCACACCAAAGTCAGCTGGATCGTACCGGAATAAGTGACCACCCGTGGGACGCCGCCGCGCGTCCCACCGCATCAGCCCTGCCTTTCGAACCGCCGCTCAGAGCCGGAATAGCGAGAAATCATGCGCCATCTCGGTATTTGGAAATATCGCCCGACACTCCGCCAGTAACCTTTCCGCATCCTCTCGCAGATAACGCGAACTGAGGTGGGTGACGATCAGCTTTTTCGCGCCCGCGTTTTTTGCCGCCGTGGCCGCCTGCACCGTTGAAGAGTGTCCCCGACTGTTGGCTTTTTCTTCCAGCGCCACTTCCAGCGTGGCTTCATGCACCATCACATCGGCATTCGCCGCCAGTTCGGCGGCTGCGGGCGTCGGGCTGGTATCGCCGAAAATCGCCAGCGTCAGGCCTTTGGTTGCCGGGCCAAGATAGTCTTTGCCCCTGACCACCCGACCGTCGTCCATGGTCACGGTTTTGCCCAATTTGAGCTGCTGGAACAGCACGCCGGGCTTGATGCCGTCGGCCAGCAGCCGTTGCGCATCCAGCGCGCCCGGCTTGTCATGCTCTTCAATACGGAAGCCGTAACACTCAACCGGATGGGTCAGCGGCCAGGCGGTGACGCGGAAATGCTCGTCGCTAAAAAGCTCGCCGGCGGCGATCTCGACAATCTCCAGCGGGAAGGTCAGCCAGGAGCCGCTAAGGCTGAGGGTGGTGTCGATAAAGGCCTTGATGCCTTTTGGGCCGTAAAGGGTCAGGGTGTCGCTGATGCCATTCATCGAGCGGCTGGTCAGCAGCCCCGGCAGACCAAAGATATGGTCGCCGTGCAGATGGGTGATAAAAATTTTCTCGATTTTCCCGGTCTTCACCTGGGAGCGCATCATCTGATGCTGGGTGCCTTCGCCGCAGTCAAACAGCCAGCAACCGCTGCGCGTCCCCTGCAAATTCAAGGCGATACTGGTGACATTCCGCTGGCGGCTGGGCGTGCCCGCGCCGGTCCCTAAAAATAGCAGTTCCATCCGGCCTCTCTCTGCCTGTTAGTATGCGAAAACAGTGAGCCATCTCGCAGTAATTGTCGATTATCGCTGATTTCCGCCCCGCTGCCCTATCACAATCATAGACGCAAACTTTGCGGCATTTAACCGAGTGGCGTTACACTACTGCCAATTCATTTCACTGACTTATGGAATCACCGATGACCAGACATTATGACTACCTTGCTATTGGCGGCGGCAGCGGCGGTATCGCCTCTATTAACCGTGCCGCGATGTACGGACAGAAATGCGCGCTGATCGAAGCGAAAGAACTCGGCGGTACCTGCGTAAACGTCGGGTGTGTCCCGAAGAAAGTGATGTGGCACGCGGCGCAGATTGCCGAAGCGATCCATTTGTATGGCCCGGATTACGGCTTCGATACCACCGTTAACAGCTTTAACTGGGCGACGCTGGTCAAAAACCGCAGCGCTTATATCGACCGTATTCACACCTCGTACGACAACGTGCTGGGTAAAAATAACGTCGACGTGATCAAAGGCTACGCGCGCTTTATCGATGCGCACACCGTGGAAGTGAACGGCGAAAAAATTACTGCCGACAACATCCTGATCGCCACCGGCGGCCGTCCAACCCATCCGTCGATTCCGGGTGCGGAATACGGTATCGACTCTGACGGCTTCTTCGAGCTGGATGCCCTGCCAAAACGCACTGCCGTGGTCGGTGCCGGCTACATCGCGGTCGAAATCGCCGGAGTGGTGAACGCGCTGGGTTCCGAAACCCACCTGTTTGTGCGTAAACACGCGCCGCTGCGCAGCTTCGATCCGTTGATCGTCGATACGCTGGTTGAAGTGATGAATGCTGAAGGCCCGGCGCTGCACACCGAATCCGTGCCGAAAGCGGTGATCAAAAATGCCGACGGCAGCCTGACGCTCCAGTTGGAAAATGGCCAGGAGCAGACCGTTGACTGTCTGGTATGGGCCATCGGTCGTGAGCCAATGACCGACAACCTGAACCTGGACGTCACGGGCGTGAAGCTGAACGAAAAAGGGTACATCAGCGTCGATAAGTACCAGAACACCAGCGTGTCTGGCATTTATGCGGTCGGTGATAACACCGGTGCGGTTGAACTGACGCCGGTGGCGGTTGCCGCAGGTCGTCGTCTGTCAGAGCGCCTGTTTAACAACAAGCCTGAAGAGCATCTGGATTACAGCAACGTGCCAACCGTGGTATTCAGCCACCCGCCAATCGGCACCGTGGGCCTGAGCGAGCCGGAAGCGCGTGAGAAGTACGGCGACGATGAAGTGAAAGTGTATAAGTCGGCGTTCACCGCCATGTACACCGCCGTGACGCAGCACCGCCAGCCGTGCCGCATGAAGCTGGTTTGCGTCGGTAAAGACGAGAAGATCGTCGGCATCCACGGTATTGGCTACGGTATGGATGAGATGCTGCAAGGCTTCGCGGTCGCGCTGAAAATGGGGGCCACCAAGAAAGACTTCGACAACACCGTGGCAATCCACCCGACCGGTTCGGAAGAGTTTGTCACCATGCGTTAAGTCCTGCTTCAGGATCAAAAAAGCCAGCATATGCTGGCTTTTTTTATGGGCGGAGTGTCGGCGGAATTACCCCTTTTCGTTCGCCCCGGAGAGGCTCTGCAATACGGACAGCTGCGCGACAGCGTCCTGCATCGCATCCATACCGGCGGTCAGGCTGCGCAGGCTACCGAGGTGCTGGGCGATGCTTTCACGCTGGTGCGCGGTTTGATGGCTCATGGCAGCAATCGAATCCGCCGCGGCGATGCTGCGGGCCGCCATCTCGCTGGAGGTTTCCACCGTTTCGCTGGCAACGGTACGGATGCGGAAGATGGTATCCACCGCCTGACCAATATTGCCGGCCGTCGAATCGGCCTGCTCTTTCGACGAGTGTGCCAGCCGACGAACTTCTCCGGCCACCACCGCAAATCCCCGTCCGGCCTCCCCGGCACGCGCCGCTTCAACCGCCGCATTCAGCGACAGCAAATTGGTCTGGAAGGCGATATTGCTGATGCCGCTGGTGATCTCATTGATGCCGTTAGAGATTTTCTCCAGATCATCCAGCCCCTGGCCCAAACGCAGCTGAGCCTGCTGGCTTTTCTGCGCGATATCGCCAATCGAGCGGATACTGTTTTCTGCCATCCCCAGCGTCTCATTCTGCGTTTGCGTGGCGGCTTCCAGCATCGGCAAGGCTTCCATCAGCGGTGCCAGCTCCTGCTGATAGGCGATCACCCGCTTCAGCACCCGCGACTGAATGCTGTTCAACGCTTCCCAACGACGCAGCGCGCGTTGTGCATAGTGCCCGGCATACCCGGCGTACTGCACCGGGAACTGGCTCATCGCCTTCACGTCCTTGTTGAAAAACACCAGCGCAGAGAGCGTCTGGTTAATCGGCACGCCGAGGATTTCGCCAAAGCTGGAGAAGCCGGCGGCCGGCAGCCCCTTAAAGAAATGGGCGTTATGCAGCTGCCCTTCATTGCCGACCCGGCGCAGGATGCAGTCATTCATCAGAATGGCCGCCGGCCTGCCGCGGTTGGCGATAAAGGTTTGCCAGTCCTGACGCGTGGTCTGTTTAAAATCTTTCTCTTCCAGCAGATACAGGCGATCGCCAAATTCCAGGTCGCAGAAAAACTGAATGCTGTCGGCCTCAATTTTGGCGATGGAGCGAATGAAATACTCCTCACCGACCTTCACGCCAAAGGTCAGCCCTTTCAGCTTTTCGGTCAGCTGCGGCACGTTGCAGCCCAGCCAGCTGGCCAGCGCGTCAGTAAACCTCACCTGCTGGCCCTGCTGATCGAATACCGAACTGACCGTGCGGGCAATCGGATCGGCCTCGGCGATCAGCCAGCTTTTGTCTTTTGGGACAAAGTTCTGACTTTTGAACGGCGCAAAGGATTTGCCGGCGGCCATCTGGCAGAAAATGATGACCGCTTTGCCCTGCAAAATTTTGCCACCTACGCCGATCCAGGTGCCATCAAACTCAATCTTACCGCCAGCCGAGCCGCCGATCGCCAGGCACGGAAAGCGGCCGCAGTTGTACCAGGCCTGCATCAGGAAGCCTTCCGAGGCGGACAGGCCATCGCAGTAAATCATCGCGAAGGTGCGGTCGGATGAGAGTGGCATCCGCACCGCCAGCCTGCTGAGCTCCTGCTGGATGGCGTTGATACGGTCGGCGGCGGTGTGGGTGTCATTGACATGTAAATCAACGATATGGGTTTCATGACGCGCAATCAGGCTGTCCGGCAGCAACAGCCAGCTTCCCTGCTGACCGGCGCCTTCGCAATAGGTGGTCTCTTTGCCGCTGCTGCTCAGTGCGCCATTGGACGAGAGGGTAATCACCGTCAAATCGGCGGAGCTAAAGCGCTGCCAGCTCTGGCTCACCGGCTGAAAGTCGGCATACGGCGGCACAAAGGTCATGAGAATGCCGGCACTTTTTTCACTGAGTCCGGCCTGCGAAAGCGAAGCAGGCAGGCTGCGGCAGTCAAAGGTCCCGTTTGCGGGCTGGTGTTTATTTCGAAACAGCAAAGACGACAGGCGCTGTTTAATCGCCATTAATGGAAACATGGTTTTACCTATACTTTTCAAATGCTTGATTAATTATGGATGGTGAAGCAAAAAGTCTGACGACCAAAGGAGGGCTAAAGGCATGTTCCATACGCGAGAAGAACTCAGAAGTGAGAGAAAACGCGGCTTGTGTTTACTGCCTCTCACGTCATAAACGTTATCGCCCGATTGCGGGAAAACTTTAGCGGTGGCGGGTTACGACGGGGTTTTTTACCGGCAGATGACGCGGCGTGGGGTGATTAAGCGTGGGTGCGGCAGAACATTGCACCGTCACGGTGCAGTTTACTTACGGGCGTCCAGCCAGATGGCGTAGGCTTCATCCCAAATCGCCGCCGGGGAACCGGCTTTACCGAGGCCAAAACCGTGTCCGCCACGGGTGATATTAATCTGCTCAACCGGCACGCCCATGCGGCGGCAGACGTTGTGCATGATCACCGTGTTGTGCGGATTAGAGATCGGATCGTCTTCCGCCTGCGCCAGGAAGGTCGGCGGGTAGTTGCGGGTGACGTAATTTTCCACCGACCAGTTCGCCTCTTCATTCGCGGAGGCATTGTTACCGACCAGCTGCTTGTGCGTGGTGGTGTGGGTATACGGCGGCTCCAGAGTGATCACCGGATAAATCAGCCCGACGCTGTCCACTACCGGGACCACATTATCCAGCGCATCCTGCGGCTCGTAGGTGACGAAATCAGGACGGGCGGCCGCCATACCAAACAGGTGGCCACCGGCCGAGAAGCCGAGCAGATGCACCTTACGTTCCATCGAGCGCACCAGACGAATGGCGCGCTGGGCGTCCTGCAACGGGGCGAGGCTGCCTGCGTGCCACTTCTCACGCGGCAGGCGATAGCTAAGGACATAGGCGGTATAGCCACGCGCATTCAGCCAGCGCGCCACGGGCCAGGCTTCACCACCCATGCCGATCCAGCGATAGCCGCCACCCGCGGCAATCAATACGGCCGATCCGTTCGGGTTTTCTGGCTGGAAGCGTTGGATCGCCGGGCTGACGATATTCGACCACGAGCCGTTGGCAGAAACATGCAGGTTTCCGCTGGGTCCGCCGCCGCCGGGCGGTTCGTCCTGCCACAGAGGAATAATATCTTCTCTGGCAAACAGTTTTCCGGTGGTCATCGCAAGCAACGTGGCGCCGGTTCCTAATATCAACCGACGACGACTAATCATCTGGCATTTCCGTCCTCAGTTATCAACAGGCGATCCCAGGCCATGGGAAGATACCTGATATCATGCAATGCAAATGCCAGAAGTTATTCGCAGAATAACCGCATTTCAGTGCGATATCAGGGAATGTCGGCGACCGTGATGTTTTTATATCGGCAGGGTATCCGGGCTCTTCACCGCTTTTTATGCGATTTGCCCCTGTGGATGCAAGCAAAACAGCGCGATAAGGTGAAAAAAGCGGGAAAACTGCCCGGAACGCCGGGCAGATGAGGCTTAGTGGCTACTGAGCTTCTCTTTCCGCGACAGGCTGTCCAGATAGCCCATCACAAACGCCGAGAGGACGAAGGTCAGGTGGATCACCACATACCACAGCAGTTTATTGTCCGGAATATTTTTGGCATCCATAAACACCCGCAGCAGGTGAATGGAAGAGATGGCGACAATCGACGCGGCCACTTTGTTTTTCAGCGAGCCGGAATCCATTTTACCCAACCAGCTGAGCTTCTCTTTGTGGTCGGCGATATCCAGTTTTGAGACGAAGTTTTCGTAACCGGAGAGCATCACCATCACCAGCAGACCGCCGACCAGCGTCAGGTCGATCATCGACAGCAGCACTAACACCAGGTCGTTTTCTGCCATCGCCAATACATTCGGCAACAGGTGAAAAACCTCCTGGAAAAATTTTATCGCAAGTGCCAGCAGACCCAGCGACAGCCCGATATAAATCGGCGCCAGCAGCCAGCGTGAGGCATAAATGAGGTTTTCAGCGAAACGTTCCATAGCATCCCGTAAGCAAATTAACACGGGGGTCAGTATACCCGAGGAAATGTTAAATTTTGCATAGCGCCGGCTTATCGCAGCGATATTTAACGGATTTTACGCGAACAGAGGGCGTTTTACTTTGGCTGGCTGGAAAAGCTGATGTCGCCCACCGCGCCCAGGGTCTCAACCGGCCGCAGCACCCGTTGCACCTGACGGGCATAGCCTACCAGTCCCTGAGTGAGATCCTGGGTAGCAGCACTTCCGCTAAAGCAGCTGCCCGGATCGCAGTGAACAGTGATAACACTGACCGGCGCTTGCGGGCCCAGGGTCAGGGCAAAAGCAGGACCACTCATCGCCAGGGCGATAAGCAATAACAGGGTCTTTTTCATCTTTTTTAGCTTACAGGAGGTGTAGGGTTAAAGGTGTTGCCTGGCTACGCTGACTCAGTGCATTTCACGATGCTGGTTGCGATAGTCTCTTGGCGTGATATTAAAATGCTTTTTGAACACCCGCTGGAAACACTGCTGGGAAGAAAATCCCAGATCCATCGAGATGGTCATAATGGTCTTGTGGGAACTGATCAGGCTTTTGGCCGCTTCGTCCAGTCGACGGCAGCGGATAAAGGTGCCTAAAGTCATGCCCTGTTGCTCTTTAAATGCACGTTGCAGGTGCCATTTTGAATAGCCCGAACGGGCGGCTACGGCTTCAATATTCAGACCATCATCCAGATGCTCTTCAATCCAGTCGATGATAATTTCTACGATTTCGCCTTTCACTTGCTCTCTCCCGGGACGCACAGCCTGCACAAGGCCGCCGCCATTTGCGCGATGGAATTATTATATGTTTATGTTTTTGTTATACTTTGAGGCGATATGCAAAAAATAATGCAACATATCAAATATTGGTGGTGTGGATGTTATAAAGAAGTTTAAAATAGTTCAAATAGATAATTTGAATCTTCATTTATAGATAGCATCTATAAGGCCGCATTATGATGGATCTCAATCTTGTCCGTGTGTTTATCGCCATTTACGAAACACGCAGCGTCAGCGGTGCGGCAGACCGGCTGTTCATTACCCAACCCTCTGCCAGTTATGCGTTATCGCGTCTGAGAAATGAAACCAACGACGAGCTGTTTAAACGCAGCCGGGCCGGCATGGAGCCCACTCCGATCGCTTTGCAGCTGTATAAGGTGTTCAAAAAGTCCCTGACCGGCATTGAAAAGGCGGTCGCGGATACGCGAAACTTTGTGCCCGCCACCTCGCGACAAAAATTCCGCCTCGCCCTGTCTGACCTCGGCGAACTGTTGCTGCTTCCCGGACTGGTGGCCTCATTGCGGGTGGAGGCGCCGCACATTCAGCTGGAAGTGGTGGCGATAGAATCCCTCAGGCTGAATGACTGGCTGTTGACCGGCAAGGTGGATGCCGCCATCTGCAACCGCAATGAAACCATCTCTTCCGCACAGCGCGAACTGCTGCTGTATGAACGCTATGTTTGCCTGCTGAACGAACAGCATCCCCGCATTGGCAGCACGCTGTCGTTTGATGAATATATGCGGGAACAGCATGTGATTGTGGCCGCCAGCAGCGGGCACCATATCGTGGAAGACCGACTCAAAGAGTTTGGGCTGGAGCGCGACATTGCGCTGGAAGTGCCGCGCTTCTCCGCGCTGGGCGAACTGATTTCCTCCAGCGAACTGCTGGTCACCCTGCCGTCCGCTGCCGCCAAAATTTATCAGCGCAGGGGCAATGGCCGCCTGCTGGAGCTGCCGTTCCAGGTGGCGGATCAGGAAGTCTTTGTCTATGCGCATACCGAAATCGGCGATATCTCCGCCAAGACCTGGTTCTATAATTTCCTGAAAGATATCGCGCCCGGCTTAATGGATCACTGACGCGGCCGTAGAAGCTTCTGCCGCTCAATTCCTCGACAGAGAGCACATTCCTGCAAAGCCTTTTTGGCCGAGCGGCATTCAGTGGCGGGAATGTGAAGCGCTTCAAGCGCCCTTGTGACTCTTGCTGAATTTCCCCGTTTTATTCCCGCGTTATTGCAACAAAAGCCCAATGACCGTTACCTGACGGCGCTCCTATATTTGAAAGAAAGGCCCACAAGGTAATCTGTTATGACCGCAAAAAACGGCTCGCATGTCCGCATCTGGATATTAATGTTGATCTTATTTCTGTCGGTAATTGCCTACGCTGACCGATCTATTCTGTCGATCGCCGGCGGCGCAATTAAGGATGAATTTGGCCTGTCGCCGATTCAGCTGGGATTTGTGCTGTCCGCGTTCAGTTGGGCCTATGTGATTGGGCAAATTCCCGGCGGTTTATTTCTCGACCGCTTTGGCACCAAAAAAGTCTATGGCATTACCCTGGTGCTGTGGTCAATATCGACGCTGGCGATGGGCTTTATTGGCGAGTTTTCTCAGGGCGTTACCAGCGCGCTCATTATTATGTTCAGCCTGCGTTTTGCGCTGGGATTAATTGAAGCCCCCAGCTTTCCCGCCAACGCCCGCGTGGCCATTATGTGGTTTCCAAAATCGGAACGCGGCCGGGCCTCTTCGCTGTTTGCCTCATCACAGTATTTCGCGGTGGCGATCTTCTCCCCGTTGTCCGGCTGGCTGGTGTCTGAATTTGGCTGGCCGTGGCCGTTCTTTGTGCTGGGCTTGATTGGCATTTGCGCCTTCTTTGCCTGGCTGTGGTATATGAAGGAACCGCGTCAGCATCCGCACGTTTCCCGCCAGGAGTTGGACTATATTATCGACGGCGGCGGGCTGATCGATATTGACTCCACTGCCGTCAGGAAAGATAAAAATCGCCTGTCGCGTGCCACCTTCCGCAAACTGCTGACCAACCGCATGCTGTGGTGCGCCTACATCGGCCAGTACTGCACCATTGCCCTCAGCTACTTCTTTATCACCTGGTTCCCCATTTATCTGGTGCAGGCACGCGGAATGGATATTCTGCACGCCGGGTTTGCCACCATCGCACCGGCGCTGTTCGGCTTTGCCGGCGGTATTTCTGGCGGCATCATTTCCGATTACCTGATCCGCACCGGCTGGTCAGTCTCCTGGGCGCGCAAGACGCCGTATATTGTCGGCATGCTGATGGCCGCCACGCTGATTGCGGCGGCGGTTGCCAACAGTAACTTCTGGGTTATCGCCATTATGTCCTTCGCCTTCTATGGCAAAGGGGTGGCGGCCGGGGCAGGTACCTGGGCGATTATCAGCGATACCGCGCCTAAAGAAGCTGTGGGTCTGGCTGGGGCGATCTTTAACTGCGTGGGCAATATTGCCGGTATCGTCACCCCGATTATTTTTGGCTACCTGGTGGCCATCACCGGCAGCTACAGCCTGGGACTGGTGTTTGTTGGCGCACATTGCCTGGTGGCGGCGTTCTGCTTCCTGTTTATCATGGGGCCAGTGGTGCGCGTCGGCGGCGAAGAGCCTGAGGATGTCGATTACACGCTGACCCACGGCGTTCGCTAACCTGCCCGCTTCCGTCACCGCCCCGGCTTTAGCGGCCCGTGCGGTGACGGTATCAGTCGTTGATCTTCGCGGTAAAAACCTTCACCTTAGCCTTTCACGATCTATCCGGTACGGGTTCCCGTACTCGCCGCAATGACGGAGTACCGCTATGTCTCTTACCCTTCTGACGCAGTTGGCCGACCTTCCCGCCAGTCAGTGGGATGCGTTAACGCCCGACGACCAGCCTTTTATCAGCCATGCCTTTCTGAGCACGCTGGAAGAGAGCGGCTGTCTGGGCAAAGGCAGCGGCTGGCAGCCGGAGCATCTGCTGTGGGTTGAAAATGGCGTGGTGCAGGCGGCGCTGCCGGGTTACCGCAAAACCCATTCCCGGGGTGAGTACGTGTTTGACCATGCCTGGGCCGATGCCTGCCAGCGGGCGGGCCTGCCCTACTATCCCAAGTGGCTGGCCGCCGTGCCGTTCAGTCCGGTCACCGGCGCACGCCTGCTGGGCGGGGCCGACGCGGCCAGCAAACTGCTGCAGGGCATTCCGGATTTCCTGCAACAGCGGCAGATGCACAGCGCCCACATCAATTTCGGCAATGCCTTTACCCACGATCGGCTGGCGGAGGAACCCAACTGGCTGCCACGCCTCGGCCTGCAGTATCACTGGCATAATCCGGGCTACCGCGATTTCCAGGACTTCCTCGATACGCTGATGTCGCGCAAGCGTAAGCAGATCCGTAAAGAGCGGCAGCTGGTTGCCAGCCAGGGATTCGAATTTGAGTGGCTGAGCGGCAGCCAGCTGAGCGAATCGCACTGGGACTTTGTTTACGCCTGCTATGCCAATACCTATGCGGTGCGCGGCCAGCGTCCCTACCTCACCCGCGCCTTTTTCAGCCTGCTGGCGGAAAAAATGCCGCAGGCGATCCGCGTGGTGCTGGCGACGCAAAACGGCCTGGCGGCTGCCATGGCCTTCAGCCTGATGGATGGCAATACGCTGTACGGCCGTTACTGGGGCTGCCTGGAAGAGTTTAATCGCCTGCATTTCGAAACCTGCTTCTATCAGGGAATGGATTATGCCATTGCCCACGGCTTGCAGCGCTTTGATGCCGGCGCTCAGGGTGAACACAAGCTGATCCGTGGATTTGAACCGGCGATCACCGAGTCCTGGCACTATCTGCGGCATGAAGGTCTGCGCGACGCCGTGGCCGATTTCCTGCAACAGGAGCGCGCTGGCGTGGCGCAGTGGGCAGAAGAAGCGCGGGAAGCATTACCTTACCGACGCCAGGGTGATGAGGCGTAACGCATAAATTAAATTAATATCATTAATAAAATAACTGCCAGCAATGGCGGTTATTTTCCATAAATAGCGATTTATAATTTAGCTAAACTTATGGGTCGCAATGTTACTCTGGTTACATGTTGTAGAGCCTGAAGGAAATAAAATAACGCTAAGGAAAGTCTGCAAATTCACTTAACTCAAATAAATAAATAGTCAATTCAAACAAACTCCATTACATAATTACCCGCCTAAAGTCGCAGTACGCCACGCCAATAAAATTATTTATTACTGGCCCTGATAATCTCTTTCTTCCTGCCTCAGATATAATTCTTAGCGAATCCCGTCATTAACGTTAATTACAAGAGGTTCATCATATGCCGTCTAACAGCTCCACTAACACCCCTTCAGAGAATGGAATTTACGATCAGGCGAATGGCAATACATTAACGGTACTGGGTAAAGACGGAAAAGCCATTGAATTTGGCAAAATAGTGATGGAGCTCGCCACCGTCAGCGGAGGAAATACCGCGGTCACCACGGTCGGCACAATTGACGCGTTACGTGCGCTTGAACCCACCACTCCGGGGGAACTGGCCATTGTTATGGAGTATACCGCCGGCACCAAAACCGGTGGCGGTGTGTTTATTTATGATAAGACCGACACCAGAACGGCCGAAGACTATGGCATTAATATCGTCACGCCCAAGGGAGCACGCTGGAAGCGGAATCTGACCAATTTCCGCGAAGTGAATGTGATATTTTTTGGTGCTGTCCCCGGCGGAACCATTGACAGTGCCGAAGCAGTAACACGCATGTGGAACTGGTCGCAAGCACACAGCCCCAGCATTGGCATTCAGTTCCCGGCAGGGCGATATCTGATGTCAAAATTCGATATACAGGGCAAGGAAGTGGCCCGGTTTCGTCTGGCGGGCGATCTGGTCACCTTTGGCTATTCACCTGCCACCACCCTGATTTCTGATAAAAAGAACGGCGAGGTGATGTTTAACGTTAATGCCCGCTACACAGAAATCACCAGTATTATCGTTGATGGTGAAAGTAAGGCCGCCACACCCAATACCAAAGGCTTTTATAAAAACATTATTCAGGCTGGTCAGTTTATTCGCGTCAGCAATATGATGTTTTATAATCTGGGCGGTAAAGGGTTAAGTATGCTCGATACCCTCGATTGTAAAATTGACCAGTGGTACGCCCGTGACTGTTCCGACACGGTGATTTATGCCACCTGGTCAAATAATCCGAGTGGTAAATGGGACCATATTACCGCCATCGAACTCTCCAACTTTAATATTCAACGCAGTACGCTAAAACCGGCCATAGATCTGCAACGTGCCACGCAATCCTTTATCTGGAATGGCTGGATTGAACATAGCGAATATCCCGGCAACCTTTCTAACGGTGACTGGTCTTTCATCGGGTTCAACCTTGAAACCTGCACCCATCCTTTTGAATGTCATTACACCCGCTTTATTAATACCCAATTCAATCTGCAGGCCGGTTCCAGCATGGATACCTCGGAAACCGGCGATACCTGGTCGTCTATTTCAGCGTATGAAAAAGGCAACGTGCATACCGAAAGTCACGGTATTGAGATCAACGGTTCGCTCAGCTACGACTATCTCTCCTCGCCCAATAAGATGGATAACCGCAAGGATGCCGAAACCTGGTTTTACCTGGGTGAACTGGCCCCGTCGCAGAACACCGTGCAAACCCGAATTCGCCTGTTAGCCAGCTGCGGTTACAGCAGCCAGGGCGAAACGCAAACCGGCTATTCTGAACGCTCGCCGGAAGGCAGTGCGGATATCTTTATTCTGAAAACCGGCGACAACTCTTTTACCAGCAGCTGGGTCGGTCAGGGTTCCTCTCCGGCTACCCGCGTGTTGACCCAGCCCGGTTCCTCGAACGGCAAGATTAAAATTTACGTCAAGCTCGGCAAATATACCGGCTATACCACCGCCATCATTGAAACCAATGATTTTAGCCGGTTCAGTAAGGGCATCCGTTTTATGTTCGAAAAGTCCTACACCGCGGTGACCGATGCCACGATGCTGGCCACCTTAAATGGGGCGGCCGACAACTGCTTCCATCAGCACTGGCACGGCAAAGCCGCCGTGGGGATTGGCTTTAATAATGACAATGCCCTGCTGCTGAAAAGTGCCAATGTGGCGACGGCAGACGTGGGGACCGATGTGAAGTATCTGAAGGTGATGGTGGATGGCACAGCCTATGCGCTGGAGCTGAAAAAACTGAAGCCCGCCAGCTAGGCCGGAGGTATGCGGCCCTGTGAATACAGGGCCGTTTACGCTTAATCCTCGCCGACAAAGCCGCCGGTTTGATGGGCCCAGAGTCGCGCATACAGTCCGCCGTGCGCCAGCAGTTCCTGATGCGTACCCATTTCGGCAATTCGCCCTTTCTCCAGCACCACCAGCCGGTCCATTTTGGCAATGGTCGACAGGCGGTGCGCGATGGCAATCACCGTTTTTCCACCCATCAACGTTTCCAGGCTCTCCTGAATCGCCGCTTCCACTTCCGAATCCAGCGCGGAGGTGGCCTCATCCATGATCAGAACCGGCGCGTCTTTCAGCAACACGCGGGCGATGGCAATACGCTGTCGCTGGCCGCCAGACAGCTTCACGCCGCGTTCACCGACGTGCGCATCCAGCCCGTAACGGCCCTGCGGATCGGACAGCATTGGGATGAATTCATCCGCTTTCGCCTGGTGAATGGCCTTTTCCAGCTCGGCTTCGGTGGCATTCGGGCGACCGTACAGCAGGTTGTCGCGGATGGATCGGTGCAGCAGCGAGGTATCCTGAGTGATCATGCCGATTTGCGCCCGCAGACTTTCCTGGCTGACCTGGGCGATATCCTGACCATCAATCACAATGCGGCCACCGTCCAGATCGTACAGGCGCAGCAGCAGGTTCACCAGCGTCGATTTACCGGCGCCGGAAGGCCCAATCAGCCCGATTTTTTCGCCCGGGCGAATGGTCAGCTGCAGGTTATCGATCACCCGACGACTCCCGCCGTAATTGAAGTTCACCTCGTCATAGCGAATTTCGCCGCGATGGACCTTCAGCGTCGGGGCTTTCGGTTTATCCATCACGCTGAGCGGCTGGGCGATGGTTTGCAGGCCGTCCTGCACCATGCCGATATTCTCGAAAATGCCGTTAACCACCCACATGATCCAGCCGGACATATTCACAATGCGGATCACCAGACCAGTGGCCAGCGCAATCGCCCCGACGCTAATCAACGACTGGGTCCACAGCCACAGCGCCAGACCGGTGGTGCCGACGATCAACAGGCCGTTCAGCGTGGTGACCACCACATCCATATTGGTCACCATCCGGCCCTGCTCGCGGGTTTTAGCGGTCTGATCGCCGATCGCCTCGCGGGCATACTGCCGTTCAAGGTCGCTGTGGGCGAACAGTTTTAGCGTGGTGATATTGGTATAGCCATCCACGATGGTGCCCATTAATTTGGAACGCGCGTCGGAAGAGGCCACCGAACGGGATTTCACCCGCGGCACAAAGTAGGCAAGGCAGACAACATAGCCGACAATCCACAGCAGCAACGGCACCATCAGTCGCCAGTCGGCTTCGGCAAACAGCACCAGTGCGGTGATGGCGTAAATCAGCACGTGCCACAAGGCATCAACCGCCTGCACCGCGGAGTCCCGCAGCGCGTTGCCGGTCTGCATAATGCGCTGCGCGATACGTCCGGCGAAGTCATTCTGGAAGAAATTCAGGCTCTGGCGCAGCACGTAGTTATGATTCTGCCAGCGGATCATACTGGTCATGCCGGGGTTAATGGTCTGGTGCACCAGCAGGTCGTGCAGGCCAATAAAGATCGGCCTCAGCACCAGCGCCACCACCAGCATCCAGATCAGTGCCGACGCGTGATCGCTGAAGAAGGTGGCCGGCGGCGTGCTGTTGACCATATCGATAATGGTGCTGAGATAGCGGAACAGCGCCACCTCAATCAGCGAGCCAATCAGGCCGACCACCAGCAGCATTGCGAAGCTTTGCCAGACCTGGCGAAGGTAGTAAACGTAGAAGGCCCAGACGCTATTGGGTGGCGTTGCGCCGGGTGCATCCTGGAAGATGTCGATCAGTTTCTCAAAGCGGCGATACAACATTAAAGGCTCACTTTTACGGCTAAAAGAACTGATTTTAGTGCAATTTCATCCCCTTCTGCGTCACTACGTGCGTTTTTATGCCTGCGGCTCGACCACAACCAACCGCGAACCGTACTTCGCGCGCTGTTTTAGCGTTGGGGAATTTTCGGTGACTATCTGGCTGATATCGCTCAACGGACAGACGTGTGCCAGCGCGCGATAGCCGATTTTGGAGCTGTCGACCAGTACCACCGTTTGCTCGGCAGACTTGATCATCGCCTGCTTGACCGGGATTTCGACGGTGTTGATATTGGTGATGCCGCTGTCGAAATGCACCCCTTCCGATCCCAGAAACGCCCAGTCAACGTGGATGCTGTTGATCTTGTCGACGGTTTCCTGCCCGACCAGGGTATAAACCTGATCCAGCATCAGCCCGCCGGCCACGTGCACGGTGATGCCCGGAAAATTGCCCAGCGCCATCGCGGTAAAAATGTCGTTGGTGACCACCGTCAGATTCTTTTTATCCTTCAATGCCAGCGCCAGCGCATACACCGTTGAACCGTTATCCAGAATCAACGACTGGCCATCTTTCACCAGGCTGGCGGCGTACTGCGCAATCGCGGTTTTGGCCGCGGCGTTCATCGTCAGTCGCTCAGTAAACGGCGTATCATTATTGCTTTCGGCTTCAACCGGCAACAGGCCGCCGTGGGTGCGCATCACCTTGCCGGTTTTCGCCAGCAAGGAGAGATCGCGGCGGATCGTTGAACTGTCCACGCCGAAGATCTCCGAAAGCTCTGCGGCATTCAGATAGCCCCGTTCAGCAATCATTTCTACTATTTGCGCTCTGCGCTGTGCCGCTGTCATCCCTCACTCCCTTGGTGTGTAATTGCACGTTATCATGCATATACTGACTCACAACGTGCAATTTGTCACCTTTAGAGGGCTTTATTCGCGGTAAAAACAATCATGCTGCACGAATTTTCGCCTTGACTGCACGAATTCGTGCATATATGTTTAAACACATCAGGAATGTTTACCTTTAAGAGAATAAGACCCATGACGGCATTGTGTTTCAGTGACTACGAAAAAGAGTTAGCGCAGCAGGTCAGCGCCCTTGGCGACCAGCTCGACTATGCCCTGCCGGGCACACTGAATTCACTGGATCTCAACCAGTACGATCGCATTGTGCTGGCCGGAATGGGATCGTCTGATTATGCGTTGATCCCGATCGAACGGGCGCTGATCGCCCAAGGCTTACCGGTGTGGCGGATTGATGCAGGTCGCTTACTTGATATGCCAAAAATGGTCACACCAGGGACCTTATTATGGATAACGTCACAATCCGGGATGAGTGGCGAAGTGGTGGCGGTGCTGGATGCCGTCGCCACGCCGAAAACGCTGATTGGCGTCACCAACGATATCACCAGCCTGCTGGCAAAAAAGGCGGATATCCTGGTTGAACTGAAAAGTGGTGATGAAGCCACCGTCAGTGCCAAAAGCTATCTGAACACCTTAGTCGCCAGCTACCGGACGCTGTACGCCCTGACCGGTCAGGACGAGAAGCCGCTGTTGGCAGAGGTCCGCGCCGTGCTGCCGCAGGTGGCGGGGATCATCGAACAACGCGATCCGGTACAGCAGCTGACCGACCGTTTATTCCGCCATGCTAAACCGCGCGTGGCGCTGGTGGGTATGGGAGCCGATGCTGCCACCGCCTTAACCGGGGCATTGATTATCAAAGAAGCATCAAAAGTGAGTGCAGAAGGCTTTATCGGTGGCGAGTTCCGACATGGCCCGATGGAAACCTCGGGTGAAGGCATGCTGGCCGTGCTGTTTGGCGATGGCAGCGATGTCACGCTGCAAACGCTGGCCACGGATTTGCTGAGCAACGGCACCGAAGTGGTCACCGTTGGGCCGGTGGCCTACGCCCGCAGTCCGCGCTGGGACACGCCAGGAAACTCGCCATTAACCCGTTTACTCTGCGCTATGCTCTGGGTTCAGCATCTTACCGTTACGCTTGCCCGCGGCAATGGTATGGTGCCAGGTGAATTCCTCTACGGCAAAAAAATAACGGACAAAATATGACAACTCACACACTTCCTCTCCGCGCAGGTATCGATATGGGTGGCACCGGGACACGCATTGTGTTGCTGGACGGTGAACGGGAAGTGGTATCAGAAACGGTGGCGACGGCCTGGTTTACTACCCTGCCGCAAACGCTGCGGGCCAAGGCGCTGGTCGACAAGATTTGCCGCCTGTTGCCGAACGGCTCTTCGCTGGCAAGTTTAGGCATCGGCGCCAGTGGCCCGGTCAATAACGCCACTGAAATTATTGAGAATAACGACACACTGGCCTGCTTTTCCTGTTACCCGCTGGTGGCGCAATTACGCGAAATGCTGGCGATACCGGTGGCCATTGATAACGATGCGGTGGTGGCCGCGCTGGGCGAATACCATTTAGGCGCAGGCCGCGGCAGCAAGCGCATGCTGATGGTGACATTAGGCACCGGCATTGGCGTCGCGCTGCTGGATAACGGCGAACCGTTGCGCAGTTTTGACGGCAAGCATCCGGAAGCCGGGCATATTCCGGTCTCTTCCGAACCGGTGATGTGTTATTGCGGTTTGCAGGGCTGTTGGGAGATGCTCGCTTCGCGCGGTGCCTTGCAGCAGGCGCTGGAAAACGAGCTGCCGGATTTGGTCTGGAATGGCAGCACCCCAGCGGTATTAACCGAAATGAAAGCCGCCAGGCCGAAAGTCGCCGACATTCTGTATAAATATGGTCATACCGTTGGGCGCGGATTAAATACGCTGCTGACGCTGTATGGCCCGGATATTACCGTATTAAGCGGTAGCGCGGCGGCCCTGCTTCCGCTTTATCAATCAGGTCTCGACTCTGCATTGGTCCGCGCAGACGGATATGCGGTAAATAACCATATTACGCATTCTGCCCTTGGCGATGCGGCCGGGGCGTTGGGCGCAGCAATATTGCCGACGCTCAGGGCCACTCGTTAACAGTCCTTAAATTAAATCACCTATTCATCTCTCGATGCGCGGCGGGCGCGTCAGGAACGGCGAGTCAGCCAGCACCATGGGAATCCCGCCAACTGTAAGAAATAAAATAAGAAAGTGCTCGTAATTATCGCCTGGCCCCTTTAGTTTACAAGGGCGCCAGGCGTTTTACCGTTGTTAAAAAAGATTGACCAATCGCTTTTCATTTACTGTAACTGGAGAGTTTGTATGACGCGTCGATTCACCCCCCGTTTGACCGGTTATGTCCTCACCCTGCTGGCACTCAGCGCCTCCGGGATGGCCTCTGCAAAAACCCAAATTAATGCCTTATTTATGTCTCAGGCCGCCTACAGCGAAAGCGATGTGCGTGCCATGACCACTGATTTTGAAAAAGCCCATCCCGACGTCAGCGTTAATCTTGAATTTGTCCCTTATGAAGCGCTGCACGATAAAATCGTCGCCGCACGCGGTGCGGGCAGCAATGGTTATGACGTGGTGTTATTTGACGATATGTGGCCCGCTGAATTCAGCAAATTCAATATGCTGAAAGATATCACCAGTAAAATTACCCCGGATGAAAAGGCGAAAGTCTTTGATGGCGCCTGGAGTACCGTCAGTTGGAATAACAAACAGTGGGGAATGCCGTGGATCCTCGATACCAAATACCTTTATTACAATAAATCGATGCTGGCGAAAGCCGGAATTAAAGAGCCGCCAAAAACCTGGGCACAGGTGATGGAGCAGTCGCAGATCCTGAAAGAGAAAGGCATCGTGAAATATCCGCTGGTGTGGAGCTGGTCGCAGGCCGAAGCGCTGGTCTGTGATTACACCACGCTGGTTTCCGCTTTCGGTGGTCAATTCTATAAAGATGGCAAGCTGACCTTCAGCGATGCCGGATCGGTTAAAGCCGTCGATTATATGAAAACCTCGCTGGATAAAGGAGTCACTAACCCGAACTCCCGCGAATATCTGGAAGAGGATGTGCGTAAGGTGTTCTCTAACGGCGATGCGGCGTTTGCCCTGAACTGGACCTATATGTACAACATGGCCAACGATCCGAAGCAGAGCAAAGTGGCCGGTGACGTTGGGATTGTGCCTGCACCTTCCGAAAAACCGGGTGCGGTGGCGGCGATGAATGGCTCGATGGGCCTGGGCGTGACCCAGACCAGCAGCCACCCGGATCAGTCCTGGGATTACATTCGCTACCTGACGTCTCAGCCGGTGCAGGATAAATATGCCCGTCTGAGCCTGCCAATCTGGAAATCCTCTTATGACGATCCGGCGGTGCAGAAAGGCCAGGAGCCGTTAATTGCTGCCGCCAAACCGGCGCTGGACGTGATGCTGATGCGCCCAATTACCGCCGATTATTCCCGTCTCTCCAACACCCTGCAGCAACAGCTGCAGCAGGTATTGCAGGGGCAGGTCACGCCGGAAGCGGGTATGGCAGCCGTGACGAAAAGCGCTCAGCGTCTGCATTAAGGAGTCGCGATGCTCAGTTTGTCACAACGTGAGCAGCGTCAGGCATGGGTGCTTCTGGCACCCATGCTGATCGTGATGGGGCTGTTGACCGCCTGGCCCCTGCTGCGAACC